>NZ_JAOCFS010000001.1:0-340440 GCF_029842105.1 Empedobacter sp. GD03797
AGCGGCTTCTGGAACTAAATTGTCGACATAAATACTTGTAGTTCCATAAGTGGCTGTAATTCCACCAAATCCAACTTTTAAACCGTTTAATCCAATTGATACAAATACTCCATTTTCTTGCTGCATTGAAAAATCAGCTGTTACAGTATTTGATTCAGATTTTCGAACCGCTCCTAATTTTACATCTTTATTTTCGTCTGCTTCAATCCCGTCAATCGTATCTACTTTACCGAAATCAGTTGCGTTTCGTCGTGCTGATTTACCTTCGTTATCTATTACAACAACATACGGATGACTTTCTACTGTTGCATCTTCTGTTGGGATTACTACATAATCAAGATCATTTATTCCTAATTTATTTTGCCATTGTGTAATATTTTGAGCCGTTAACGAAGTCGCATCGTTTGTAGCGTATTCAGAATGCGTGTGATTTTCTTCTGCTTTTCCATCAAGTAACCCACCAAGCCCATTAATAGAACTAATTGGCAAAGATTCTGATTTATGCCAATAACTTTCCCACGTTGACCAGAATTGATTTTGTGTAGGTTTCAAACCAGTTTTAAACCAGTTTTTAATCGTATTTATATCTGTGTAATTTAATGCCATAATCTATCCTTTATACATTATTTTCGCCAATACATAAAAAGGCGGTCTATTTTCGTGGGCTTGACTACCACCAATTTCGTCGATTTCTATATTATGAGAGTGTGAACCTGAACTAGATGTCATCCCTATAGTTGCGTTTAGATTATTGACTGATGCTGACAATGAATAACCGTTCGCATTAGAACCATCCCGAAAGAACGGAACTATTGTAGAGCCCGAATTCGGTACTCTATAAGCATTTGTTTGCCCATCATTTGTAAACATATTATGCGAATGAGAACCTGCATCAGAAGTACTACCACTATGTTTATGTTTTGGCATTTGCTCAGTAGTCAATGTAACTTCTTTTGCTCCGCCAATCTTACCAATAGTATCGTAATCTTCTATACGATTATCATAACCAACTACGAACAAACCTCGTAAATCAGGTGTGCCGTTTGTTCCGTCGCATAATTGATAACCAGCAGGTATATCTTCAGTCTTTCCGTAATAATCCAAAACAATACAACCTACAGGCATCAATCGTTTTTGAATTTCTTTGATTGACATTGTTCGGTGAAAGTCTGTCCAATTGTATGAAGTTCCTGCACCCGCACCGAAAGTTGCGTAACGAGTGACTAAAACAGGTTTACTATTCCCATTCTCAAAAACACGACTTTCAGATACTTCAACAATTCTAACAACATTTTGTTTTAAAGCTCCTTTAAATGGTAATAATTCGCCATTGATATAAACTAAGCCATCACTAACATTATTTCCATTTTCTAAACAGCCTTTTACTATTGCCAATGGAGCAATGATTTCGCCTAATTGTTGCGTAATTTGATTGGCTTTTTGTCCGAAATCAAGAATATTGACATCGAGTGGAAAACCTTCTGTTTGATCGTATATTACCTTATCCATTGTTTATGATTTTATAGCGTTTTGAAGCGAGTTTGTACCTATTTATAAGTGCTTCTAATTTGTATTTGTTTTGTTCGATATTAATTTCGACAGGCACGACAACAAAAAAGTCGATACCCGTGTCCGCATAATCTGTGGCTTGACGAATGTAGAGTTTGCCCAATTTGACTGGCTTCTTTTCGCCAAGTGTGTACACATATTTTCTTTCGTAGAGTTGTCCATCAGTTATTTTAATTCTTCTTTCTAAATCATCAAATTCATCGTTGAGAATTTTTCTTAGTTTGCAGACTTGTGAGTTATGATTTAACCACGTTTCGTCTGCTGTTTTCTTCACTAGCCACGCATTATGTAACTTAGTTAATTCGTTTGAGAAAAGCGATATAAAAGCAATCATTCGAGGTTTGCGCAAAAACGTTGGCAACAACTGAATAACTAACTTATCAAAGGAAATTTTAAACCACATAACGAATATTATCAAAGGATTCTACTTTAAAATATCCACTAACAGGAATAGCTTTTACAGCAATACCAATCGCATCACCATAACTATTCGTGTTCTCATCAATCCATGATGTAGATGCGCTCATTATTGTTGGAATCAAAACCCCTTCAACTTGTTGAAGTTTATCAACCAAATGTGCAAGAACCAACTCTCCGTTGAAAGGCAATTCTTTCATATAAGCTTTAATTGCATCCACAATAGGATAATTTGCATTGATTAAATGTTGACCATTCGCAGATAAAACCAACGGATCATAATTGATTTGCAAGTCCAAAAACAACTTATCAGCTTCGTAATTGATAACCGTGAGCTTAACGCCTGCATCTCGAATTTCCTGCATATATGTTTTAAATGATGCTACTTGTTGCTCGTTTAATCGATTTAATTCGCCATCCGTTTCGCCAGCAATTTTCACAATCAAACGACTATCATTCTCAGCTTCTACAACCGCTGCATATTTCACAATTTTTGATTCTGAAATTTGTTCAGTTGTATAATTTGTGTTATTGAATTCGTCCGAATCAACCACTAAATCAAATCCAAATTGAAACGCCAAAGCTTTGGAACGGTACCATCGTGCTGTGTGTGCTTTTTCCTCAGTCAACTTTTGTGTAACATCGCTGTAATGCTTGTCTAATATCACTTCAAAAGCATAGATAGCTATTGACATGATGTCAAACAAAACACTTTCAAAACTCACTTTCGAAAATTGATCTTCAAATGATTTTGATTGATCTAAACCATATATTTTGGCAAAAGTTTCGTTTGCAATGAAACTTTTTGTAATTGCTAACTTTATATCACTGATTACTCTCATTATCTTACTATAAATGTTGATTCTATAGCCATTTTTCCGATTCCTAAATCTTCTGGTATAACTTGATTAATATCAGAAGTTATTTTAGTTGCGATTAACTCATTCGTCAAACCTTCAACTATGCTATTTTTCAATATTTGAGTTCCTAAAATTTCTTTACCAATTGAGACATCATCAGTAATTGAAACATTATTTAAAATTGCCATTTCAAGCAAACTTTCGACACTTCCTGTTAGCTCCAAAGTCTTATCTATAAAACTTTGTCCTTGCTGTACTTTACTCGTATTCTGCATCTATTGAAAAGTTTTTAAGATTATAGAAATCTAAATGTTTGACATTTAAACCATCTGAAGCGAAATGCTCGCGTATTTTATGACGATATTCTAATAGATTTTCACCCAACAAAGCATCACCAATACCAACACCAAGCAATGGATTTAACTTATATTCACCTTTACGAGCGATAAGTATACTGGCTTCATTTTGGTGTTGTGTGGATCCGAAAACCAAACCACTCAAAATCTGTCCATTTTCATCACGAACAACATCTATTTTCAAATCGAAAATTTCGCCTTGATCTTGATTATCGATATACTGTATACCTGTCGCTTTACTTTTCATATTATTTAAGATTACCTTCAAAAGTTCCTGTAACTACACCACCTGTTGCTGACGTTAAACCAGTTTTATACACTATTTCTGCATCTTTTACATAAACATCAATAACGCTAGCTAAACGCTCTGCAAATTCCTCAATTGAAGTTTCTTCACGCTTCATCATATCTTGCATAATAGTGATAATATTATTTTTTAGATCTGCTTTATTTAATGCCATTTTAAGAAGGTTTTAAAAGTTGTTTAAAATCTTTTTCAAATAGTTCTACTCGAGCAATTGTATCGGGTAAAGGTGTCCCAGAAGGCCCCACAGCCGTGTAAACTTTTAATTGTTTAACTATCGTTGCTAAGTCTGTCATCAATTGATATAAATTGACTTCATTGTTTTTAACGATTAGTTTACCATCTTTTCCATCCAGTTTAATTGTTAGTCCGTTATGATGATACTCAAACTCTTCAACTTCGTTGATTTTCACTACTTGCAAAGAGTTTAAAGTACCATCAACACTCAACAATGTAACAGGACTTCCAATTTTAGGGCGTTGCACCATAAAATTGTCGTTATTTTCTACTTGCGTTTTTAGCAGAATATTATCTATTTCTAAATCGCCAATTTTTGCAGAAATTGTAAAATCATCCACTTTTGTAACTATTGCTTGAATAGGCAAATTTGGGACTGCACCGACTATGTCTCGAATCAATCGTTTTACTTCTACAAAATCCATTAGCTTAATTTTATTCCTGGTGTTATTGTTCGAATTCCTCCACTTTGAGAGAAATTTACTTTTGTCGCTTTCACATAATAAAACCCATGCTTATAAGGGTAATCTTTATCACGAATTTCAGCGGTATATGTTGGCTCACAATATGGAATTAACCATGCTGTTAAATCACCTTCGTAAGCATCTTGTAAACGATTGGTATATTCGTTTTTTGCGATTATTATAATTCCCTCTTTACCAATAGAAGAAACTTTTTTTGTAAGTTTCTCACCACCTGTTGTCCCAGTTGTATAACTGATAACTTTTCCGTTTGCATCAACAGATTCTACTGTTACTTCAATTTTACGATCTTCGGATGTTTTATATTCTAAAGATGATTTTTCGACATTTTGATGCAAATCATAAATTACATCTCCACTCTTTTCTGTAAATGGAGGATGAATGTGTAATGTCTTTTTTTCGGTATCGAAATAAATATTAGCACTTGTTTCTTCCTGTAGTTTTTTAAGCACTTCATAAGCTGTTGCTTGATGAATAACAAACTTGTCAAACGTAATATCATAATCACAACTTATTTTATAATCAACTCCTAATTGAGAGATGAGATACTGAGCTATTACAGATACTTTTGTTTTGATTAACTGTACATCTTTTACGCCTTTACGAAATAAGAAAAGCGCATCTTCGCATTCAAATCGCAAACTCGAATCATTCGTATTAATCTGACGAACATAGCCTGTAAATTCTTTTACAAGATTTCCATTATAACCTAAATAAATATGCACCTCCGAACCTCGTTTTATTTTTTTCTGCAAATCAAAAACAGTGTTCAACATCGCTTCTGGCAAAATAATAGTAGCCGTATCGACAAGATTTTCAACAGATTTAACTATCTCGCATTCTGCCAATATTCCCAATTGAAATTGTTTTTCATCTGTAAAAAATCGGATGTCCCAATCTAACTGATACATTACTTTTCAATTAAAAGATTAAATTCAAAATCGCTAACAGCTTTGATCTCGTAAGCTTGTACATTTTCACCTTTCGTAAAAGGAAAATTCATTGTCTCAATCACAATTCTATTGATATTCAAAATCTGCAACGGCTCACAATTCACCTGTAAAGCTTCACCACTTAACAGATAATCACGTAAACGTTCCATATCTTTTCGTGGATAAGTTTCTTCAACTTTTCCACGTTCTTTTAAACCAAATAAAGTTCCTGTAATTGTTATATCATAATCGTCAGCCGCCCAGCGTTCTTTTATTGAACCAATATTTGATTTGCCCTGTTTTGCTACATATCTTTTTGCGATAATATTTTTAGCTTCTATATTTATCATTGGCTCCCACGGTAATAAGAACCATGACTTGTCAGTTTCTTTTTTAAAAGAAAAAGGGAAAAACTGATTTTCTTCGCTGATTGGTTTAGGACCATTCCAAACTTCTTGTGGTTCAAAACGTTCTGCATCACGTACAACAACTTCGTTTCGAATTGGCAAAAAAGGGATTGGAACACCTACATGTGTTTCTAAATAATTTTCAACTTTTTCAAAGCGTGGAATTTGCTCGACTACCTTAGAACCTAGTAAACTCGCAATCAACATATTTTCGTTTGTAAATCTCATAATTAAGCACCTGCTGTAGTTGCCATTGCCAAAACACGCAATAAAGCATCAGTTGTTTTATTTTGTAATTGATTAGATGAATCGTCAGAATTTTCGCTATTAATTGTTAATCCTTTGATTAAAGCATCAAGATTAATTGTAATGTAATTTGATTTAGAACCTCCTGTTGTAGTAGCTTGATTAGTTTTTTCAGCACCTTTTTTACCTTTTTTACCATCAAGTTTAGTATCTACAGTTCCAGTTCCTAAACCTGTCTTAGGCGGTGCGATACCTCCACCAGTAGTAGAACCTCCCATACCTAACTTATCGCGCATTTTAGTAACAACATTACCTAATGAACGATCAGAATTCCAAGAAAGAGAACCAGCCGCATTTTTAAAAGCTGTACCACTTGCAACCGCGTTATCTTTAACTTCTTTCCAAGAAGATTTTATTTTTTCTTTCTGTGTATCAACATTATTATTTAATGCATCAATGATTGCATTATTTTGAGAACTATCACCTAAACCAATTGCATTTTTGAATTTGTACCAAGCAATTTGAATTTTATTGATTCCAATCATAATTCCTCCAACCATTGTATTGAATTGTGCTTTTACATAACTTACATAAGTTGCCCAAATCAGTTTTGCACCTTGTACAGTATATTCCCATGCTTTGCCCCAACCATCAACTTTATAAATAACATATCCAATTAATGTAATTAAGGCAATAACTCCAGCGATGATTAAACCAACAGGATTCGCATACATTGCTGCATTTAAGTTCCACCATGCAGTTACTTGTGTCCACAGTCCACCTGTTGCAATAAAATCCCACGCCGTTTTTATTTTTTGAATCGCAACTGCCGCGCCCATTCCAATAACATAAGCACCAAGAACAGTAACTAATCCCCACATCCATGGGTTACCATCTTTTATAAGTGTAAACATTTTACCAAGTCCATTAGCTGCAAACTCTATGAATATATTAGCGACTTCTAAACCTTTTGTGGCGATAGGTCCCAAAACTTGATATAACACTAAGAGTTTTTCATTAACCAAATCTTGAAATTGAGCCCATTTACCACCAAGCGTTTCACCTTGTTTTTTTGCCATTTCATGGAACTGTCCGCCAGCTCCAGTTGCAGCGTAAAATGCATCTTCAACCATTTTAGAAGAAATAGAACCATCTTCCATTTCTTTCTTTAATTGTCCAATTGATTTACCTGTTTTCTTTGATATTTCATTCAAAGGATTAAAACCAGCATTAATCATCTGTAACAAATCTTGACCTTGCAATTTTCCTGTACTCGACATTTGAGCAAAAGCCAATGTTAATGAATGCATTTTATTAGCATCTCCCATCGCTAAGTCACCAATAGATTTCAAGACAGGCATTACTTTTTCACCAGCGATACCGAAACCAAGTAATGTTTTTACATCTTCGCCAAGTCCCATTTTATCGTATGGTGTTTCCATACCATATTTTGTAATATCAGCGACCATCTTTTGTGAAGCTTCCTTTGATCCTAATAAAACTTCAAATGATGTATTTTGTAAATCTTGCTGAATACCTAAACTCAATGATTTTGCGCCAATAGCCCCCGCGACAAACAATGGATTGGTTAAGACTTCACCAAAAGGTGCAGATTTCAACGCATCCATTAGACCGCCAACCATTCCACGACCACCTGTATTTTCAATACGAGAAATCTGACGTTCTAACAATTGCATTTCACGATTGTAGCGTTGAATATTTTGAACATCAGATGTACGAATAAACTCGCGTTGACCTCGTAATTGTTCTAATTTTTGACGTAATATATTAGCACTTGCACCAGCCTCACGCATAGCACGCGAACCATTCAACGTATCACGTTGTAATTGGTTTAGCGTATTATTTGTCGTACGTGTTGAACCATTTAATCGGTTTAAAACGCTTGACATTTGATCGCGCAATTGGATAGTATATTGCAGTAAATTACTCATTAGGTCTTATTTGCTTTCGCCTCTTCTTGACGAATCCATTCTAATTCTTTCACTTTACGAGCCCACTCATTTAGTTCGAGCTCATAAGGATTGATATGTAAATAATATTGGAGGGAAATGTTGTGTTTACGAAATTCTTCAACCCATTCAAAAAGTAAGCGCATATATCTTTGCTCACTTACTTTTTTCGATTGAACAGGTGCACTGGCTAATTCGTCAGGCGCAAGCTCACGCCAGCCAAATTCGGCTTGCGCTAAAGCTTTTCCACAGATGCAGTTGCTACCTCGATGATTTCTGCCATTTTTCCAGACATACCAACTAAATCTTTATAGTTCTTCTCATCTTCGAATTTATCACCTTCAACTAGGCAAGTTCGATATAAAGCAATATTATAAGTCATTAATTGACCAGATGACAATAAACCTTGTAAAGCTTCTAATTCTTTTAATGTTGGTTTACGAACGATAGATTGTGCACCACTATCTGACTTAATAATAAATAGATTTTCGCCGTGTTTAACTTTCAAATCAGCGATTTTTTCTTTTGTAAATGACATAATTGTTGAGTATTAAATTTGCACGATGACAAGGATTCGAACCTCGAACTACGGTTTTGGAGACCGTTATTTTACCAATTAAACTATCAAAGTATTTTTTTAAAGTGCAGCACTAAAGCATAAATATGAATAATGGGACACTAAGAAAAAAAGGCTTTTACATTGCTTTTAAACAGCAGTTAAAAGCCTTTTGGATATTAAAAAAAAGTGTTGTTATTTAAGATCTAAAAACAAGATTGGCAATTTAATTTCTTTGAATTTATCGCCTTGCGCCCAATCTTTTTCAGCTTCTGTAAATTGAATACCGAAAAGCTTATCAGTCTGAATAGCATTTCCCTCTGCTGGGTTTCCATAACAAACAACAGCATCAAGACTTAATCCCATGATTGAACCTCCACCTGCTTTTTTCAATGCTTCATATTCTGATTGTAATAGAGCGATTTCACCATCATACGCATCATTTCCACTTTGAATAGCTATAGGCTTACGACCTTTTGCATAAACAGGTTCTTTTTCGCGAGCTTCTTTATATTTTACTGCTCGAATTTTTGTCAGATCTCGACCGCCTAAAATGACCGTAATATCTGCCCATTCGTATTCTCTACTGTTAAACATGATTTTTAATTTTGAATTTCATAACCAACTAAAACATCAATCCATCTGTTGTAACCCCATGGACGAATACGTACTACCTCAGAAAGTTTTGAGTTTTGAACAATTTTTTGTGAAGCATCGACAAAACATTTTACACCATAATCGCCATCAATATTTTGAAGATCATCTCCGATCGTTGCAATGATTTTCGATTCTACAGCTTGTTCGATAGATTTCGCATAAGCTGCGTTAATAGTACCGTCTGCATTTACAGGAACTTCATCCAATAAATAATCAAGATTCGCTTGATATGCTAATCTGTACGCTTCGTTGATTGTACGTCTACGAGATAAATAATGGTAATCATTATCCTCAGCACATGCCAATGGATCATCAATAAAGTAATAACCTGTACGCCCTTGATGCGTTACAAATGTGATGTAACCTTTATCGTATAATGCTTCTGTATCATAATTTTCAACAGGTGTATCATTGATAAATAATTCAGTTGCAGACAAAGCCCCATTTCGAAGCTTACCAATGTTTTCACGAACATAAGATCTCGCGATACGCCCACCAATTACACCAATTGCAGATCCTTTACTTGCGGTTGTTCCTGTGCGAGTTTCAGTATCACCAATTAAAATTCCTACAGAATCATATTCGTAAGCTGTCAAATCAGTTAATTCGACTTTAGAACCTGAGAAATTGTAACCTTCTAAAATCGTGAAGAAAGGCGCATACTTTTTAGCAGAATAATTTTCGAACAACAATTGCGCAGCATTTGCAGCTTCCAAAACATCAGCATCCATGCCACCTGTAACAGTTGAGACAACAGAAACATCTGGATCAAAAGAAGTGATTAAACCTCGAATATCTCCATTTGCAGCATTTAATAAATTTTCTGCTGGCGAGAAGTCTTGAACACCCGCTTTAAAGAAATCTGATAACTTTGATGTTTTGGGAATACCCATAACATAAAGCTCAGTTCCTT
This sequence comes from Empedobacter sp. GD03797, assembly GCF_029842105.1. NCBI lineage: Bacteria > Pseudomonadati > Bacteroidota > Flavobacteriia > Flavobacteriales > Weeksellaceae > Empedobacter > Empedobacter sp. GD03797. The sequence continues at coordinate 9,907 of NZ_JAOCFS010000001.1, forward strand.
CGCCAGCTTCATCGTAAAACTCAGAAATCGTTTTATACAATCGATGATTATCGATAGAATCGACTAAACCTAATTTCTTTGCATCATTAACCGATTTAATCGAGTATGGTGTGTTTAAAACAAACGTTTCAGCAACTCCAACCGCACTGGCTAATAATCCAAGTAAACCAACAGCCAACGGCGCAACTGCGCCAATTGTTCCGTTGTCAAATTTTGTATTAATCTTTGGTCTCATCTTCAGAATCTTTATTAGTTTCATCAGAACCTTCTACAGATCCTAAATCATCAGTTGACTCGTTTAATTCTGCAAACTTCTTTGCATAAGCCTCTACAACAGATTTACGCTCATCATCAGCAAAAACTTCTAATGCTTCAACTGTTGTAGCTTCTTTAATCAAAGCGATAGAATCTTTCGCATTAATTGCATATTCTCTCACTTCTTTTGTTGTTTTACCTTCGATTTCTTCGATAGGACGCTCAACTGTTTCTACTTTTTTATTATCCAACGTTTTCGCATGATTACGTGCGTCAGATTCTTGAAAAAAAGGTTGTCCATCCGCAGTCTTGTAATAGACTTGAAGTGCTTCGTATTTTTTAAAAATATCTTGTGACATTGTATTTTTTTTGAAATTAATTAACTCTTAATTGTTTGTATTTCTTCAATTCAGTTACTAAATAGCGGTTTTCTTGTGCCAAATCCTCAAATTTCTTTTCAAGGCTTTTTAATTCAGTTTTTACCGATTTTAATTCATTCTTAGCCTCTGTTAATTCATCAATAGCTAAGCGATGTTTTTCGGTAGCATCCGCTAATTCATTAGTTGCGTCTTTCAATCTCTTTCCTAAATCATCGACCATTTCACGATAATACTTAACAGATTTTTCGACTACATCCAATTCAGAGGCTTGTGTTTCGGCAAGATTTTTACGTCTTGCCACAAACCACCCACCAACACCTGTAACGAGAGAAAAAATACCTGTGATTAGTATTTCGTTCATGGTGTTATGAATTGATTAAATAATTGCTCCTAACCATTTCTTTTCAACAGGACAAGCAATAAAGTAGTGACGGTAAGCAATCACATTCGTTTGATTTTCTGGATCAATAGATGAATCACGGAAATATTGCTTTGTTTTACCTGTTTTTTGAACCGAATTAGACAAAGAAAAAGCTACAGTTGCGCGCGCATCTGTTACGTCTGGAATAGAGCCATAGGCTTTTTTTACACCAGCAGTGGTAAAATATGGATTACCTAAATATGTGAACACATTAAACCCTGAAATTACTGGAGCGGTTTCGCCTGTATTAATATTTGATAATAAATTACCATATCGCTCACGATCTAACAATAAAGCATTATGATCGTCAGAAGACAACACCAAAACACGTCCTTCCGCAGGAACTTGTAATTGATCGAACTTGTCTTTTAACGCAACAATTGACTTGTAGACATCGTTTGCATTGTCAGATTTTTTAACAATCGGTGTTGTAGCTGTATCATTATCTGGAGCTAATGCATGAATAGCAATTTGATACTTACTTTCGATGATATTTCTAACGTGTCCACGTGTTGTTGTATCAATTTTAGAATAAGATGCTCCTTCAATCTGATCATCAGACACTGATGTTGGTTCTGTTTGGAATTTTCTTAATCGAAGTGTTACACCTGTATCATCGTAAGACACAACTTGCAATGGGTAAGTAGTATTATCAATTAATACTTTTGGATCAACCAAAGCAATAGGTATGTGAATCAAATTCTGCTCACTAGCAGAGCCTTCTCCCATTACTGTTACTTCTACATCCAATTCTTCTACACCTTTCAACCAAGGTGCATTAGTTAAAGATGTCAATCTTTCGCGAACTATTTTTGACCACGCTTCTGGAAAATTTGCTGGCATTTTATTTCGTTTTTATTATTAATTACTCAGTGATTTTTTTATACTCATCTGGGAAATTCGTTTTGAATTCCATTTGAGCGGTAAATGATAACTTCAAGAAATCATCAAGACTTTGAACAGTTGATGCACCTTCTGTCTCAATTGTTGCAGATAGATTTTGTTTACCTGCTTTCTTTCCAAAAATTTCTTGGAATAATTCAGGTTTTAACAAGGCTAATTCTTGATATTCGGCTTTTTTAGTTGCATCGATTTTACCAGCCTTTACAGCTTCATCAACTAATGATGCCGCTAATTGAATTTTTTCAGCTTTTTGAGCTTCATTCAATTTTTCATACTTCTCTTTGTAAGTATCTCGTTCTGTCTTAGCTGAATCTAAATCAGCTTTTAATTTTAAAATACCCGCTTCAACTTCATTAGCTGTCAACTCTTTTGCTTCTGAGTAGCCCAAAGCGATATATGCAGCCGTAGCTGATAATAAAATCTTGTTCATTGGATTATGATTTTTAATTTGTTTGAATAGTTCGTTTTCTGCCTCAGAAGTCATATTTTCAGTTGAAGCAAATAATTTGATTAAAGCTTTGGCATTGTTTGGAATTGCTACAATTGAAGCCTCGTAAACCTCTCCACGCATTAAGACTAATGTACCAGAAGGTTCTACCATAAAGTTGTCGCGAGTGATTGGATCTACACCCAAAGAACATGCACGAACAAAACCATCTTCTACTTGTTGAGCGACTTTTTTACCCATTTCAGACTTCAAGTCAAATTCAGGTTCTGCGGTTAATAAATGTCCTTCGATTTGAATATTAATCCATCGACCAATTACACCAGAAATAGAATTAAAATGCTCACCTAAGATGACAGGATTAGCTTTGAATCGTTCCAGATCAAGTCCCGCATTTAGAATACGGAAACCTTTCTGGTTAACTTTTGTTTCATCGTTTAATATGAATTTTACTTTTGACATTCTTTCGATTATTGACCACAAAGATTAGCGGTTTACGAATCAATCAAATGCAAGTTGTAAACTAATAAAACACTACTGTTTAAGAGGTTTACAATAGTGTCTAGAACTTCGACACTTCATAAAATAATAAGGTATAAGTCAATCAAATTTGTTCGAAAATGACGAAATGGGATTGAAGAAAACACAAGCGAAAGAATTCGCAAAAATCCTGTATACACAACACGGATTAAACCTTAGTCAAATTTCAGCAAAAGTTGATGTAACAACCAAAACGATAGGGAAATGGAAAGATGATGAGAATTGGGATTCATTGAGATCTGCATTAACTACGACACGTTCATCAATCATTAACAATCTACAACGACAAATGGAGTTGTGGCAATTGAAAATAGGTGATGATTTAGCGACAAGTCAGCAAACAGACATCTTAATCAAATTAGCAAATTCCATTAAAGCATTAGAGGTTGAAACTGGCGTTGGCGAAGTAATCGATACACAGATCAAGTTTATTGAATTCCTTCAAGTACATCACCCCGAACTCGCACAACAAGTAACGCACTGGTCTGATTTATTCATTCAAACTCGTATGTAATGGCTAAGAAATTCACACAAAAACAACGCGAATTTTTCCATAGCAAAGAGGTATTTCATGTAGGCATTGCGCACGAATATCGTAACGGATCTTGGAGCATTTACGGTTGGGAATATTACAAACGTAAAAAAATTTCAGATAGTAAAATTACGCTGGTTGCAGAAGATGACAGCTCAGAACAATTAACAATAAGTCGAAAAGATTTGGACGACGGTTTTATAAAAGTTTTATAATGGCGAAGAAAAGAAAACTAACCGACAAACAGTATCTGGAGCAATGGCAGAAATTCAAAAAGAATATCAGCCTTGCAACGCCTGTTGATTTGAATGAGACGCCAATCGAAAAACAACGCCGAATCGAAGCGTTAGAAAAAGATGACGAGGCGTGGTTTAAATATTATTTTCCAAATTTCTACACCTCAGAACCTGCACCATTTCACAAGAAAGCGACCAAACGAGTGATGCAAAATCCTGACTGGTTCGAAGTGCGTTCGTGGGCGCGTGAATTATCGAAGTCTGGACGTACGATGATGGAAATCTTAAAACTTGTTTTAACAGGTAAAAAGAAAAACATCATCATGGTATCGAATACGCTTGATAATGCAGCACGTTTACTATTGCCATACAAAGCTATTTTAGAAAGTAATAATCGAATTATTAACGATTATGGAAAACAGCAAAGCATAGGCAATTGGGAAGCTGATGAGTTCAAAACGCAGAACGGTGTAGCCTTTCGTGCATTAGGTGCAGGACAGTCGCCACGTGGTACACGTAACGATGCAATTCGTCCAGATGTTATTTTGATTGATGACATTGACACTGATGAAGAATGCCGAAATAAAGACAGAATTGGAAACAAAGTAAAATGGGTATTCGAGGCGTTGTATGCAACGCGCTCTATCTCTAATCCTCTGTTAATGATTGTTTGTGGTAACATCATCGCAAAATATTGTACTGTTACAGAGCTTGGAAAAAAGGCTGATAAATGGGACATCGTTAATATTCGAGATAAACACGGAAAATCAACATGGCCACAAAAAAATACTGAGGCAGCTATTGACCGTGTATTATCATTAATGCCAACATCATCAGCGAAAAAAGAGTATTTCAATGATCCACAATCAGAAGGAACAACATTTAAAGAAGTTCATTTCAAAAAATTACCTCAGTTACGTCATTGCGAAAAAGTATTGATATATGGAGATCCATCACCATCAAATAACACAAAAGCCAAAAACTCAACCAAAGCAGTTGGAGTAATTGGCTATAAAGCTGGCGAATACTATTTATATAAAGTATGGTTAGGTCATGCTACCAATGCAGAGTTTGTCAATTGGTTATCACAAGCATGTTTGTATTTAGATTTTCGAAAGATAGATCCTAAACGTGTCTACGTTGAGAATAACTCTTTGCAAGATCCTCATTACACACAAGTGTTGGTTCCATTAGTCAATCAATTTTATCAACGGACAAAATATCGCATTCCTATTCGTCCCGATAAACGTAAAAAACCAGCAAAATTCGAGCGTATAGAAGGAACATTAGAACCAAAACATAACAGCGGTCAATTATACTGCAACGAAGCTGAAAAAGACAATCCACACATGCAATTGTTTGTAGAGCAAATGTTAGCAGTTTCGGAGGACTGCAAAGAAATGGATGGTCCAGATATGTGGGAAGGTGGTGTTTGGTTAATCGAAAACCGAGTAACAAAACAAAATACAGACTATGCGGTTGGGACAGTTGAAAGCAGAAAATACTAATTAAAACCTTTTTAAAATGTTTTTACAAAAAGAAGATCTAAAAAACAACATATACAATTATCAAGTTGAAGATATTACAGAAGGTGATGATGCAATTGTACATCAAGCCTTGCAAGCGGCAGAAGATGAATGTCGTTCATATTTAGCCGCGAACAATAAAAAAGAATGGCAAGACGGTCGATTAAAATACGATTTAGATGCTATTTTCTCAGCTACAGGAACTAAACGAAATGCTTTGATCTTATCTCATTGCATCATCATTGCGAAATGGCACATCATTGATTTAGCTAATGTTGATATTCTATATGAACAAGCGAAAGAACGCTATGATAGAGCGATTAAATACCTTAATCAATTAGCAAAAGGCGACATCTCATTGGATAGTTTGCCACAAATAAAACCTCCAGTTAATCCAGACGACGAAAACATCGAAGACACTTATCCTTTTATGTATGGTTCGCGTGAAAAATTTAATTACGAATAATCATGGCAAGAAGAAATCGAAATAAAAGAACTCAACCAAAACAACAGCAACAGCAACGTGCAAAATTGAGCACGCAATTGGTTGAGCAATATGTTTTCCAAACACGTCAAGATATTTCAAAATGGCGTATGGCTGAGAATGCTATCAAAGCTGTTGAATTTCCAATGTCTTACTTGTTATACAATTTGTACGATGATGTAATGAACGATACAACTGTTACATCTCAAATTGAAAACAGAACCCTAGAGGCAATTTCTGCAAATTTCAATCTTCGACCAAAAGGTGGTGATATTGATGTAGATCTAACAGAGGAATTGCAAAATGCAGAGTTTATCAACGAAATCATTCGTCAAATAGTCTACACACGTTTTTTTGGACATAGTGTTATTGAATTGGATTGGGATAATACAACAGGTGAAAATTTATTAAAATCTACACTAATTCCTCGTCAAAATATCATTGCAAAAAAAGGTTGGTTTGTTAAAAATTACAATGATGCTGAAAAAATCGATTATAGAGGTTTAGAAGAATATGGAACATGGATTTTAGAGTTTGGAAAAAACGATGACTTAGGACTTTTAAATAAAATTGTACCACATGTTTTGTTCAAAAAGTTTGCGCAATCGTGTTGGTCAGAATTGTGCGAAATATATGGTATTCCACCACGTGTAATGAAAACAGACACGCAGGACCCACAAGCATTAGCACGTGGTAAAAAGATGATGCAACAGATGGGTGCGGCAGCTTGGTTTATCATAGATAGTACCGAGGAATTTCAATGGGCACAAGGCGTACAAACAAATGGTGATGTTTACAATAACTTAATTCGTTTATGTACGAATGAAATTTCAATAGCCTTAAACGGAGCTGTTTTAGGACAAGACACGCAAAATGGAAGCTATGGCAAAGAGCGTGCAGGTCAAGATACTTTGAAAAAATTAGTCATGGCTGATATGGCAATGGTTGAGATGTATATGAATACCCGTGTAATGCCTGCATTAGCGCGAATTGGTGTAGTTCCTGAAAACTATATTTTTCAATACGAAATCGCAGAAGACACGGAAGAACTATGGAAAATGACCGTACAGGCTTTAAATCATTTTACTGTAGATCCTGAATGGGTAAAAGAAAAATTTGGAATAAAAATAACAGGCGAAAGAGAAAGTGCAACACCTGTACAACAAGAAAAATTATCTGCTGATGATGGTTTTTTCGTCTAAGGGCTGACAGATTACGACCTATCAGCCCGCAAGTATATTATAAGTCATTACACTTACGCATAGATGATTTATATAACTGCGATTGCGAAGATTGTAAAAATGATACGATCATTAATCTTGCAGCAAATTACAACAGCGTAGATGATGTAATCAAAGCAGGTTTAGAAGCCTTAAAACATTTGCATGCGCAAGGTTCATACAATTACAAAGATTTGGACCAGGAACCGTATAAGAATTTAATTAATAAAACGAATAGTTTCTTAAGTAAAGCGGTTACAGATAACAATGTTACTGGTTTTATGAAAGATGCTTTTAAGAATGATATTTTCATTTTTTCGCATCTACGCACGCATGCACAATTACAGGAAGCTGGTAGTTTATTATTAACTGATGACGGCAAAATAAAATCCTTTGATCGATTCAAATTAGATATTGCCAAAATCAATGGTTTATATAACGAAAACTATTTACAAGCCGAATATCAATTCGCCGTTTCATCGGTGCAAATGGGTGAAAAATGGCAAAACTATGTAGAAAGCGATCGTTATAATTTGCAATACAGAACGGCACAAGATGATAAAGTTCGTATCTCTCATCAGCCTTTGCATGGGATTACTTTACCAATGAACAATCCTTTTTGGGACAAGTTCTACCCGCCGAATGGATGGCGCTGTCGTTGTAATGCTGTACAAGTTCGCGCAAGAAAATATCCTGCAACCAACGAAGAAAACGCTTTAAAAGCTGGTGATATTGCGACAACTCAAATAGGTAAAGACAATAAGAATCGTTTAGAAATTTTCCGTTTTAATTCTGGTAAACAACAACGTGTTTTTCCTCCAAATCATCCATACAACAAAGTCAAGGATGCTGATAAGGTGAAAAAAGAAGTTATAAACGAGTTAATTAAGAAAAATGATGTTGAGAAATTAAAAACGGTTGAAGATCTAAGCAATTTCACTAATGATTTATCAAATAAAAATCCAGAATTATTCCATCGAGGATTTAAGAAAGTTAATCTAACATTACGGGAAGACATTAATGGAAACACAGACATGAATGGTACTATAAACCTTAGACAAAATATCATTGATGATCTGATAGGAGGTATAAATAATATTAACAACAATATACCTACAACATTTGAACAAGAAAGAGCATTTGGTACATATTATCATGAAATCATGCATAACTCGAACAAAAAAGGTATTCATTATTCGAATCTTTTAACTTCGACAGAAACAAGATATATGGAGCTTGCTAATGAATTTGTATCACGTAAAACTTTACCTGATTTTATGAAAAAAATGGGTGGAAAATTAAATCATGAAATTCTAATGTCAGATAGAAAGAATACAGGATACAATACAATGGTAAGAAACTTTGATAGTTTAATTCGTTTTGTAGATGCTGACGAAAGCAAAGTATTATCTGATGTTAAGAAGAATTTGATTGAAGGTGATTACAAACTTCAACAAAAATATTTAAAAAATGCAATATCAGATCATTCAGCATATAAGTTAAAAGCAAAAACTTATGATAGCTTACTAAAATGGGCTAAAGATTATAGTGAGAAAGATTTCAATGCAATCTTAGAACACAACAAAAAAGTTTTAAAAGGACTTGAAAAAACTAAGAAGGATAAATAGAATTTAATTGTCTCATTAAGTCACCTAAATTGTGTAACTCAGCAAAACAAAAAAGTCCCAAAACCCTTTCGTCTGTTTTGGATGATGGATCAGTAGAAATCATAACAGGATTAAGTTTTAGCAAAACAGCTAAATCATTCTGAGTAATTTTTCTTAGATCAAGATTCTGATATGTATAATCAATTTTCGACATAATCACAAAATTACAAAATAATTCAATATGAAACCGATAATCGAATATTTTCAACAAATTTTACAAGATGTACAGATTGAGGCAACTGATGAATTTGATAAAAACTTTGAACGAAAAGCATTTTTTGATGAACAATGGGACGAAACAAAATGGCAGAATCATAACGGATCATTAATGATGCGTTCTGGTAATTTACGAAGTTCCATCAATTCAACCATACAAGGCGATGGCGTTGTTTTTACTTCAAATTTACCTTATGCCAGCATTCACAATGAAGGTGGGAAAATTCCAGTAACAGCAAAAATGAAAAAATATTTTTGGGCAAAATATTACGAAAACAAAACATCTGCTGATATGCCAAACGCTTGGAATACTCAAATAGCAGGACAAGCGGCAATTTGGAAAGCAATGGCTTTAAAACCTATTGGATCTAAAATAGAAATTACACAACGACAATTTATCGGAGATCATCCACAAGTTGATGATTTTATAAAAGATGTTATAGATGAGAATTTTCAAGAAATAGAACGTGATTTATTTAACGAATTTACACCACAATAATGAAAACTTTTTTAGAAGAAATACAAACCAAACTAAAAGCAAAGTTTGCTTATGTTGACGAAAACTGGGGACAACTAAATTTACCACAACCACCTGTAAAATATCCATGTGCATTGATTGATTGTGACAACGCAGCTTACAGTAATTTAGGGAATGATTACCGACAAACACCAACATTGCGACAAGAAGCAACAATAAATATTGAGTTGACGATTGCTACATTAAAAATTACCAATACATCAGCAAACGCACCACAATTGCAACGCGATAAAGCGTGGTTGATTTATGAATTAATCGAAGATGCTCATAAGTTATTACAAGGGCAAATTGTAGGAAATGGGAAGTTAGTTCGTACAGGTGGGAAGAGAGTTCGCAGAACGGACGGAATGCAAGAACATCGTATCATCTACACTTTAGCTGCTCACGATGTTTAAAAAGTTTTTAAAATCTTTTTAAAACCTCAAATCTTCATCAGGTGTATTAAGGATTTTGTATAATGTAGCACGTGAAATCGGATAAACAGGTTTCACGTGTTTTTTAAACGTTCGCGTTAATGGAATATCTGGATGCGCATGTTTACGATACAGTTCTTTGATTAATCGGTAGCGTATTTTAGTATTATCAAATGTTGGCATGGCTGTTTGTGTAGATAGTTGCAAGATAACAAATATTTAATTTGAATGCAATTATTGATACCTAACGAGAAAAGTGAATTTTCTAAATAATAAAAGCCACTCATTTGAGTGGCTTTTATTATTTTAGTTTATTAATACCCCAAGATGTTTCATAATTTACATCCATATTACCTTTTGTTATATATATCCTATAATTACCTTTATATCCCTCTAATTGAATATTATCACCTAAAAGTTGTTTTGTTGCAATAATACCTTCTTTATATGAGCCTACTTTTATTTCACTAGGCCAATATTTAATAAACAAATTAACAACTTCATTATTTGTTCCAGTAATCATTACATCTTTAATCAAATACACTTTGTCAGCAGGATAATAACCTACAATATCCTTTCTTTCAGAAACATTATATACCACTTTTAATTTTTGATCTGTTGATGATACTTTTGAAATATAATTTTCAATAATTTTAGTAGATGTTAATGTATAATCTTTACTAATTCCGTAACCAAAACGACGTTGCATATAGTTTTGAAAATTTCCACCAGCAAAATTATAATCCATTCCTCTGAATACTGTCAAATACTCAGTGTTACGTTTCATTTTATTAACTGATGCATATATAGCATCATAAGGATTACTAAATAATGGAGTACTTCTAATAGAATCCTGTATTCTTTTATTATTTTCCTCAGAAACTCTTTGAAACTCTATTCTATTTAATTCTTCTATTCGACGTAATTCATTTTTTTCATTTCGGATACTATCGAATATTCTTTTTTCAGCTAATGATTTATTTTTATTATCTAATAAAATAGCGTCCCATTCACGTTTGTAACATTCTACACAAACCAATGTATTGAATTTCTCTAATTGTTTTGATGTTAAATTAGCAGTATTCAAATAATTATACAAAACAGAAAAATAAGGATCGTTTTTTTCATTTAAAAAATGTTCAATAAATAAAACCTTATTAAGTAGCTCCTTATCTATTTTTCCAAGTTTATTTTTTGAATCTTGGTTTAGTCTGAATTCTTGAGAAAAAACAAACATAGAAGACAGAAAGAATAGAAATAGATATATTTTTTTCATAGTATTTGTTTAAGTTGCTAATTTACAACATTAATAAACAAAAAAGACTACTCATTTGAGTAGTCTTTATCAACATGTTTGTTTTCTAAAACCTCACCACATATTTTACAACTGGGTGGTTCTTGGTAAGCTAACGGATCTGATTCCCATTCATGATCGCAGATTTTCTGTAAACTTTCGATAGCTAAATCAATATGCATCGCTTTTTCGTCAGCTTTTTTCTTAGCATCATTCAGCTTTGTGAATAGTTCTTTATTCAGTTTCATCATTCAAATATGTTTCTAATGATCTTGTAATACGATAATCTTCATCATCGCCTCCGAATCTTACTTCGAAGTAATCACAGTAAGCATTATTTTTATCTAACCAGTCTAAAAACTCTTTTCTTGCAACGTCTGCATCTTTTGAAGTACCCCAACCTTCCTTTGAACCATCTGGAGCGATGAAAAAACTAAATTGAGAATTTGCCATTCCTTCAATGATAGGACTTATTAATCCGCTCGCAATAATTTTCTGAATAACTCCATTTTCGTGTGCACATTTTTCTACAAAAATTTCTTGTGCTTTTTTATGAACTTCTTTTACTTTTTCAAAGTCAAAAGAAGTAACTACAATTGTGTGATGTTTTATATATCCCATTTTATTTTCTACTATTTAATTCCAATTCGTAAATCTCATAGGCATCAAACGCCTTATTATTTTTCGCTCGGATCATTTCTGTACGTAGTTCCGAGTTCGTCATCGAGCTAACAATCATTTTAAGATTAAACATAAATTGTACATGATCGTTATTCTCTGGTACTGATGATTTCGTTGTCAAAACTTTTGGTTTCTGAGAATCTTTCCAAGCTTTATGCAACTGGTCAACATAATCAGTATTCGAATCGCGAGGCGCTGCTAAATCCTCTTTTTCTTTTTTTTCTCGTTCCAACTTTTCAATCCGAATTTTCTCATCCCATTGCAAACTTTTGATCTCATTGTAAGCAGGCAGAAAGAGCGTAAATAGAACATCACTATCAAACCGACCTTTGTTAGAACCAAGTTCGCCACGTCGCCCCATTTTTAGCATCAACAATACATCTTCTAAACTTTCATATTTCATTTTATCGAGTAGATCCTCAGCTAAAACAGAAGACTGCATGAAAGTCATATTTTCGGAATATTTGAAAGAACGTGCCGTATTGAGAATAGCGATTTGTAAAATCTGTAAAACTTGTTTTTTGGAAAGTCCATCATCAGCACGTAATAAACTGTTTAACTTTCGATATTCGATTGTTTCTGCCAAAACAATGGAGGATTCCTTTTCGAGAATCACCATTGATCGTCCATTTATATCATCAATGCTTTTTGAAAAAAAATCAGTCTGCCAATGGGTTGAAGTCACGATCGCGTTGTCGCTTTTCTTCTTGGTGATTTCGTTCGACATGCTGTTTGAATTTTTGTGGATTCTTCTCTATATCTTCTACTTCTTGCAAATACTTTTCAATCTTAGACGGTCGAAATAAGGTTTCTGGGTTAAGATGCGCTTTCATGGTGTAATCATTTGCCCATTGATAAACTTTTAATTCTATCACCTGTTTTAATTGTTGAGCGGTGATGCCTTCCTGCAAACGAGCATTGATGTATATAAGATTACTTCTACGTGCTGAAAATCGACGTTTTGCGAGTTTGTTTAAATAATCTAAAACATCTGTTGCCTCTGGATGAATACTTGACTTAGATTGCAATTGACGAGCTTGTAAAATCAATTGTTCAAATTCGCCAACTGTTGGTAAATAGCCAACTTCTAAATTGGCTATTTTATTGATGAATTGCTTTTCTTTTGTCATAATTATAGCAATTTTATAAAATTGTCATTTTTAATTCTACTTTTTGCATATTAAAAAATCTCTAATTGATTTACATTTTCTTTATAGATAATTCCTAATGCACAGTTCAAAATGTATTCTCCAATATCAGGATGAACCATATTTCTGAGCATTTTTAATTTAGTATTTACACCCTTTGGATTAAATTCTGACAAATCGACATTATAAAACTCTTCTAAATCTTTAACTGTAGCAGTTTCATGATTTGGTTTTTTTGTGACATCAAAACTTCCAATCGCAAAATTTGCCCAATATAGATGTCGATCAATTTTTTTAGCCGGGATAAGTACTTCATAGTAAGGAATTACATTTTCAACCACAAACTTGCCTTTATACCATTGTGATAAAAAAATTATAATCTGATATAGCTGCATATCAGCAAAACGCGGTTTTTGCTGACCACTAGATACAATAGTTGTATTAATTCTGCTGTGTGTAGGACATGGCGGACTTGACCAAATAAAATCGTATTTATTATAGTTTTCTAATAAAAAAGACATTGCATCACACACAATTACTTCATCTTCTGGATATAAATTTCTATAAATTTCAGCGGTATCAACATCTATTTCAATAGCTGTAACCTGGTGTCCTTTCCATTTTTTCCGATTACCTCCAATACCAGCATGTAAGTTTAATATTTTCATCTTCTAAATTTTTTAATTACCATTTGTTCTAATGCGAATATTACTTTGCTAACTTCTTGCGGTTTCATTGTTTTGAGTGGTTTGGTTACTGGACTTCTAAAGCTTTTTAACCAACAACCTAAGATGTGTAGATTAGCATATTTTGGGTTGGATTCACTACGCCAACCCAATTGTAAGGCTAATGATAAAACTTTGGTGTGTTGTGGATTTTCTTTCTCGAAGTATGCATAAATAGATGGATTTGGCAATTCGCCTGTTGTGTAGCAATGAATTAATTCGCTCAATTCTATTTCGGTTAAATCTGTAGTTGAAATGACTTTATAACCGAGTATTTTACCGAAGTCAGTCAACCGCGCATTGCGGTCGCTGTACTTCTGTGACACTATTGTCATTAAGTGTTGGATTAATTGTGGTTTAGTTTTCATACTAAAACCAGCATGTAATCATAGATATAGGAGCTATAAAAATCCCTAAGCCATGAATTATTTCATCTTTGTAAGGTGATGAAAAATCACAATTGATGAATTTTACAAGATTAACTATCCATGATATAATTAGATAAATCCATCCTAAAATATAGATTATACCTACTAAAAAACTTGACTTTTTCATAATGATATTAATTTTGAATTACATTTTGTCCACTTGGATAAACACTTTTTAAATGCTGTTTAAAAGCATGTAGCTCGAAGTATTCTAACTTCGTTTCGGGTTTCCAAACGCCGTCCAAATTTTGATAAACTGCTTTGCCATTTACCAAGAATCCTTGATCTGTTAATTTTGATATTGTGATTGGCATTTTAATCGTTGTTTTGATTATTACTATTTTTGATTGTTTTGTAGATTAACAGCGCCACAATGACGCTGTATAATACAAGTGAGATTATTTGATTATTGCTCATCGGCAGTTGGTATTACAAATGAGTAATCGAAATTTTCTGGGAAAGGAACTGATGAAATACTCAAAGGGAAATACACTTTATTTCCTGCTTTATCAATTTCCCAAGCTTTTACAAAAAATGATGAACGTACAGGTCGGTAAGCATTTTTTATAATTTCTACGGCATCCGAAAAAATCGGATTTTGCAATTTAGTTGCTAAGGCTGCTAACTCTAATACTCGTGAACTTTTTAAATGTCCTTTATCATCACGTTTCAACAATTGATTAATAATTGTAATGGTATCCTTATTTCCTTCCGTCGCCAAAGATTTGATATATTCATTAATCTTTGCAATTCCACTATTTACAGTATCGTCCCATCCATCATTAACATTATAACCAATCGAAACTGAAAGATTAGATTTCGATGTTGTAAATGTGTGACTTTGTTGCTCTTCTTTAACATCATAGATGTCAAATTTCAATTTCAACAAATCTTCAAAAGCACTATATATATCAGCTTTCACTTCGGATAATAAAAGAGATAAATCTTTTATTTTCTCAACCAAACTTGGCACGGTTTCATCGACTAGATTCTTATACGCTTCGCGATCTACGTTTCGTTGTTCTTGTTTGGCTTTCAATGCGGCTTTCAAATCCGCCTCACTCATCTGTGAGTAGTCTATTGCTGTCATGGCTTATTTTTGTTCTTTTGCTCGGTTTCTTAATTTTCTCACTGCCGATGGATCGTGTTTTTTAAATCCTTTAGCGGCTTTTATAGCATTTTTTAAGAAGTGTTCAACTTCTGGTTCTGAAAGTATTACACATACTAAATCTGACATTATTTTAATGCTCTCTCCATGTAATTGTACTTGAGATTGTGACTCACCATTTTTATTCGTTTTTACTGATAAATAAAATAATGATTCTAAGTTTTCTGTTGGGATTGATTTTGGTTCCTGTGACATGATTTAAAATGTTTGTATTAATAATAATTGTTGCTTTTCTTTATCTAATGTGTAGTGCGCATTGACATACACATAATTTCTATGACTAATTTCTGTAAGGATTAAAGCGATTAAGCCTTTCAGATGATCTGATATTGTACTTGGACGATTAAAATGCAAATCGTTTGATACTTGGTGCAATTGACATCTTTCTGTCAATGTCAAACACTCTTTTCCGTGTGTATCGTAGTTTAGGATCAACAAAATATCATCCTCGCTGTATCGTCTGTCCATTCTAATTGTTTATAGTATTCTGTAGGGACTTGATTATCCCATTCGTTTTCGTTTTGCTCTTCCATTAGTGCCAATTGAGCTTTGTAATTATTCAGTTCATTATGAATCACGATATACATATAGTGAAATGGACTTTCTAATTCTAACCATTGTGTTAATTGCACTATAATTGAGGCTATTTCTACTTTAGTAATCGTCCGTTTCATTGCAATACATTTTGATTAATGCACTTGGATAATATTCTTCGATTTCCTCAGTCATTGACACCAGTACATCATTTAAGATTGCTGCATCAAGTAAAGCGTCTACATAAGCATTATTTTCGTTATAAAATCGTTGTTCTATAATTTCAAACTCATTCAAATACCATTGCCATAATGAGGCATTTGTGGTAATACTTTCCAACAATAAGTTTTGTTGCCGTGCGATCACTGTTGCCCATAATTCAAATAGGGCGCGTGTAAAGTTTCTGTATTGCCTTGAATCCATTCCAAGTGCTGCAATAATTTTGATTTTAACCGTTGTCTTGTCCATTGTTGAGTGTTTTTAATCGGTTTCGAATTCTTTATTTTTTCCTTGTAGATCTTCAAAGCCTTTTTGCCAGACGATGAAAAACTTATTATTTGGTCCATATTTCCGACCTTTGTTCGTGGCTAAAAATCCATTAACAAATACCTTTTGAGTGGCATCATAATAAATACTTGTTTCAAATTCAGTTCTAGGCTGTGTTCCTTTTCCGTGAGCTGTAAAAACAAACAGCTTTTTAGGAAACTGACGAGTAAATTCTAAATACTTATCAAAGGTGAATCCTCGAAAGAAATACATTGCACTATCGATGATGACTACTTGTGCACTGTTACGCATTTTTAAGCGTTCTGTAAAAACATCTATTGGTTCTGATACCATGCTAAAGTTTTTAGCTACATCGTGCATTTGAAATAATGTCAAGCGATCTTTTACATTGTCATCATCTAAATCCTCTTCAAGAAAATTATAAATGACTTTCTCCTCTCTTGCGAACTCCTTAGCCAACTGCATCATAAAGGACGATTTTCCACTCCCAGAGTTTCCTAAAACAATCCATCGTCCTTTATTCTGAGGATGTCCAAACACATCATAAAACCGACCTTTGAATTTGATTTTTATTGTTTTAAAATCCTGTACATTTTGTACAGTCAAGGCGCGTTTTAATTTCATTTTATTGTATGCCTAAGATTTTTCTAACAAGTGATAATGTTAATGGTTCACCTAATCGTTCAGCTTCACGCATTGCAGGAACCAATACATCGTGCAACTCACCATAATTCGCGCAATTCTTTTTTAACCAAACTTTCAATTCTTTATCTTCAATAGATTGTATGAACTGCTCAAAACTGCGATCGATAGGGTTTAATTCTCTAATCCCAAATTTGATTCGACGATAAAATTGAGGAATACCAGAACGATTCTTTTTGCGCAGATGCTCCAAGTTGTCAAGCAATTGATCTGTACCAATTAATACAAGTGCTGAGTACCCAATTAAGCCGTCGTACAATTCTTTCATCGAGCATAAAGCTGGTTGCTTCATATACTCGCACTCATCGTAAATCACTGTAGGATATTCGCCCATCATTTGCTTTTTCTTTAAGAAATCAGCAATCGCAGTAATTTTCTTCGATTTGGTTTTTGGCGTAGATAATTTCATTGCTTCCAATGTTTTGTCTAATAAATCGCCAATTGTATCAAGTGATCCAACAGTAATTTTGTAGGTATCAACTGGAAATTTATTTTTGAATAATTCACTTGTAAATGTTTTACCACAACCAGTTTCACCAATAATTACATGAGTAGCACTATGCTCGCGCGCTTCTTGTAGAGTATCCAACATGCGTATCATTTGCGCGGTTGGACGAATCTCCCAATATTCTTTTTTCAATGAAAAGTTTATCTTTTCGGCAATCATTTTATACCATTTATCAGATATTAAGACATTACCTGTTATAATTTGACCTTTCAAAATAGCACTGATGTAACGCTCATTGATTTCAGATCTTTTTACGAATTCATTTGCTGACATTTCATGCTGATGCAAATAAGAATTCAACGCTTCTGATATAGATTTTTTTTGTTGTTCTGTTAATTTCATTGTTAATCATTTAAATAGTTAGATAAATCAACTTTCGCGTTCAAATACGCTTCTTGTTCCTTTTGCCAATCTTTTAATTGGCGTTTTTCATCCTGTTGCTCGAATTGTTGCAACTTCTTTTGGCAATTCTTCTTACGCTCTTCCGACTTGTGATCCTTATGTTGTCCCATACTATCTGGAATTAAGAATTTTTGTAACATTTCTAATTCTGGGTTATGGTCGAATAGATCTTGAATCGTTGATTTGCGTTCAATCATTCTGTCTACAATTGCGGTTTTAATTCCTTTGTTATACTCATGGATTAATGCACGTTGTTCGCCGTCTCCATCTTGTTTATCCGCGATTGCCATTGGTTGAATGTATGTTTCTTGTAATACAAAAGAAACATCTCCGATTTCCTCTACTAATCGCCCATTACGTGATTTTGCATTCGTTACAACTACTTTACTCAAATCATCTCGATCAAATCTGACTAACCAATCCAAATGCATGTATTTTCGCCAGTTAATATCAAAGCAATCATACCAGTGTTTTGTACCTAAAATGCTTATTTCTAATCCGTCGCCTTCCATACGATTGGTATATCCAGTTGTTTCACCAAAAACATGCATATACTTATTGAAACTCATTGGTAATAAGTGTTTTTCTTGCACATTAGCGAAGTTCTCAACATACTGCAAGCGTTTCTCAGCGCGATCATTTTCAATAGCCTGAATGATCTGTTTTTGCACACCCACATAATCTGGGAACTGATGGCGAATTTTTGATAAATAATCACCATTTGGTTGATTTTCTTTACTCGCTGTTACGTTGTGTCCAGACCAGTTAGGTATCATTTTTTCTTGAAAATGCTTCTCATTAAATTTGTCAAAAAACGGCTCGATTACTTTTGATTTCGAATTCTTAACCGCAGCAGGTGTAAAGTGTTTACACAGCGATTCATAAAATGGTTGTAAATGCTTAATTTGATAATTATCGGATTGAATTTGATAAGGTTGAAATCTCGAATCAAATAATTCTTGTGTATGATTGATTGCATTTTTATAAGCCTTTCGAATTAAATCTGGTGTTTCTGATTCGCCAATTGCATAGCCAACGATGTAATCATTGTAAGGATCTATAACCATAACAACTGTTGCACGATGATGATAAGTTGTCACTTTATCACCTTTTTTATTGATTTCAGTTTTCTGGTACAATAACTCTGCATCCCAACCATCATGCACCCAGAATAACATTGGTGCAGATGGTCGACTTCGCTTGAACTGCATCAACTTCGTATGCATCAATTCTGTTGCTCCACGTGTCAATGATTTTGTAAACAATTCAACTTCCTTGCGTTTTCGAGCAACAATTGAAGCATCTATTTTTCGCCACTTCAACTGATTCGCAACTATATTGAAGTTTCTCGCGACTTGTTCATTATTTAAATTATTTGCTTGTGCCAATAATTCTTCTAACAAGGCATCTTGATGATCCTCTTTGATAATTGCTGCATTTCGCGTCATCAACTTTCCAGAAATTAAACTGGCATAACCTTCTTTTTGATACTTTCCAACCTTACGACGCAATGCATCTTTATTGGTTGGTAGATCGTGTTCAACTTCGTGATAAGCATTAACATCTCTACTCAAAGAATCCCATATATCAAACTGTCCAACAACTCCGATAGCTTTTGCATACGCCTTGCGGTTTGATTTCACTTCAAGAAGTGTATTCAACAATGATGCATTAATTGTATATCGCTCAATTAACTCTGGCGTTAATCGTTTCGAATTATCATCACCATATCGATGACTTAAATAAAAATCTAACGCGGCTTGATCTCTCAAATAATATTTTCCAAAGAACGACTGTCGCACCTGTTCTGGTGGCTTTCCAAATTTTTCGACTAACTTACTTCGCCAGTCTTCGCAGAGGGAATCGTAAATTACCAATGCTTCAAATCCGAGCGAGGCTCGTCGCAGTTCTTTCTCACTGCATGTTTTACTTTTCATTCTACAATACAAAGCGTTGTATGTTATTAATTCAAGGCTTTTCGAATGAGAGGTAACTACTTTATCACTTTTAATTAGAAACTTAATTTTTACACCCAGTTTCTCTTCGTGATATTCAAATGGTACTTCTTTCTTTTCCATACTCATTTATTAATTTGCTCCTTGACAGGAATCGAACCTGCGACGTCATCTAGGAATTAAGACCGCTCTAACCACTGAGCTACAAGGAAACCAACCTAACTACTAAATTTCTTCGTTAATGCTGATTAATAATTTTTCAAAAAATATTTGCAAAGCATCATTAGTTTCTTTCGTCCACATAACTCAAGGGCTTTTTACTTTCTTTTGCTAATAATTCAAGTGCTTTAGATCTAATTCCTATAGCCATATCACTGTTGTTAAAATATTTCAAACTCATATCAACAGTTTGTTTTGTAGTCTTGAAATCTTTAGCTAACTGATGTTTTAATCTAGGATGTAATAATATTTCGTTCATAACATGTTTGTTTTTAACAACATTTAATACTTTATTCTAAACAATTATTTATATGTTTGTATCTTATAATTACAAATACAATTACTAATACAAACTTGTTTCTACAAATATATAAACATATTTCTATTTAAAACAAACATTTTTGTATTTATTTTAAAAACATGTTTTTATTTATGGACCTACCAATTGAAAATCAAAGAGTACAAGAATTAATAGATTTGTTTTGCGATGGCAATAGAAGTCAGTTTAGTAAAGAAATAAATGTTAGTCAACCAAGAATCAATCGTTTATTTAACCTAGATAATAGGAGTGACAAGTATCCAGTTGTGACATTAGATATTTTGCAAGCGATCGTAGAAAGATGGAATGATGTTAATTTTAATTGGCTAGCTATTGGAGAGTTACCACAATTAAAATCTCAAAATAAAAACATGTTTATGAGTGATGCTTCTGTTGTTGCAGAATCAGCTAAAATCTATCGAAAAACGAAAGACAAATTATATGAATCTCAAAAAGTACCTGTATACAATCTTGATGCAACAATGGGATTAGTACCAATGATAAATGATAATGGAGTTGATGAAGATAAAATAATTGATTTTATTTCTATTCCAAATTTACCAAGTTGTGACGGTGCGACCTCTGCGACTGGAGATTCGATGTACCCACTTTTGAAAGCTGGAGATCTAATTGCATATAAACGTATCGCTTTAGATCCTAATAGTATTTTTTATGGAGAGATTTATCTACTATCAATCAAAATTGATGAAACTAGTACATATAAGACGATCAAATTTGTTCAGAAATCAGAATTGGGACCAGAATATTTACGACTTGTAAGTCAAAATCAACATCACCCACCTATGGACATTGAATTAAAACAAATAGCCGCTATTGCATTAGTAAGAGCATCAATACGTATACATAACTAGTCAATCCCTTTGTTTAAGCAGGTTTCCATTAGTTTTGCAACTAATTAATATGTTTTATCGGTATTGTTAAACATATATTTTATGTATTTCATTGTAAATATTCGTATCTAAAGGGTATTACTTAATATACTTTTTCACATCATTAAGGCAAAGCATTACACAAAGCATTAGACAAAGCATTATGTAAAAAAGGGCTATTTTGGACATTTTATAAACATTTAATTTGAGTGAATAAACATGTTTTAAAAGGCCTTTAGATTATTATTAAAAAGTTATTAAACTCACTATTTATAAGACATTAAGAACAAATAAGAACTATAAAGCCCAGATCTGTTTAGATCTGGGCTTTTATTTTGGTTCTACAGGAAGTAAAAGAGAAGTATAAGGTACAATAGGACTTTTCTAATTTTTATCATTCAAACATAAAAAAAGCCTTTATACTGCATGTACAAAGGCTTTCAGACAAAAAATCGTTTTTTTATTTATGGACATTTGTTATATATGGGGGTATTAGATGATTAATTATTTTTTTTTTCAAAAATTTTATTCTTTTATGTATTATTGGTTTACTTTTTGTGTAATTCGTGGCAGTTAAATTAGGCAATAAACAAAAGGTACACTATTTTTGAAGTATGCGACTTTCTACAAAACAAAAGTTTTTTCAATACATTAAAAAATCATTTAATTTTTTTCAAAACTTGTTGAACCTATTAAAATTGGTTTTATCAGAGCGACAATTTTTGTATTTATCTTGTATTTTGGTAGCTATTTCATCTGCTTTTGCAGTGATTGTGCTAAAAACTTTTGCGCACAATGTTTTTCAATTTACTATTTATATTAATAATTTAGTCAAACTGCCTTACATCAATAGTATATTGCCAATTATAGGTATTTTGTTGACGGTTTTTGTAGTGCAGAAATTTTTGGATGGTTCGATAGAAAAGGGAACTTCTCAAATTATGATTGCTGTAGCTAAAAAATCTGGAATAATGCCTAAAAAACAAATGTATGCTCAGATTTTAACGAGTTCCTTAACAGTAGGTATGGGTGGTTCGGCTGGTTTAGAATCCCCAATTACAATTACTGGTGCTGCTTTTGGTTCTAATTATGCACAATATTACAGATTCAAATACAAAGAAAGAACACTTTTATTAGCTTGTGGTGTTGCAGCTGGGATTGCGACTGCATTCAATGCGCCAATTGCAGGTGTTTTGTTCGCGATAGAAATTGTATTAGCGGATATGAGTGTTACTGCTTTTATTCCTTTATTGTTATCTTCTGCAACAGGGGCTTTAATTGCTAATTTAACTTTAAAAAGCAATATGTTATTATCCTTTCGTTATGCGTTAGGATTTGATTATCATAATGTTATTTTCTATGTTATTTTGGGTGTTTTAGCGGGGTTTGTTTCAGTTTATCATGCTAGATTATTTCGTAAAGTAGAACATTTGATAGGAAATTATTCGGATAATGTATATTGGCGAGCGATTGTTGGAGCGGGAAGTTTAGCGATATTGATTTTCTTTTTCCCAACTTTATTTGGTGAAGGTTATGAGAGTATAAAGTATTTAGCAAATGATGAAGCGGGTTTTATTTTAAATAACTCTTTATTAGAGAGTTTTAGAACCAATCAATGGATAGTTTTAGGATTTGTTTTTGTCACAATTTTAATCAAATCTATTGCAACAGGTCTAACTTTAGGAAGTGGAGGAAACGGAGGAAACTTCGCGCCATCATTATTTGTTGGGTCTTATCTTGGCTTTGTCGTTGCAAAATTCTTTAATTTAATCGGTTTCAAAGAAGTTCCTGTTGGTAATTTTACAGTTGTTGGAATGGCAGCTGTTTTAAGTGGATTGTTTCACGCCCCATTAACAGCGATTTTCCTAATAGCCGAAATTACGGGAGGTTATGGATTGATTATTCCATTAATGATTGTTTCTTCAATAAGTTTTGCAATTTCAAAACGATACGACAAATATTCGATGGATATATACGCAATAGCAGAAAAAGGAATTGTTTTTACATCTGATAAAGACCGAAATTTGTTCAATAAAATTGATTTGTTTTCGATTTATATCAAGAATATCAAAACATTGACAGTTTACAATTCAATTGAAGATATAAAAGAAATTTTTTCTACTACAACACAAGACTTTATTCCAATTCTGAATGAAGATAAATCGATTCATGGAATTATAGTTTTAGATAATATTCGATCATTTATTTTTAATGATAATATTGATAGAAGCTACTTGGAATGTATTACAGAAGCAACTTCGACATCTATTTTTACGAATGCAGCTAACGTGATGAAAATGATGGAAGCAAAAAAAATAGATTATATTTTACTCACTAAAAAAGGTAAATTTGAAGGTTATGTAACCGAAAGTTTATTATTAGAAAGTTATCGAAGTAATTTGAATAAGTTGAGAATTGAATAATTGTTTCTTAATCATCATTATCTTTAAAAATCAACTCAAAATTTTCATATTTCTTTTTTAAGCGCTGTTTCGATTTTTTGACTGAATCTGCAGAAATCCCTAAAAGTTGAGATATTTCAATATTGGTTAAACCTAATTTTAACAAGTAAATGATTTTCAAATTAGATTCTGTTAATCCAGGAAAGTTTTGATCTAAATGTTCAATAAAATTTTTCTGCTCATGATCGAAAATACTTTTAAAGTTTGTCCAGTTTTTAGCTGTCATAAGATGAGAATCTAATAAATTAACTAATTCATCATATTGCTGTGCTTTATTTGAGAAATTTGAATTCGAAACTGTATTGATTTCTTTTTTCAGCGTAACAATTTGTTTATTTTTTTCGGATAAATAAGTTTTATAAGCTTCGAGTGTTTTGGTCGTTTCATTTAACTTATTCTCAGATTTTAGTTTATCATTTTGAATTGATAAAACCTTATTTTCATAATTAGAATTTTGAATTTTTATTCTTCTACGATAGGAAATGATGACAAATAAAATGATGATAATCAATAATAATGTAATCAAAAGTAAAGCGTTTTTTAATAAAATTGCTTTTTCTTGTTTTACTTTTTCGGTCTCAAATTTATAATTGAAATTTTCTTTCTGAATCTTCCAATTTATTTCATTTATAACATCTTTTCCGTCTGATTTTTGAATTTCATTTTCTAAAATACTCAACCTTCTTCTTGCAAATAATTCGTCAGCTTCGTTATTTTCTCGTATTGCGATTTCTAATAAAATGGTGTAAATGTCAAATTCATAGCTATTTAAATATTTCTTTTGTGCAGCATATTCTTTTGCTTCAATCAAAATATTTTTTGCCTCTTTCAAATGATTAAGTTGCAAATACAATTTTCCTAGCTGAATATTCGCATACATAAGATTTCGATGATTTACAAGATTTTTAGAAATTTCGATATCCTTTTTTAGATTATCTATAGCAAGTGAATAATCTTTATTGTGTATGTTTATAGAAGCGATATCACCCAAAGCTTTTGCATAACGAATTTCGTCTTTGTTTTGTAAAGCATATTTTTTGGTCAGCTCAAAATAATAATTTGCTTTGGTGAAATTGGTTTTATTCAAATAATTATGTCCAACTGCATTCAGAATTGTACCATATTCATTATCATTTTTCTCCGTATATTTTAATGCCAACAAAAGATATTTCTCACTTTTATCATACTCTTTAACGTTCATAAAGTAAAATGCGTTTTTTTTGTAAACATCACTTTTAGACAAAATTTTCTCATCTTCTGTCAAGTCGATAAGTTTCGAAGCTTCCATAAAATATGGATAAGCATTTTGATATTGACTGAAATTATAAAAATAGAATCCGAATTGTGTATTCACCCAAATCTGAATGTTCGAATCTAATTTTTTAGCCTTTTTTAATGCGGAATTATATAATGATTCGCTTTTTACATTTAACTTATCATAGTTTTGAGCATAAATATTTGCTAATAATACTTGATAAATAATTTGATTTTTTTGTTTAAAATTAGAAGTCGATTGACGATTAATTTCATTAAAATTAAGTTGCAATTGTAACGAATCTTCAACATCTCTATTTTGAAATATGATTTTTTCTAATGCAATTTGATCATCATATACAGTATGAAATGATTCAAATGATGAGAATAAAAGTATTAGGTTTAGTAAAAAAGTAAAAAATATAGAGGACTTGAGCATATTTTTTTTCAAATATAATTTTAATATTTAGTTTATTTTAGATAATCTTAAAATATTTTATCCTTTTTTTGTAAAGGATAAATAATTGAAAATGAATTAAATGTAATTTGTCCCCTCAATTGTCCCCCCTGAAAATATAATTTTTTTTGATTTATAATCTATTTTTGAATTATGTATTTCGAAAGATTACTAATCTATCATCAAACTATTAATTAAAAACTAAACGCTCTCAACTACTTAAACCTATTTATAAATCCAATTATCAAATTTATCTCCTCTATAATGTATATTATGGAGGAATTTTTTTTAAATTTTTTCTTTGTAATTTAGTTTCATATTTTAATTAGAGAAGAACGGATGAGAAAAATAAATTACTCGGTGTTAGATTTGGCTTATGTGAGAGAAGGGGATACATTAAATCAAACGTTCAAAAACACGTTAGATAACGCAAAATTTGTCGACGAAATAGGGTATAGTCGTTATTGGCTATCCGAACATCATAATATGCAAAATGTTGCGAGTGCGGCAACTTCTTTATTAATAGGTTATGTAGCAAATGGAACTTCAAGAATTAAAGTTGGTTCGGGAGGAATCATGTTACCTAATCATACTGCTTTATCAGTTGCAGAACAGTTTGGAACATTAGATGCGCTTTATCCAAATCGTATCGATTTAGGTTTAGGTCGTGCGCCAGGAACAGATCAATTAACGGCGTCTATTTTGCGTAGAGGCGATAATTTTATGAATTATGATTTTGAAGCTGAAATCAAAAATCTACAAAACTATTTTAGTTTAGATAATAAAGAAAGTAAAGTGCGTGCAATTCCTGGAGAAGGAGCAAATGTGCCGATTTATATTCTAGGATCAAGTACAGATTCGGCTTTTTTGGCGGCTAAATTAGGTTTGCCTTATGCGTTTGCAGGTCATTTTGCGCCACAACAATTCTATAATGCGGTAGAGATTTATCGCTCTCAATTTCAACCTTCTGAATTTTTGCAAGAACCATATACGATTGCTTGTGTCAATGTAATTGCGGCGAATACAGACGAAGAAGCACATTATTTATCGATGTCGATGTACCAAGGTTTTTTGAATATTATTACCGATAAACGTCAGCCAATTGTTCCTCCCGAAAAAACACAGTTAGAATTGGCTTCGCCTGAGCAAAAATATATGCTAAAAGGAATGACAGCTTTGTCTTTTATTGGAAGTAAAGGTGCATTGGCGCAGAGTTTTGATGAATTTATTTTTGAATCTAAAATTGATGAAATGATGGTTTCAACGAATGTTTTTGATCAAAAAGCAAAACGAAAATCGTATCAAATTGTAAGTGAATTGTTTCGTTAAATGAAATCAAAGAAGTCAATCTCAAAGTTCAAGTATTATTCAATGTTTGTTGATCAATTCAAAGATCAATTGACGATTGTTTTGATGCTAAATCTTGTTCTATTTTTTATTGCAAACCATTGGAGTTACCTTGTTCCAGAAGAGTTTTTGTTTGTAAGTCACAAAGATATTTTTGGCTTATTTAGAGAACAATTTGTGTTGAACGAATTTTTCGAGGTGTTGGCTTATACTTTTTTGGGCGCTTTTTTTATCCATTTCGGAACATATAAAATGAATAAAATTTGGATTTTTAGGCTTAATGCGTTGCTTTTAGTAATTGTTTCTACTTATTTTTGGACAATTCCTTCGTTGCAAAGTGCTGAGATTGTTTTACAAAAAGGTCATCCTTATTTTATTGCTGCGATTATTGGTCAAATTCTTTTGTATTTGATTGTCGGAATCGAATTTTTAGGTTCAATCAAAAATAAAAGAAAACAACCCAAAATCAATCATTCTTAGTTATATTTGCCAAAACTTAATTTTTACAAAAATCAAACTATGTACTCATTTGATAAATTTCACGAATTAATTGCCGAAACAATTGATAAAAATCCATTTTCTAAAAATCCAGAAGAATTATACGAACCGATGGATTACATTTTGAATATTGGTGGTAAAAGAATTCGTCCAATTTTGACTTTATTGGGAACTGATTTGTTTGATGGTGAAGTTGAAAAAGCATTGAAACCTTCGTTAGCGATTGAGTTTTTTCATAATTTTTCGTTGATGCACGATGATATTATGGATAATGCTTCATTAAGAAGAAGTAAACCAACAGTTCACGAAAAATTTGGATTAAATACAGCGATTCTTTCTGGTGATGCAATGTTGGTAAAAGCGTATCAATATTTAGAAGATTTAGAACCAGAATTATTTAAAAGTTCGACAAAATTATTTTCTAAAACTGCTTTAGAAGTCTGTGAAGGACAACAATTGGACGTGAATTATGAAACAAAATTGAATGTTTCGTACGATGATTACATCAAAATGATTTCTCTAAAAACGAGTGTTTTACTTGGTTGTGCTTTAAAATTAGGTGCAATGATTGGAAATGCTTCGGAAGAGGATTCGGATAAATTGTACCAATATGGTTTGAATTTAGGAATCGCATATCAATTGAAAGATGATTATTTGGACGTTTTTGGTAGCCTTGAACATTTAGGTAAAAAACACGCTGGAGATATTTTCGAAAACAAGAAAACGATTCTTTACATTTCTGCTTTAGAAGCAGCAAATGAAGAAGAAAAAGAGGAATTATTATATTGGTATAGTTCAAATACAGATAATATCGATAAAGTATATGCGGTAGAAAAATTATTCAGAAAACTGAATGTTAACCGTAAACTTTCGACGTTAATTAGAGAATATACAAATAAAGCGCACAGCTATTTGGATCAAATTGATGTTCCAGAAGAACGTAAATCTTATTTGAGAGAATTAAGCGAAGTTTTAATTGATCGACAAGGATAAAAAATGCAATTTCGAACGACTTTTCAAATTCAATCTTCTGATTTTAAGCTCAATCATCAACGTAAAATATTGACGATAGGCTCTTGTTTTTCAGATGAAATTGGAAAACGTTTGACCGATTTGAAGTTTGATGGATTAATTAATCCATTTGGAGTGATTTTTAATTCACATTCTATTCAAAATTTAATCGAAAGAAGCATTCATAAAAAATATTTTACAATAGCAGATGTACATCAAAACGGAGAAGAATTTTTCTGTTTCGATGTACATTCGTCGTTTAATGCGTTGACGAAAGAAGCTGTTCTAGAGGAATTAAATTCGACTTTAGATCAAGTTTATGATTACATTCTTTCTTGTGATGTTGTGATGATTACATTGGGAACATCGTGGATTTATGAATGGAAAACATCTAATCAAGTTGTCGCGAATTGTCATAAAGTTGAGGCAAAACAATTTGAAAAAAGATTATTAACAACAGAAGAAAATTTAAAATCGTTGGAATTAATTGTTTCAGATTTGAAGAAAATTAATCCAATAATTCGCATTATTACAACAGTTAGTCCTGTTCGTCACACAAAAGATGGAATGGTCGAAAATAATGTAAGTAAAGCGAGATTGTTAGACGCTTTATATCAATTGAGTCTTCAAAATAATCAAGTTGAATATTTTCCATCGTATGAATTGGTTTTAGATGATTTGAGAGATTATCGTTTTTTCAAAGAAGATTTGATTCATCCATCAAAACAAGCCGTTGATTATATTTGGGAAAGGTTTTCGGAGACTTATTTCGAACAATCAACGCAAACAATTATTCAAAAAATAAACAAAGTTATTTCAGCGATTAATCATCGTCCTTTTAATGAAGAATCAGACAATCATCAACAATTTTTAGTAAAAACGATTGCATTGATGAATGAATTAGAAAAAGGAAATCAACTTGATTTTTCTGCTGAAAAAGAACTTTTGAAATCAAAAATAAAACATGTTAATTGATACACATACACATTTATATTCGGAGCAATTTGAGAATGATATAGATGAGGTAATTGCGCGAGCAAAGCAAAATGGAGTAGAGCGATTTTATTTACCAGCAATTGATAAAAGTTACACGGAGAGAATGTTGACATTAGAAAGTCAACATCAAGATTCGATGTTTGCAATGATGGGTTTGCATCCGTGTTCGGTTCATCCAGATACAATAGAGGAGGAGTTGGCTCATGTGCGCGAATGGATTGATAAACGTCCATTTAAAGCGATTGGCGAAATCGGAATTGATTTGTATTGGGAAAAAGATTTTTTACAAACGCAACAAGATGCTTTCAAAACGCAAATTGAATGGGCAAAAGAAAAGAATTTACCAATTGTGATTCATTGCCGTGATGCTTTCAACGAAGTTTTTGAAGTATTAGAAGAAGTGAAAGATGAAAAATTATTTGGAATTTTTCATTGTTTTTCTGGAACAAAAGAAGATGCACAACGCGCAATTGATTTTAATTTGAAATTAGGAATTGGTGGAGTTGTAACCTTCAAAAATGGAAAAATAGATCAATTTTTAGGAGATTTTGATATCAAACATATCGTTCTCGAAACAGATTCACCTTATTTAGCTCCAGTTCCGTTTCGTGGAAAACGAAATGAAAGTAGTTATTTGACACATGTTTGCGATAAGTTGGTCGATATTTATCATCAAACACCAGCTGAAATTGCAGCAATTACAACAAAAAATGCGTTTGACATTTTCGAACGTTAGGATAAATCAGAATAGAAAAATTATATTTGCAAAAGAAAACCTTTGACAAGATGAAATACAAAAGAATATTACTTAAATTGAGTGGTGAAGCATTAATGGGAGATTTACAATATGGTATTGATCCAAATATGCTGAAACAATATGCGCAACAAATTAGAGAAGTTGCAGAACTTGGTTGCGAAGTGGCAATCGTAATCGGAGGTGGTAATATTTTTAGAGGTGTACAAGGTGTTGCTTCTGGTATGGATCGTGTACAAGGAGATTATATGGGAATGTTAGCAACTGTGATTAACAGTATGGCATTGCAAGGAGCTTTGGAAGATGCTGGCGTTAATACGCGTTTACAAACGGCTATTCGTATGGAGCAAATCGCAGAACCATTTATCAAAAGAAGAGCAACGCGTCATCTAGAAAAAGGTCGTGTCGTAATTTTTGGTGCAGGAACAGGAAATCCATATTTTACAACAGATACAGCAGCCGTTTTGAGAGCAATTGAAACGCAAGCTGATGTTATTTTGAAAGGAACTCGTGTTGATGGAATTTATACTGCAGATCCAGAAAAAGATCCAACAGCAGAGAAATTCGAAACAATTTCTTATCAAGAAGTTTATGATAAAAACTTAAAAGTAATGGATATGACAGCTTTTACTTTGAGTGAAGAAAATAATTTACCTATTATTGTATTTGATATGAATACAGATGGTAACTTGAAAAAATTAATTTTAGGAGATAACGTAGGTACTCTAGTAACAAATAAATAAATCCCGAAATGGAAGAATTAGATATTATTTTAGAAACGGCTAAGGAGCAAATGCAGGGAACTGTAAGTCACTTAGAGGTTGCATTCGACAAATTAAGAGCAGGTAAAGCTACTCCTGCAATGTTAAGTTCAGTTCGTGTTGATTACTACGGAAGTTTATCTCCGTTAACTCAAATTGCAAATGTTAATACACCAGATGCAATGACATTGAGCATTCAACCATACGAGAGAAATTTAATTCACGAAATCGAAAAAGCAATCATTAATGCTAATTTAGGTTTTGCACCTTCTAACAATGGAGATACAATCATTATCAGTATTCCTCCAGTAACAGAAGAACGTCGTAAAGAGTTAGTGAAAATGGCCAAATCGGACATGGAAACTGCAAAAATTTCACTTCGTAATGCACGCCAAGATGCCAATAAAGCATTGAAAGCTGTAAAAGAAGCTTCTGAAGACATGGTGAAAGATTACGAAACACGTGTACAAGGATTAACAGACAAGTTTTCTAAGAAATTAGAAGAAGCTTTAACGAAAAAAGAAGCTGAAATCATGAAAGTTTAATCTTTCTTGAAAAAAAAATATTTTAAGGCAGCGTTTCGCTGCTTTTTTTATTTATTTGCATAATCAATTTCAAACGATGAAGAATTATATATTCCTGCTAAATTTCTGTATCTCAATTGCCACATTTGCTCAAATTAAAGTAAGAGTATTCGATGCTCAAGACGAATTTCGTTTAACAGGTGCAAACGTTTACAGCGATACCAAACAATTCCTTGGTCAAACCGACGAATTAGGAGAATTGGATATCAATGATTCTGTTCATTTTATTGATGTAATCAAAAACGGATATTTCTCAGAAAGTATTCAGACTGACGGTAAAAAGTTGGTCGAAATTATGATGAAACCTTCTTTCATTAGTTTGGACGAGGTTAGTTTTACGACAAATGATTCTGTTGGTCGTAATTTGATTATCAAAGCAATTCGCAATCAATCCAAAAATACAATCAGAAATGGCGGAAATATTTTCCTAAAATCATACACAAAATTTTGGAGTACCGTAAATAATGATTCGATTCCGTTTATCATTCAACCTCAAAATCACAAAGATTCTGTCAATAATCAATGGAAAAAATTGTTAGACAATAGTCATTTATTTTTGGGAGAACGTGCAATGGATCACAAAGTTTCGAAGCGTTTTGGACTAAAAAATATCGTTCAATCTTCTCGTATTTCTGGAATGCGTTCGCCTTTGTACGAATATTTGGCGATGCAACCAATTGCGTTCAATTTTGATCAAGATAAAATCAATTTTTTCTTCAAAGGAATTATTAATCCAGTAAGTCGCGAAGGTCTTTCGCATTACCGTTATGGTTTCAAAGAAGATATTTTTATTGATGGACGAAAAACGGCTGTTATTAGCTTTTTTCCATCAATCAAAACAGATAAAAGACAAATTAAAGGAACACTTTGGATTGATGATAGAACGTATGCTTTAATCAAAATTGAAGCAGAAAATACGATTTCAAATTATGTTGCCGAATTAGAAGCAGATTGGAAATTGAATAATGGAACTTGGATTCCAAATCAACAAAAATATCGCATGGAAGCTGGTAATTTCAAGATTACAGAGAAACTAGCTGATGATGATTTTATTGATAAAAAAGAAAAAATTTGGATTAATCTCGAAACAACTTTCAAGGATATTCAGAATCCAGCTCATTTCAAACGCAACGAATTTTTAGGTTACGAAGACGAAATTTCTTTTCAAAATATGAACGAAAAGAAATGGGACAATGTGATGGAAGATTATCGTGATTCGTCATTATCGAACAAAGAGCGAAATACATACACGACAATTGATAGTATTGGCGATAAATATAAGTTAGAACGTCAAATGAAATTGACGCGAATCATCAATTCTGGTGGAAAATTATCGTTAGGAAAAGTTGATTTAGATTTAACAAAAATCTTAGCGTTTAACGATTACGAAGGTTTTAGACTTGGTGCTGCGTTTAATACAAACGAAAATTGGAGCGATAAATATTCGTTGAATGCTTATTCGGCTTATGGTTTCAAAGATGAAACATTCAAGTTTGGATTTGGTGGAGATTATTATGTAAATAAACCTTATTCGGGTCGAATTTTTGCAAAATACTCGCAAGATGTTTCGGCTTCTGGGAAAACGCCAATTTTATTACAATCGAATTATACACGTCTAATTTCTGGAGCTTTTAGTAATATTTATAACCACGAATATTTTTCTTATAAACGTTATTCGTTTGGATATGAGCAAGATATTTTCAAGAATGTAACCTTTAATATCTCGGCAAATTACGAAAAACAACAAGCAGAATTTGATTATTCTTTCATGAATAATATTGGTTGGTACGATTTGTATAACACGCAATTAGCGATTCGTTTTGCGCCAAAAGACAAGTTTATCCGCACGCCTTACGGAAAAGTGACGGTGAATAGCGGGAAATCTGTTTTCTATGCAACACTGACGAAATATTGGGATATTTTCAATTCTGATTATGATCCGCTTCGTTTCAATGTTTCTTATTTTGATGTGTTTGATACGCGAGTTGGTAAAACAAATTTCAATGTAAATGCGGGTTGGGTCGAAGGAAAAATGCCGTTGATGAATTTGTACGAAGGACAAGGAAATGCAAAGCGAAATGATTTTTTGAATTTTGGAGTAGGAGGTTTAACGAATTTCGAAACAATGCGTCCAGGTGAATTTTATTCTGATCGATTTGTGTCATTTCAGTTGAAACATATTTTTGCTGGCGTTAAGGTTGGAAACAAAATTATTTTCCCACAATTCGTTTACCGTGGAGTTTTGGGTGATATGAAAGATAGAGCAGATCATCAAAATTTAGAGTTCAAAACCTTAAATCATTATTATCACGAAACAGGTGTTGAGGTAAATAATTTAATTTTCAAGACATTTGGATTGGGAGCATTTTACCGTTTAGGTGCTTATTCAGAAGAAAAATTCCAAGATAATTTCTATTTAAAATTAACTGTCAATTTGAATTTCTTGTAAAATGAAATTGACTTTTCTTATTCTATGTTTAATGATTATTTGTTCTTGTTCAACAAAAGTTAGAACCGAATTATCTGATGGAGAATATAAAATAGAACATTTTATAAATGATTCGATAAAACAAGGAAAATCTACAATTTATTTCAGTAATGGAAAGGTTCAACGTATTATTAATTACAGAAATAATGTGATAAATGGTAAAATGAAATTTTATCACAATAATGGTAATTTAGCAAGTAAGACTATTTTTAAAGATGGAATTGTAAAGGATAAATTTTATAATTTTCACCTAAATGGAAAACCTTATAATACTTATGTTTTCAAAGACAATAAATTATCAGATATAGAAAATTGTTTTGATGGCAATAGCAATAAATTAGATTGTGGAACTTTACATCAAGGAAATGGAACTATAAAACAATATGATTTGAGCGGAAAATTAATCGCTGTTGATTATATGAAAAACGGAAAATATCAAAAGACAGATTCGATTAATTAAACATTTGTTATGGATTTAAAAAATAGTATTCTAGTAAGAGTTTTAATTTCTGTTATACTATATTTTCTATTATTCTTGATATATTCTAAATTAGATGCATTATTTGCATATTTTATAATAGTTTTTTTAATTTCGGTAATAGATATTTTAGTATTGCTATTTAAAAAGAAATTTGAATTATTTTTGAGTATGTTGATTTGGTATTCTAGTTTACTTGGTATAGTTTATTCTTTAATTGATAATGGATATAGAATAGGCTTATAAAAATCACTTCAAAAAATAAACTAAAATTCTTTACATTTCATTGAAATTGTAAAGGATCTTTCAATTTTGTATAAATTGAATCACTAACTTTAAAATAATGTTTGACAAAGATTTTCGAAATATTAGAACCTATTTTGCTCCAAGTCAGCCATCAATAAAATATGGTGATAAATCTGTATGTTATTCTGAAATGTTACCAAATCCTATTTTACAGTCGTATATTTATTGTTACTGGGAATTAAAAACAATCGATAAATTAACAGAACCGTTTATTTATAGAGTTGTTGCAGATGGTTGTATTGATATTTATTTTGATCTCCATTTCTTGTCAGAATCTTATGTAATGGGATTTTGTAAAAAATATACAGAATTTCCTCTTGAAAATAGATTTCATTACATTGGTGTTAGATTTTTACCTTCAATGTTTACAAATTTATTTAAGATTAATGCTTCTTCACTTAGTAATCAATTTCAATTAGTAGAAAATGTATTACCTAAAATTTCAAATTTTATAAAGGAAAATTTTGATTCAAATTTCACAAATTATAAAATATGTAAACAATTAGATGATTTTTTTATTGATGAGTTAAATAAGATTGATATTGATTCTGATCAACGATTATATAAAAATCTTGAATTGATACTGAAGTCAAATGGCGTTCTATCTATCGAAGAGTCTGTTGATTTTGGAATTAGTAGAAGACAGTTAAGTCGATTATTTGAATATTATGTAGGAACAAATATCAAATCATTTTGTAAAGTTGTTCAGTTTCAAAATATATTAAGAGCAAAGCCTTCCAAACAAAGTCTACGACAGAGTAAACTTTTCTATGATTACGGATACTACGATCAATCGCATTTTATTAAAGATTTTAAGAATTTCTGTGGGGTAACGCCTTCAAAATTTTACAATCGATGATTGTCCATTTTTTACTATTTTAAACAAGTGATTTTCTTCAATTTTGATTTTAAATATAGTAGAGATGAGGAAATTAATCATAATCACAATTCTATTATTTGGTTCAATCAAAATAAATTGTCAAATCCCAAGAACTCAAACAATGAAATTAAATGCTGGAATTATAACAGAAAAATTAACAGAAACCAAAACGTTTTATACCGAAGTTTTAGATTTTGGAATTACGTTCGAAAATGAATTTTATCTTTTGCTTCATACGCCGGATAAAAGTAATGAGATTAGTTTTTTACTGCCTCACCACCCAAGTCAACAACCTCTTTTTCAATCAAAATTTGACGGAAAAGGTGTTTACCTTACAATTGAAGTTGATAATGTGGATGAGGTTTATCAAAGATTAAAAGCTAAAAATGTAGAAATAATAATTGTGTTGCGAGACGAACCATGGGGAGATCGACATTTTGCAATAAAAGATCCAAATGGAGTAGGAATTGATATTGTGACTTATTCACCTCAATAATCACTTCAAAAAATAAACTAAAATTAAAAATCCTTTACATTTTCATTGAAATTGTAAAGGATTTTTAGGTTGGTTGAAAAATATTCGCAAAAATTATGCCTATAATTTTTATAACTTTAAATAATAACTAAATTTGTAAGGATAAATTAAAGAATTATGCAATCGTACGGAATTAAAGCCTTATTAGAAAAAGGCAAGGATTTGTTGCTACAGGAAGTAGTTGTAAATGGATGGGTAAGATCGTTCAGAAGTAATCGTTTCATCGCGTTGAATGACGGTTCTACAATTAATAATATTCAAGTAGTAGTAGATTTCGAAAATTTTGACGAATCAATTATAAAACAAATTTCTACAGCAGCTTCTTTACAAGTAAAAGGAGAAGTAGTAGAAAGTGAAGGAGCAGGTCAAGATATTGAAATTGTTGCGAAAGAAATCAAAATTTTAGGAACTGCGCCATCTGATGATTTAAAAGGAACAATTTTACAACCAAAACAGCACAGCTTAGAGATTTTGCGTGAGCAAGCACATTTACGTTTCAGAACTAATGTTTTTGCTGCAACTATGCGTGTTCGTAATGCGTTAATGTTCGGAATTCACAAGTATTTCAACGAAAGTGGATTCGTTTACATCAACACGCCAATTATTACAGGATCTGATGCTGAAGGAGCAGGAGAGATGTTTCATATCACAAACTTGGATATGGAAAACTTGCCTAAAAACGAAGAAGGAAAAGTAGATTATACACAAGATTTCTTTGGTAAATCGACTAATTTAACGGTTTCTGGACAGTTAGAAGGAGAAACTGCAGCAATGGGATTAGGGAAAATTTACACATTTGGACCTACTTTCCGCGCAGAAAACTCGAATACTTCTCGTCACCTAGCTGAATTCTGGATGATTGAACCAGAAGTTGCGTTTTTCCGTTTAGATCAAAATATGGATTTGGCAGAAGATTTCATGAAATCTGTTATCACTTACGCAATGGAAACGTGTAAAGATGATTTGAAATTCTTAGCTGAACGTTTTGACAAAGAGCAAAAACAAAAACCAGAAGCAGAGCGTTCTGAATTAGGTTTAATTGAGCGTTTAGAATATGTTTTAAATAACAAATTTATTCGTTTAACTTATACAGAAGCAATTGATATCTTAAAAGATTCTAAACCAAATAAAAAAGGTAAATTCAAATATCCAATCGAAGGTTGGGGAGCAGATTTACAATCTGAACACGAACGTTATTTAGTTGAGAAACACTTCAAAACGCCAGTTATTTTATTTGATTATCCAGCAGAAATCAAAGCATTTTACATGCGTATGAATGATGATGGAAAAACAGTTCGTGCAATGGACGTTTTATTCCCTGGAATCGGAGAAATTATCGGAGGTTCTGAGCGTGAAGAACGTTTAGAAGTTTTAGATGAAAAAATGGAAAAATTCGGAATCGATAAAGAAGAATTATGGTGGTACCGCGACACAAGACGTTTCGGTTCTGTGCCACATTCAGGTTTCGGTTTAGGTTTAGAGCGTTTGGTATTATTTGTAACAGGAATGGGTAACATTCGTGACGTAATTCCTTTCCCTAGAACACCGAATAACGCTGAATTTTAATCAAAATATTTTTACGGATTTATGCTTAAAAATTGTAACTTTAAGCTAAATCCGTTTTTTATATAAGCCAAACCCAAAAATATGTTAAAGCAGGAATTAAATTTAAAATTACAACAAAAACTATCGCCACAACAAATCCAATTAATGAAGTTGGTTCAACTTCCTACGGTTGCTTTTGAACAACGCGTAAAGGAAGAGTTGGAAGAAAACCCTGCTTTGGATGATCAATCTTCTGAATATGATGAAGATTACGGAGGAGAGCAGGAAGAATGGGACAATCAGAGTGATGATTTTGGCGATGAGCAAGTGATTGATACAAGTGATATCAATATTGATGATTATTTGAGCGATGATGACATCCCAAATTATAAAACGTATACGAATAATTATAGTGATGATGACGAAGATAAATCTGTTCCTTACGCACAAGGAGAGAGTTTTATCGAGTTTTTGACATCACAATTATATACGAATCGATTAACTTCGGAACAATTTCAAATTGCTGAATTTATCTTAGGAAATATTGACGATGATGGTTATATGCGTCGTGATATTAAATCGTTGGTTGACGATTTAGCATTCTCGCAAAATATTTACACTTCGCCAGAAGAGGTTGAAAATTTGTTGATTAATTATATTCAACGAATGGATCCAGTTGGAGTAGGTGCGCGTGATTTGCAAGAATGTTTATTGATTCAATTAGAAAATAAAAATCAAACTGAAGCAGTAGAATTAGCCGAAAAATTAATTTCAGAATCGTTTGATGCATTTACGAAAAAGCATTATTCTAAATTGATGGCAAAATATGATGCGGATGATGACGAGTTGCGTGATGCAATTTCGGAGATTGAACGTTTGAATCCAAAACCAGGAAAATCATTTTCGAGTAGTAGTAAAATTGTAGAGCAAATAACGCCAGATTTTACAATTCATATCAACGATGGCGATTTAGAATTATCGTTAAATGGACGTAATGTACCAGAATTGAAAATTTCGAGTGCGTTTGCAGAAATGTTAGATACATATAAAAAAACCGAAAATAAATCGAATCAACAGAAAGAAGCTGTGATGTTTGTCAAACAAAAGTTAGATTCTGCGAAATGGTTTATTGATGCGGTTCAGCAACGTCGTAACACGCTTTTGTACACGATGGAAGCGATTATGAAATTTCAAAAAGAGTATTTCTTAACAGGAGATGAAACGAAAATTAAACCGATGATTTTGAAAGATATTTCAGACAGAATTGGAATGGATATTTCGACAGTTTCTCGTGTTGCGAATTCAAAATATGTCACAACACCTTACGGAACATTTTTGATTAAAGATTTGTTCTCAGAATCGTTAACAAATGATGAAGGTGAAGAAGTTTCAACGCGCGAAATCAAACGAATTTTGCAAGATGTAATTGCAGATGAAGATAAGCGTAAACCTTTGACAGATGAAAAATTAACTGAAATTTTAAAAGAAAAAGGTTATCCAATTGCTCGTCGTACAATTGCAAAATATCGTGAACAACTAAATATTCCAGTTGCGCGATTGAGAAAAGAAATCTAAAATTTTTAGACATATAATCAAACAAAAAAAGAGCTTTTTATAAAGCTCTTTTTTTGTTTTTACCCCAAGTTGTCATCCATTCAAAATAATCTTCTTTATATGAATTATCATTTAATTGCGTAATAATTTTTTGTTGTTTTTCTTTGTTCAAATCATCATCAATCACAGAAAAATTTAAGAAAATATCTTTACCGATTAATTTTGAAAAGAAATTTTCATTCTTTAATTCTTCTAAAACTTCGATACATTTTTCATTAATTTTATTCTGAAATTGATAAAACCAATCTTCGTCATCGTCGTGTTTATCAACTATTTCTTTGCATATTTGATTGATTTCTTGAAAAGAATTTTCAGCTCCTAAATAATCATATTTCCATTCAGAAGGCTCGTATTTGTAGTAACAAAAATCGTCTTCATCCGAAACTTTTTCTAAATGTTCTACAGAATTTGCCGAAGGATGAATAGCTATTTTCGAGTCGTTATTGCA
Source organism: Empedobacter sp. GD03797 (assembly GCF_029842105.1). Lineage (NCBI taxonomy): Bacteria > Pseudomonadati > Bacteroidota > Flavobacteriia > Flavobacteriales > Weeksellaceae > Empedobacter > Empedobacter sp. GD03797. Next base: position 49,581 of record NZ_JAOCFS010000001.1, read on the forward strand.
CAAGGCAAAAGCGTAAAGGTCTTGGGAAGGATTTTCGTTATAAATTTTCAAAAAGGCTTGTTTGGTTGATTGCACTAATTTGTTTTTTAATTCATTAAAATCCATTCATTTATATTTTTTTAATCGTTTAAAATTATTTTTTTGAAATGTAGTAAAATTCTTTAAATATTAAATCATTGTTAATTTATTTTTTAAAGACAAATTCAATTATTATTCATTTTCTATGTAACTTTTCTACAATTCACACGTCATTATAGTAAACAAACCTAATATGTCTAAATTATATATACCAATTTTATTATTTGCCTCGACCTCGATTTTTGCGCAACAACAATATAAAGGAAGCTTGCAATATGCGAATCAAACGTCTGTTAGTTTGGCTGATGTGATTATTCTGAAAGATGATCAAATTATTGATGAAATTTCAACTGATGATAAAGGAAATTTTGTGGTCGAATTACCCGAAGGAAATTATACGTTTCGAATAGAAGAAGCTGGAGTTTTACTTTATACTCAAACGATTTTATGTGGACAAAATCAAGATTTAGGCGTAATAATTCTTCCAAAAACTGAAAACATTACATTAACTGAAACAGTTGTAAAAAGTCAAAAAAAATTAATTGAAAAGAAAGTTGATCGACTTGTTTTTAATGCAGATTTAGCAGAAGGAGCAAAAGGTGGAGATGCGTTAGATTTGCTAAAATTGGCGCCTCGTGTGAAGGTTGATAATGATGTTGTTTCGATAATTGGTAAAAGTAATTTGCGTGTGATGGTGGACGATCGTTTGTTGGAAATGTCTGGTGATCAATTGACAAATTATTTAAAAACACTTCGTGCAGATGATATCGAGAAAATAGAAGTAATTACAAATCCGCCAGCGAAATATCAAGCAATAGGAAATAGTGGAATTCTCAATATTGTATTAAAATCTGGTAAAAAAGACTCGTGGAATGGGAGTTTGTCGTCATCATTGCAACATTATAACAAACCATATTGGAACAATAGTGCATCGTTTAATTATCGAAAAAATAAATGGACATTAGTCTCTAATATTTTTGGAGGTTTTGGTGAATATGACGGAATTGGACAATCGGATATTTATTTTACAAAAACCAATGAAGTTTGGACCGAAAGAGAAAAAAATAGTGGTAAAAATAGAAATATTGGCGGAAAATTAGGGTTGGATTATAAAATTTCGGAGAAATTGACGACTGGTTTTACGGTTGATTTATATGCTGGAAATCGAAAAGGAACTGGTGGTACGAAAACAATGATAAATAGTTTGGATAAGAACGAATTGTTGAGTTATATTTTGAATGATCGAAATGGGAGCAAAGGAAACACGAAATACAATACTTTAAATTATCACGTGATTTATAAAATGGATACCATCGGAAAAAAACTGACATTTGATTTTGATTGGGTAAATTTTAATAACAACAATACAAGTGTAACTTCTAATCGATTTTTTGACTCAAATAATGTTGAGAATACAGCAGAATATCAAGGAAATAAAAGTTTGTCCGATCAAAAAGCAAACAATTATAGTTTGAATATTGATATGGAACATCCCGTTAATACTTGGAAACTAAATTATGGTGGACGTTATAGTTGGACTAAAAATAATAGCGATAATTTATTTTACAATACTTCGTCTGGTTCACCTGTTTATGATGAAAAGTTGAGTAATGGTTTTTATTATGACGAAAATATTTTAGCTTTTTATGCGAGTATCGAAAAAGATATTTCAGAAAAATGGTCTGCAAAAGTTGGTTTGAGATACGAAAATACAGATGCAAAAGGTTTTTCTCCGCAAGAAAATCAACATGATACCTATAAATATGATGGGCTATTCCCAACGGCTTATTTGATGTATAAACCAGCTGAAAATCATTCATTAAGTGTAAATGTTGGGCGCCGTATTGATCGACCTTTTATGGGACAATTGAATCCGTTTCGTACCATTTATTCTCCTTATTCTTTTGCCGAAGGAAACCCGAAGTTAAAACCTTCTTATTCGTATAATTATGAGTTGGAATATGCATACAAAGATTTGGCAGTTACAACATTATATTACAGAAATTCTACGGATGAAATCAATCAAATTGTAGTTGTAAATCCAACAGAAAATACACAAAATTGGATTCCATATAATTATGCTGATTCGGAGAGTTTTGGGATTAGTGAAAATCTAAATTTCAAGCTTGTAAAATGGTGGAAAGTCAATGGAGCGATTGATTTGTATTACAAAAAAACGAAAGGAATAATCCCTGAATACAATTATGTATTGGATGGATTTAATGGAGAATTTCGTTTGACAAATAATTTAGAATTGAATAAATCGAAAACATTATTATTTAATCATACCACAAATTATACAACAAAAACGATTGATGCCATGTCAAGAAGTCGCGCTAATTGGAGTACAGCTTTTGGTTTGAGAGCGTTATTTTTGGATAAAAAATTCGAAGTTTCGTTTAATGTGAATAATGTATTTAAAGATAGAGCTTGGCAAGATGAAAGCTTTAGTAACGATACAAAATTTGTTTATACAGGACAATCTGCTCGCTATTATCGCGTTGGAATTCGATACAATTTCGGAAAATCATTTACAATAGAACAATCAAAAAGTAGTTCAGAAAAAGGAAGACTGTAAATTGTTAAAAACAAACCCCAATATTGATTAAAATATTGAGGTTTGTTTTTTTTATAATTTTTTCTTTGAGATTCTATTTTTTTTCTTTTATTTTGTAACCAATGTCTAATGTTGTATAATTTGGTTATGAGTGAGTATTTAACTATTTCAGAAACAGCGAAATTACTTAATAAAAGTACAAAAACACTTCGTCGTTGGGATGAAGAAGGGAAGTTATCGGCTGTTCGAGAACCTATAAGTAATTATAGAGTTTATAGGAGAAGAGATGTAGAGACGTTGTTTGCTGAATTTTTGCAGACAGATATTGAAGAAACTGTTTCAAATTTTGTAAAGCCAACGCAAGATTTTCATGTCTTAGAATTATTTGCTGGAGCTGGAGGTTTGGCAATTGGTATGGAAAAAGCAGGGTTGAAATGTGTTGCATTAAATGAAATTGATAAACACGCTTGCGAAACTCTAAGAAAAAATAGACCAAATTGGAATGTCTTAGAAGGTGATATTAAGAATTTTAATTTTTCTGAATATTATAATAAAGTTGATGTTGTAACAGGAGGATTTCCTTGTCAAGCTTTTAGTTACGCAGGAAAAAGACTTGGTTTAGAAGATGCAAGAGGAACTTTATTTTATGAATTTGCAAGAGCTGTAAAAGAAGTTAATCCACCTATTTGCATTGGAGAAAACGTAAAAGGTTTATTGAATCATGATAATGGTAATACTTTACGTGGAATGATTTCAATTTTAGATGAAATTGGGTATAAAGTAGTTCCAGTAGAGGTTTTGAAAGCAATTAATTATAATGTTCCACAAAAAAGAGAACGATTAATTTTAGTAGGAATTCGCAAAGATATTCCAATAGATTATCACTATCCAACGCCGTACAAAAAAATATATAATCTTTCTGATGCGTTGAAAAAAGGAGAATTGTTCGATTGTAATGTTCCGAAATCTACTGGAGCTAAATATCCTGAAAGCAAGAAAAGTGTATTAGATTTAGTTCCTCCAAAAGGCTATTGGAGAGATTTACCTCTTGATATTCAGAAAGAATTTATGGGAGCAAGTTTTTATTTAGGCGGAGGAAAAACAGGAATGGCAAGAAGAATAGGCTGGGACGAACCTTGTTTAACGCTAACATGTAGCCCTGCTCAAAAGCAAACAGAGCGTTGCCATCCAGATGAAACTCGTCCTTTTACAGTAAGAGAATATGCTCGTATTCAGACTTTTCCTGATGAATGGGAATTTTCTGGACCTATGGCTCAACAATATAAGCAAATCGGTAATGCTGTTCCTGTTAATTTAGGAAAAGAGGTTGGTTACTCTATAATTAATTTTCTTAATCAATATTATAGTTTGTCAAAACCTGAATAATAAGAATAATTATCAAAGGAAATTTGATCAAGAATAGAACGTTTTGAATTTTCGGTTTCTGAAGTAATTTCTTCTAAAGCCGAATTTTCATTTTCGTTTTGTTCTTTTTTTGTGGTTTCTAAAAAATCATTTATTGCAATTGGAAGTGCTTTATAAAGTTGATAGAAAGCATCTTCTTCTCCAGTTAATAAAGCATAAAATTGATCTCCAGAGATTTTAAAAACCCTCGAATGACTATATTCTTTACCATTAATTTCACCTTTCCAATTTTCGTTAAAACTATTTTTCGCTAAAATCTGAACCCAATAACATTTAGCTTTCTTGTAATCATCAGCATATCGAGCCAATTTTTGAAAAAGAGCTTCCGCAGAACTACTATTCATTGTATTATGTTTATTTTTGATATCTGCAAAAAGTGTATCATCATTTGCTTTTATATCAAAACCACTTAAATTTCCAACTTCAAAGCCTTTTATACCTCCTAAAATTTGTTCATGAAAAGTTCCGATAGAATTATTAATAGACTTATCTATTTGTCTAAGAATTTCTGATTGAATTAAATCTTCTTCATCAATGTTATTGAATTTAGAATCAAAGGTTAGTTTAATTGTATCAACTTTATTTGTATAAAAACTTTTTTTAGAAATTTTGCTTTTAGCCTTTTGATAAGATTTATATAAATTTTCAATGCAATTTAATAAATGCTCATCTGAAATAAAGTTTACATATTTATTTTTCATTACCAGTATTGTATAATATTGCTAAGTTAGAATAATTATTCGATTATATAAAAATGTAATTATGCTTTACTTCTTTTCCATTTTATAGAACAATAAAATAACGAAACTAATCGCAAATGAAACGCCCATTGCAAGAGCCGAAGCTTTCATTCCGCCAGAATATTCAATCAATAATCCATAAATAACTAAACCTAAAAATAAGGCAAATTTTTCGAACACATCATAAAAACTAAAATAGGTTGTTGTGTCTTCTGTTTCTGGTAATAATTTGGCGTATGTAGAACGTGATAAAGCTTGCAAACCTCCCATTACAAGACCAACCATTGCAGCCATTACGTAAAATTGAGTTTTTACATTAGGATCATTTTTATTAATTAAATAACCAATAATACATGTAATAATCCAGATAAAAATACCGATTAATAAAGTTTTCTTATTTCCTATTTTTCCTGATAGAAAAGAGAATAACCATGCACCTAAAACAGCTTCAATTTGAATTAATAAAATGGTCATAATCAATTCTGAAGATTCCATTCCTATTTCTGAACTTCCAAACATTGCCGCCATCAAAAAGATAGTTTGCATTGCTAAACTGTAAAAGAAAAATCCAGCCAAAAAAACACGAATATTTTTGTATTGATTAAGATCTTTGAAGGTATGTTTTAAATTTCTAAAACTCGATTTGATGATATCTTTTGGAATTTCGCGATCATATTTGTGGTTTGGTAATTTACTTAATGCAATTTGTCCAAATCCTAACCACCAAATTCCTGTTAATAAGAAACTTATTCGAGTAAACATTGCTTGTTGTTCTTCTGGGGCGAATTGTATCATTGCCAAACAAATCGTCAATAAAATGACAGAACCAATATAACCAAACATATAACCTTGAGCCGAAACTTTGTCCATTTTTTCGTCTGAGACAATTTCTGGTAAATAGGCGTTGTAAAAAACTAAACTTCCCCAAAAACCTATGCTTGCAGTGATATTGAGTAATAAAGCTAACCAAACTAAATCGCTTGATGTAAAGAAAAACATTCCGATGCATGAGAAAGATCCTAAATAGCAAAAAAAGCGAAGAAATTTTATTTTATTTCCGATTAAATCTGCAATTGAAGATAAAACAGGCGACAAAACAATCACAAAAAAGAAAGCAATTGCCAATGAAAAATTGAATGCGGACTCTGGTAATAATCCTAAAAATTTAATTGGGTGATCGTTCGCATCATAGGTCATTAAAGTATAATAAACCGGAAAAATAGCAGAGGCAATAACTAAAGAATGAACAGAATTTGCCCAGTCGTAAGAAATCCAAGCTCGTATTAGTTTGGGATTATCTTTTGTATTCATAAATTTTTTATAGTAATGTTGGTTAAACTTAAGAATAATTTATCAAAAATAATGTTTCGTAAAAATTAATTGTTCAATCTTCTATTCTTTCAGTTCAAATTTGGTCAGTTTATTGTCTTTGTAACAATAAAACTCATAACTATCTTCTCCAATTTTGAATACTTTTTCGAGATGGATTTTATCGTAATTAGGTAAAATTTCATTGTATTTTTTCAATAATTTTTCAGGTAATTCATTCGGTTGAATTGGACGTTCAATCTCAAATTCACCATCTAACGAATATTCCATCACAAAATCGCTGTTTCGCCATTTCAAAGTTGTTTCATTTTCGTCACCTTTACTTGTTGTTGTAAGTTGTACCTTATCTTCTTGAATGATTTTTTGAGAACTTGTATAAAAAAGTGTAATTCCAGAAATAACCATTGCCGCATAGCCAACTTTTCTGAAAATAAAATCGCTAAAATAAGGTAAAATATATTTGACCGTATAAGAAGAAATAATTGAAGCAACTGCAATCGTCAACCCAAGTAATAAAGCGTTTTTTGAGTATAAACCAAGAACAATATAAATGATTAGTTTTATGATATGAAGTATAATTTCGTTGGCAGCTCGTGTTGCAATAATTTCTTCTTTTGTTAAACCATATTTCAAATAAAATCTGTTGAACAATAAACCAATTGCACCTGTTATTCCAGATACAAATCCAGCTAAAAAACCAACAATAGCTAAAATATATTTTGGCGAAGGTTTTTCTTCATTATCTTGTTGTTTTTTGTTTAGAAATAATTGTGGAACATTTGAAATTAATAATACAGCAACAATAATTTGCAAATAAATTGGGTTGATAAATTTGATTAAATAAGCACCCATTAAAACTGCTGGAATTGAAAATGGCACAAACCAAAAGAAGATTTTCCAATGTACAGATTTTCTGAAAGCCGCTATTCGAGAGGCAGAACTTGTAAATGTTCCGATTGTTAATGAAAAAGGGACTAGAGAAGTTGGAATAATAAGATTGAGGATTGGAATTAAGATTAAACTTGCGCCACCGCCACAAATTGCACTTATCCAAAATGCTAAAATTGCTCCAATAAATAGGAGAAAAATAGTAAAAATCATGATCAGAAATTTTATTCTGACACAAAATTAGGACGATGATTTTAGAAATAAATGCTTAAAGACTCATCTTAAGTAAAACTTAAGAATAGGCAAATCTTAATTGAAAAAGATGATTTTTTGGATAAATTGTTTGCGAAATCTGTTGAAAATTATTTTTTAATAAAGCTTTAGACGAGGCGATATTTTCTTTTTTTACCCAAGCTTCAATCAGCATATATTTTCTCGATTTCAATTCTTTCGAAATCAGATTGATAATTCGTGTTGCATAACCTTTGTTCCAAAATTGTTCATCAATCGAATAGCCAATAATCGCTTTGTCGTGCACAGGTTGAAACATTACAGTACCAATCAGGGTTTCAGAAGATTTTTCGATAACAGCAAAACGAAATTCATATCCAGAATTCTTTTTTTCTTTATCTCTTTCCAGCATTTTGTACGAATCTTCGATCGTTTTCATTGGTGTGGTTTCGCGATATTTCATGGCTTCAGCATTCGAATAAATTTCGAAAAGTCGTGTCACATCAGTATCCAAAAGCTCTCTGAAATAAATTAATTCGTCTTCCATATTTTGGTTTTAAGAATTTGCTTGACGTTCTAATTTTTCAATCAATAAAGCTTTTGCATTTGTTAACGCATAATCTTTTGCTTCGGCAAATGAAACGTTATATTGTCGTTTAAGCGATTGAATATCTTTTGGTAAATCGTTTAAAAGTTTGTCGTAATAAACATCTAACATTTCGGAAGTTGGCATTTTGAAATCAATTTTTAACTGAAACCTTCTCAACAATGCGACATCAATAATATGCGGGTGATTTGTTGCGGCAATTAACAATGAATTCTGTGGTAAATAATCAATTAATTGAATTACCGTGTTCACCAAACGACGCATTTCGCCAACATCTTTGTCGTCATTTCCACGCGCTTTTCCAATTTGGTCAAACTCATCCAAAAATAGAATTGCTTTTTCACGAGCAGCTTTATCAAAAAGCATTCGAATATTTTGTGAAGTTTCACCGATTCTTGACGAAACAATATTACTTAAATTCAGAATCAATATAGGTTTTCCGATTTCATTTGCAATTGCTTTTGCAGTTGTTGTTTTTCCACAACCCGAAAATCCATGCAACAAAATTTTATTATTGACAGGCAAATTATATTTACTCAATTCCTCTATATATCGATGTTCTTTGATAAGTTGTTTTACTTGAGCAAGATTTTGATCATCCAAAAAAACATCATTCAAAGAAATTTCTTCCTTATCGTCAACAATTAAATCGTAAATATTCATATCAATTTTACTTCAAGACTCAAAATTAAACTATTTTAATCCGAAAGCCGATTTTTAGCAAAAAAAAAGCTTCAGATTTCTGAAGCTAAAATTTTAAACCATCATATGAGAACTGATCGCAATTCTATTCCAAGCATTAATCGTGGTAATTGCAATAACGATAATCGCAATATAATTTTCAGAAAAAAGTGTCAATGCTTTTTGATACGTTTCTTCTGATAAACCATGTTGACTAATATTTGTAATTTCTTCGGTCATCGCCAATATTACACGTTCTTCTTCTGTAAAAAGTGTCGTTTCTCGCCACGCATTCAACAAAAAAATACGTTGATTTGTTTCGCCTAATTTCATCGCATCTTTGGTGTGCATATTAATACAAAAAGCGCAACCATTGATTTGTGAAGCTCTAATTTTAATAAGTTCTAAATGCAATTTGTCTAATTCAGAATTTGCTAAAAAATTCTCTAAACCATACATCGCTTCGTAAGCTTTTGGTTCTAATTTTTGAATGTTTAATCGTGATTTCATTTCTTAATTTTTAACAAAGTTCGTCGATTATTTATTCAATAAAATTAAGCTGGTTTAAGAAAACTCTTTCTTTCGGATTTCGCTTAAATATTCGGGTGTGAAACCTAAATAAGAAGCCAATAAATATTGCGGAACACGTTGTAAAAACTCAGGAAAATTTTTCTTGAAATGAAGATAAAACTCCTCTTTCGAAAACTCTTTCAAATATTTGGAACGCATTTGAGCAGCAGCATTTGCTTTTTGATAAATTTGTTTGAAATATGAATTGAAAATAGGATGTTTTTCACATAAAATTTCTTCATTCGTTTTACTCATTTTTATAATGATAGAATTTTCTACTGCTTGAATATAAAACTCCGAATTTTGCTGATTAATGTAAGAAAACAAATCTGTCAACCACCAATTTTCGATAGCAAAATCAATGGTTTGTTCTACACCTTTTTGATTGATGAAAAATGATCGAATACATCCAGAAACAATAAAATAATTATATGTACTAATTGTTCCTGCTCTTTGAATCATTTCTTTTTTCTTCACCGAAAACTCTTCAAAATATTGGACTGAATCAAGAAATTCTTCTTCAGAAATTGAAGTGAAAATTTGCATATGTTTCTTTAACTGATTAAAAGAATTTTCCATTTTATAGTCTTAATGTATTCCTCTTTAAAATTAATGATTAGTTTCCGAAAGAACTTAATTTAGTTCAAAATTAATCAGAATTATAGTCAAAATTTGGAGTGCAATTTGCTTGAAATGAATCGTTGAAAGAACATGAAAATAATCTGTTAAGATTTGTCATTATTTTTTACTTTTACGAACCAAAAAATAACAATAATATGGCTTCAGGAATATTTGCAATTTTAGATGATATTGCAGCATTGATGGATGATGTAGCGGTTACAAGTAAAGTGGCAGCGAGTAAAACAGCAGGAATTTTAGGAGATGATTTGGCTGTAAATGCTGAGAAAGCGACGGGATTTTTGTCTTCGCGTGAAATACCTGTTTTATGGGCAATTACAAAAGGTTCTTTTATCAATAAATTGATTATTGTTCCAATTGTTTTGACACTAAATCATTATATGCCAGAAGTGATAAAATATGTTTTGATTTTGGGAGGTTTTTATTTAGCTTTTGAAGGTGTTGAGAAGATAATCGAGTTTATTTTTCACCGTCCAAAAAAAGGTTCAGAAGTTATTCATGAAGATAAAGTAGAAGATAAGAAACAAGTTTCGGAAAAAGCAAAAGTGAAATCTGCGATTATTACAGACTTTATTCTTTCGATAGAAATTGTGATTATTGCATTGAGTACAGTTTTGGAACAACCAATGTTGACACAAGTTTTTACAGTTTCGTTTATTGCAATTTTAGCAACTATTGGTGTTTACGGGATTGTAACTTTAATTGTTCGTATGGATGATGCTGGTTTTAAACTGATAAAAGCATCGCATGACAAAGGAGCTGTTTCTAAATTGGGACACTTTTTGGTTGATGCATTGCCTTATGTGATTAAAATTTTAGGATTTGTAGGGACTGTTGCGCTTTTATTGGTTTCAGGCGGAATATTTGTTCACAACATCGATTATATTCATCATCATTTACCTACAGCAATTCCAATGATGATTAACGAAGCTTTGATTGCATTAGTTGCAGGATTATTGGTTGTGTTACTTGTCACAATAGTTAAGAAAATAATAGGTTTAGCTAAAGGTTAGGAGATAGAATAGATTTAGAAAAGAATTGTTTCCATTTAATTAAGAAATAAACTTTATTATCCTCAAATACACACTTTCAACGTATCTTTAGGACAATTAAACAATAAATTATGAAAATAAAGTCGATAATAGCACTTTTTTTTCTCGCTACCGCTTTTACTTTTGCTCAAACAAAACAGATTCTGATTGAAAATGTTAGAATTTTAGATCATCAAACTAAAGCATTAACATCACCGATGAATGTTTTAGTTTCTGGTCAAAAAATTGAAAAAATTAGTTCTGCAAAAATTTCTTCACCTAATCAAGATGTTGTAAAAATTAATGGAGGAGGAAAAACGTTGATGCCAGGTTTGATCGATGTTCATGTACACATGGTATTTGGTTCGTTGACGATGGCGCAAATGATGTCACCAGATATGTCTGAAGAAATGTTGGTTTCAAAGATTGGTGAAGCTTCTCACAAAATGTTGATGCGCGGTTTTACGAGTGTTCGTGATGCTGGAGGACCAATTTTTCCTTTGAAACTAGCCATTGATAAAGGTAAAGTTGCAGGACCTAGAATTTGGCCTTCAGGAGCAACGATTAGTCAAACGGCTGGTCACGGAGATTTTAGAACTCCTGATGAACGTTCGCGTCGTTTTTTTGGAAAAGCATCTCGTGCAGAGGAATTAGGAGCTACTTTTATTGCTGATGGAAGAGATGAAGTTTTGACAGCAACAAGAGAAAATTTACGTTTTGGAGCGAGTCAAATCAAATTAATGGCAGGCGGTGGAACGTCTTCTGCTTATGATCCGATTGATGTTACTCAATATACTTTTGACGAAATGAAAGCGGCTGTTGATGCTGCAGAAGATTGGGGAACGTATGTGATGGTACATGCCTATACGCCGAGAGCTGTGCAACGCGCTGTGGAAGCAGGAGTGAAGTCAATTGAGCATGGTCAAATGTTGGATGAAGAAACATTGAAAATTCTTGCTAAAAAAGGTGTATGGTTAAGCCTTCAGAATTTGATGGATAATAATGATAACATGGACGAGCAACGCAAGGAAAAGCGTAAACCAGTTTTGGATGGTCAAGATAAAGTTTGGCCTTTAGCAAAAAAACTTGGTGTGAAGCTCGCATGGGGAACGGATTTCTTGTTTGAACCTGAGTTAAATGATGAGCAAAATAGTTATATTTTACGTCTTCAAAAATGGTTTACAAATGCTGAAATTCTGAAAATGATTACTCAAGATAATGGTGAATTATTACAGTTATCTGGTTTAAGAAGCCCATATCCTGGGAAATTAGGTGTTGTAGAAGAACAAGCTTTAGCAGATTTGATTTTGGTTGATGGAAATCCATTGAAAGATTTATCGTTAATCGCCAATCCTGATAAAAACTTTTTAGTGATTATTAAAGATGGTCAGATTTATAAAAACACAATCAAAGCGAAAAAATAATATAAAATAATTTCAAAAAAAATAAGCTGTATCATTGATACAGCTTATTTTTTTGAATATGATTTAGTGAAAATTAATTTGCAATAATTGTTCCCGAAACATTCCAATAACTGAAACTATTTCCTTCAGGTTTTCCTTGCGGAATTTTTACTTGTATACTATGTTTTCCGGCTTTTAAATTGCCCAAATCTATAAAATATGGATTTGTGATTGTTCCAGGGCACCAATTAGAACGACTATAATCAGATGATGATAAACCATTGTCAAAATTACCAGAAGCAGGATTGTAAGCGCGATACGAACCACAATCTTGTCTCCAAGGCACGATATTAAATACTTTTTGTCCATCAAGAAAAATACTATTTTCTTTCGGAACAAATTCATCTCCATTTTCCCAACCACCATGTCCAGTTGTTGTAAAACGCAATTTAGCATTGTTGTAATCTTCTTTCAACGTGAATTCTACTGTAAAACCATTCGAATTTTCGAACAAAGTAGGATATTCCTGTCCAGCCATTTCCATCACATTTGCAGTATTGAAAATTGGTAAAACTTTTTTGATAGGCAACGTTGTCGTTGAACTTGACGGATGAATAGAAATATTAGCAGTAATTGTATGTCCGCCTTGATCATAATTTCCAATGAAGAAACCAATCAAAACTTCTTGATTAGATAATAAACCTTGAAATTCTGTGATTTCTTGACGATATTTTGCTTCGGTTTCCCAAGTTTGATTTTTTAATTGAATATGATTGAATTTATTAATTCCAAAAGGTGTGAAAAAGCGCATTAATTCTATCGTTGGCGAATAATTTTCTGTCAAAAAATAACCTTGGTATTTTTTATTATTTGCCGATGTATAAACAGGTAATTCGTTGATTCCTTTTTGTAAACCATCCATAAACGTAATTTTAGAATCACGCGGAATCAAAAATACAGAACCCGTTCTATCGTATGCATCACCATTCGATTGTTGCGAAACATTTAAGAAAACTTGACTTCCTACTTTAATTTGAGGAATTTTAATTTTTCGAACCACAACAGTTCCATTTGCAAAGCGATAAATTGAATCATTTGACGAAAAATCTTTACTAAAGTTAACTTGTTGATGTGATAAAAGTGGTATATCGACAAATTTACTTTTCCAAATAATGTCTTTATATGTCAACAAATCAACCCGATTTTGATGCAATTCTTTTTGGATAAATTGACTTGGAATCAAATCTTTTTCGCGTTCTATTTTCGAAGCTCGAATCGTTGAATTATTATTTCGTGTAAGTTCTAACACAAAACCTAAATTCATTCCAACCATTGTTGGAGAGGCATTCAATTCCATATTGTCAACAAACCAAACGTCTATTGTATTCGAATTGATATTTGTCGTCGCTTTTTTACAACGTAAACCTAAAATTCGTTTTGTTTCTTTAGAAATCGTGAAAATAGATTTATTAAAAGCAACAGAATCATTTGTAATAATAGAATTAGTCGGGTCAAATTGTGTAATCAAGGAAATAATTGATGGATTTGTTTTGGTATAATAAAACATTTCATCAGGATAATTTGAAGAATTACTAAAACTTTGTTGCTTTCCAATAACTGTTTCTTTTGTATTCGCAATAACTTGTATGGGGTTATTTTCTTCGACTTTCTTTCCATTCGAAAAGCGTTCATACGTAATTTTGTAGGTTTCCTGTGCATCAAGAACAATAGCCTGAATACAAAAAATGATAAGTAGAATTGATTTCAATTTCATGTGTGATAAATAAAAAAGGTTTACAAACGAATTGTAAACCTATAAAAATATCTGATTGTATGAAAAAATATCTTATACAAAAGCATTAATTCCTGTCACATCTGCTCCAGTAATCAATAAATGGACATCGTGCGTTCCTTCGTAAGTAATTACAGACTCCAGATTTGCAGCATGTCGCATCATAGGAAAATCGCCAACAATTCCCATTGCTCCAATAATTTGACGAGATTCTCGCGCAATATCAATAGCCATTTTTACATTGTTGCGTTTTGCCATAGAAATTTGTTCAGGAGTTGCGTTATTTTCGTTTTTCAACGTTCCTAATCGCCAACATAACAACTGAGCTTTCGTAATTTCTGTAATAAATTCAGCTAATTTTTTTTGTTGCAATTGATAAGAAGCAATTGGTTTTCCAAATTGTGTTCGTTCTAATGAATATTTCAAAGCAGACTCGTAACAATCAATTGCAGCGCCAATTACACCCCAAGAAATTCCGTATCGAGCAGAATTTAAACAAGATAATGGACCGCGTAAACTACTCACTTCTGGTAAAATTTGAGATTCTTCAATCTTTACATTTTCGAAAACTAATTCACCTGTTTTTGAAGCTCTTAATGACCATTTATTCAATGTTTCTGGCGTTGTAAAACCTTGCATACCGCGTTCTACAATAACTCCACGAATTTTTCCTTCTTCATCTCTTGCCCAAACAACTGCAATATTACAAATTGGTGAATTTGTAATCCACATTTTTGCTCCATTTAAGATATAATGATCACCATTTTTAGTCAAACGAGTTTCCATTCCGCCAGGATTTGAACCGTGATTTGGTTCAGTTAATCCAAAACTTCCAACGAATTCTCCTGAAGCTAATTTTGGTAAATATTTGCGTTTTTGTTCTTCTGATCCAAAAGAAAAAATTGGATACATCACCAACGAAGATTGTACAGATGCAGCAGAACGAACAGCCGAATCGCCACGTTCTAATTCTTGCATGATTAATCCATACGACATTTGGTCCAAGCCAGCGCCTCCATATTCTTCTGGAATATACGGTCCTAAAGCACCAATTGCGCCTAATTTTTTCATTAAATCTGGAATATCTTTATGATGTTGAGCAGCATCATCTATCACAGGTTTTATTTCGTTGTCCACAAAATCTCGAACAGATTGACGAATTAATTTATGTTCTTCGGTTAATAAATCATCAATCTTAAAATAATCTGTAGTTGAATTCATTTTATGCGGTTTTATTTTATTAAATCTAACGATTATTCATTAAATTAAAAATTATTCTGAATAATATTTATTAAAAATTTTAATTTATGAAACTTTTGACTAATTTAGGTAAAAGTTAAAACACAAAATAACACAAAAAAATGATAGAAAACGAATTAAAAGAATTAGGTATTTCTTCCGAAAATCTCGGAACATCAACAGGAAATACTTGGTTTGGAAAAGGTGAAGAGCTTTCTTCTTACTCGCCAGTAGACGGAAAATTGATTGGAAAAGTTAAATCATCAACAAAAGATGATTATGAAGAAGTGATAAAAAAAGCGCAAGTTGCTTTCAAAGAATGGCGAATGATTCCTGCTCCGAAACGTGGAGAGATTGTGCGTCAATTTGGAGAGAAACTTCGTGAAAAAAAGGCTTCTTTGGGAAAATTAGTTTCATATGAAATGGGGAAATCTTATCAAGAAGGTTTAGGTGAAGTGCAAGAAATGATCGATATCTGTGATTTTGCGGTTGGATTATCTCGTCAATTATATGGTTCGACAATTCATTCGGAAAGACCGCTGCATCGCATGTACGATCAATATCATCCGCTTGGAATTGTAGGGGTGATCTCTGCGTTTAATTTTCCAGTTGCAGTTTGGTCTTGGAATACATGTTTAGCAATGGTTTGTGGTGATGTTGTTGTTTGGAAACCAAGTGAAAAAACACCTTTGTGCGCGGTTGCGTGTCAATATATTTTAGCAGAAGTTTTAAAAGCAAATAATATTTCTGAAGGAGTTTCTTCTTTGGTAATGGGGGATAAAACAATCGGTGAATTAATTGCGCTAGATGCTCGTGTGGCTTTGGTTTCTGCAACAGGTTCTACGCGAATGGGAATTGAAGTGAATAAAGTTGTTGCTGCTCGTTTGGGTAAAACAATTTTAGAATTAGGCGGTAATAATGCGATTATTGTTACGCCAGATGCAGATTTAAAAATTATGTTAACTTCAGCTGTTTTTGGTGCGGTTGGTACGGCTGGACAGCGTTGTACTACAACAAGACGTTTGATTGTTCACGAGTCGATTTATGATAAAGTAAAAGAATCGTTAGTAAATGCTTACAAACAAATTAAAATAGGTAATCCGTTGGATACAGCAAATCATGTAGGTCCTTTGATTGATAAACATGCGGTTGAAATGTATTCAAATGCTTTGGAAAAAATTAATCAAGAAGGAGGAAAGATTATCGTTGAAGGTGGTGTTTTAGAAGGAAATGGCTTTGAAAGTGGTTGTTATGTAAAGCCAGTAATTGCTGAGGTTGAGAATCATTTCGAAATTGTTCAACACGAAACTTTTGCTCCAATTTTATATTTAATCAAATATTCTGGAGATGTGTTAAATGCAATAGAAATTCAGAATAATGTAGCGCAAGGTTTATCGTCTTCTATCATGACAAATAATCTTCGCGAAGCTGAATTATTCTTGAGTCAACAAGGTTCTGATTGTGGAATTGCAAATGTAAATCTCGGAACTTCTGGAGCTGAAATTGGTGGTGCTTTCGGTGGAGAAAAGGAAACTGGAGGTGGTCGTGAATCAGGTTCGGATGCTTGGAAAGCGTATATGCGACGACAAACGAATACAATTAATTATTCGACAGAAGTGCCATTGGCGCAAGGAATTAAGTTTGATTTTTAAAAATTTACACAGATGAGTACAGTACACGAAAGATTAGCAAAACATATATTGGCAGATGGATATCCGATTGTTATGGATATGGATAAGTCGCATGGTTCCTATGTTGTAGACGAAAATGGCATAGAATATTTGGATTTATTTTCGATGTTTGCTTCGACGGCAATCGGTTATAATCATCCACATTTGATGGCGAAAGTTGACTTTTTAGGTCGAAATGCTGTCAATAAACCTGCGATGTCAGATATTTATACAAAAGATTATGCCGATTTAATTGATACATTTGAGCGTGTTGCGATGCCAAAAGAATTGCAATATTTATTCTTTATTTCTGGTGGAACATTGGCGGTAGAAAATGCACTGAAAACGGCTTTTGATTGGAAAACAAGATTAAATTTTTCGAAAGGAATTGAGAAAGAAGCAAGTGATGTCATTCATTTTAAGCAAGCGTTTCATGGGCGTTCTGGTTATACATTGTCGTTGACGAATACGAAAGATCCTCGTAAATACGAATATTTTCCAAAGTTTGATTGGCCAAGAATTGAAAATCCGAAACGAATTTTTCCAGTTACAGAGGATAATTTATGCAAAGTTGTTGAGGCTGAAAAACGAGCGATTGAGCAAATAGAAAATGTTTTAGAAACGCGAAAAAATAAAGTTGCTTGTATTATTATTGAACCGATTCAAGGAGAAGGAGGAGATAATTATTTTCGAAAAGAATTTTTTCAGAAATTGAGAGAAATCTGTGATCGAGAAGAGATTTTATTGATTTTTGATGAGGTACAAACAGGAATGGGAATGACTGGTAAAATGTGGGCTTTTCAGCACTATGATGTGATTCCTGATGTAATTTCGTTTGGAAAGAAAACGCAAGTTTGTGGAATTTTAGCGAATAAAGAAAAGTTAGATCAAATTCCGAATAATGTTTTCAAGGAATCAAGTCGAATCAATTCGACTTTTGGTGGGAATTATATCGATATGTTGCGTTTCAAATTAATTTTAGAAGTGATTGAACAAGAAAAATTAGTTGAAAATGCGGCAGAAAAAGGAAAATATATTTTATCAAAATTGAATGAAATAGCAAAAGAAACGAAGAAAATTCATTCGGTTCGTGGATTAGGATTGTTCATCGCATTTGATTTTTCATCAGATTTGGATCGTTCAGAGTTCATCAAAACATGTTTCGAAAATCACATGATTATTCTTCCTTGTGGTGAAAACTCTGTGCGAATGCGTCCTCATCTCAACATTTCCGAAGAAGATACCAATAAAGCAATAGAAATTATTAAATTAGCGTTAAAATAAACAGCAAAAGCAACCAAAGAAAGGTTGCTTTTTTAATTTTGTAAAAGATAAAACTAAAGTATGATAGATTCTTTTTTCTTCGATTTTGACGGAACATTACAAGGTTTTGAAAACCACGAAATCAGTGATTCGACAATCGAAGCGTTGAAATTATTAAAACAAAAAAATAAAAAAATATACATCGCAACAGGACGAAATATGGTGGATATGCCCGAACATATTTTTGAATATGGTTTTGATGGTTATATCAATAATAATGGTGGAATGTGCTCGGATGAAAACCGTCAATCATTTTTTGTAGATTATATCAATCCTAATGATATAGAGGCTTTGTTGCAATATGATGATGAAAATCCTTTTTCATTTTCGTATATGACCAAAGAAGCGTTTAGTATTAATCGTGTGAATGAAAATGTAGAAAAATCGTTTGCATATTTTGGAATGGAAGTTCCAGAAGTGGTTGATCCTCGAACTTTACCGAAAGATAATATCATGCAAATGAACTTTTTTGTAAATGAAGAACAAGAAGATTATTTGATGAAAAATGTGTTGACAAACAGTGTAGGAACACGTTGGATAGAATATTTCGCCGATATAAATCCGAAAGATATCAGTAAAATGCGCGGAATAGAACGAATGGCTGAGCGCGATAATTTAGATTTATCTAAAACAATGGCTTTTGGCGATGGCGGTAACGATATTAGTATGTTGAAAGGCTGCAAAATAGGTGTAGCCATGGGCGATGCGAAAGAGAATGTTCGTGAAGCCGCTGATTATTATACAACTTCTGCGGATAATCACGGAATATGGAATGCGCTGAAACACTTTGAGATAATTTAGAAACTTATTTTAATATATATAGAAAAAAATCCAACTTCGGTTGGATTTTTTTTCTTTTCCCAATGTTGTGTTAATTATATATTCTATTATTGTAGAATTAAAAAATAAAAATTATTTTAGAGTATTAATTATAAACTACAACATAATGAAACAATTATTACTAGCTGGATTTTTACTTTTTTCGAATTTTGGTTTTGGGCAAGAAAAGCTTATTGTCGATTATAAATACGATATAAAGCATGATGAAGAAAAAATAAAGGAGTTTGAAAGAGAGCAAGCACAAAAAGGAGGAGGTACAATAAAAATTGGTGGGTCTCCAAATATTTATTATCAATTAGAATATAATGATAATCAGTCCATTTACAAAAAAATAGAAACTATCAATAATGATCAAAATGGTAGCTCTATGGGGGCTTTTTCAATTAATATTGGAGGAGAATATAAAGATCTGATTAATGAAATAAGTAAGAAAGCGTTTCGCCAAGAAGTCGTTTTAGATAAACAAAATTTTATTGTGGTTACTCCATATAAAGATTATGAATGGAAAATTACAGATATTGAAGATACGATTTTGGGTCACAAAGTAAAAAAAGCTATTGGTAATGATAAAGGTAAGCAAATAGCAGCTTGGTTTGCGCCAGATATTAAGGTTGATGCAGGACCAAATCAAGTGAATGGATTGCCAGGTTTGATTCTGAAAACGGTGAGCGAAACGGGCGGTAAATTTGGTTCGATTATGACTTATGAAGCGGATAAAATTACCTTAAACCCTAAGAAAATGTCTAAAACTAAACCTTTAAAAGGTGAAGAAATAACACAAGAAGAATTTAAAAAATTGCAAGATGAATCTCGTCAAAAAATGAGAGAATCTTTTTCGATAGGAGTGGATAAAAAATAATTTTGAATGAAATATTTAGTAATTTTTATTAGTTTTTTTTGTTGTTTAGCTCAAGCGCAAGAAGCTCTAGAGATTGAATACGAAGAAGTTTCTATTCCTAGAATTATAGGAAAAGATGGGAAGGAAGAAAAATTGGATGATGATTTTATAAAAGCACTTTCTGTTCCAAAAAATTATGTGCTACAAATAGAAAAAGGAAAAAGTGTTTTTTCCAAGATTGAGAAAATTAATAATTCACAAGGTAACGCATCGGTTACGATGTATGGTATTTTTTCGTATAATTTTGAACAAGATTTCAATCAAAATAAAATGAAACAAGAATGGATGATAGAGAATAAAAAATACCTTGTAACTGATACCATTTCTACACATTATAAATACGAATTAACGCAAGAAAAATCTACTTATTTGGGTTTTGATGTTAAACAAGCAGTTGTAAAATATGATGATAATAATAAATCAATTATTTGGTATGCACCAAGTTTACCCAAACGTTTTGGTCCAAAAGAATTTATTAATCTTCCAGGTTTGGTATTAAAAGTAGAATCTATTCGAAATGGAATTATTGATCCATCTTATTCTTTGAAAGCAACTTCTGTTACAACAAAAGATCATTTAGAATTTAAGAAATTATTCAAGGCGAAGGAAATTTCTAAAGCAGAATTTGAAAAGCTGAAAGCTGATTATAACCAACAAAGTTCGAATGAACATCAAGGAGTAGATAAAGATTAATCTAAATAAAAATTATGAAAAAATTACTATTGATTGTATTAAGCAGTTTGTGTATTTTGTAAATGCGCAAGATATTTTAGAAGTAGAATATGATGTATATACAGTATATGACGCATGTAAAACTCAAGGTTCAGTTACAATTGATAATCGAAAATTAACTAAAGATGAGACGATTAGGTATTTTACTGAACAAATGAAAATTCCTAGACCTTATATATTAATAACGGATAAAACCGCTTCTAATTATAATCAAAAACCAACACTAAATGGTGGAAATTCAGTAAGCTATAGTTCGACACAAGGAAATGGATTGTATTACAAAGACTTGCTTGAAAATTATTATATGCACGAATCGGTTGGCTTTGGGATGGATCGAATTATCAAAGATTCTATTCCTAAAATTAATTGGACTATAACACGCGACAAAAAAAAAGTCTTAGGTTTTGATGTTCGTAAAGCTACTGCAAAAATCAATAAAGAAGAGTTTACAGCTTGGTTTGCTACTTCTTTGTCTTTTCCTTCAAGATCAGATAAGCATATGGGATTACCTGGTTTGATTTTAGAATTAGAAAGAAAAACGAACGACGATGCTGATATGGTTATTACATACAAAGCAACATCTGTAAAAGAAGCGAAGAAAAATGTAACAATAAATCAACCAAAGAAAGGGAAAATTGTTGATTTCAAAACGTATAAAGCAGAAATGGATGCTTTTTTTAAGAAACAACAAAAAATGAATAGTCAAGGAGTGGATAAAAATTAAGAGATATACTTTTAATAGGTTTGTAATAAATCACAAAGTCCTTATCTAATAAAGACAAGGACTTTGTGATTTATAAGAAATAATTATATGTTCAATTATTTTCTTTTTACATTAACAGCCATAAGACCTTTTTTTCCTTTTTCAATATCAAAAGTAACTTGATCATTTTCATTTACTTTGTCAATTAATCCAGAAACATGTACAAAAACATCTTCACCTCCGTTTGCGTTAGAGATAAAACCAAAACCTTTTGATTCGTTGAAGAATTTTACTGTTCCTTCTTGCATAGTTGTATATTTAATTAATTTATTTTTTTGATATTTGAATTGCTCTGAATCCTTTTTCAGACATTTCTTTTTTGAACTGCACTTGATCTCCTACTTTAAGTAATTCTTTTGATTCTTTGAAGTGGAAGAAGATTTTATCGTTAGAAGTTGCTACTTTAATAAAACCAAAACCTTTTGAATCGTTGTAGATATCAACCATACCTTCTATAAAAACATCTCTGTTATCAGATTCTAATCTTTTATTATTCAGCAAATCGGCTTCTTTGTCTTGTAAATGAGGTGGTACATCTGTAAAATTACCAAGTACATCAACATAGACAATCATATCTTCTAATGATTTTCCTTTGTTGTTATTCTCTTTTCTGTTCTCTCTTTTGTTTAATTTCTCTAATTTTTTTAAAGCTTTCTTTTTGCTATTTTCTTTTTTAGATGTAGAATCTGCCATAAATGTTTGTATAGATTTTTTATTATTAATACTGATAAAACCTAAGAAAACATGAATTAATTATCCAACAACATTTATATTATAATGTAGTAAAACTTACAAGTATACGTTTTAGAAAACAGAAGTTAAAATTATATTGACTAGGTCAATTAGTGAATTAAAAAAAGTAAAATAAAGAATACAATTGTAAACTATTAAGACAAAATATCTTCTTAAGTACGTTGCAAAGGTAATAAGTTTTAATGAATTAAATGGTATTAATTCCTAGAGAATTCGATATGACAAAAAAGTTCTAACCTAATTGTGATTAGAACTTTGATCTTATTATGATTGATATCGTTAAAATTGATAAATAAATGTGTTGATATTCATACCTGCACCAACAGATGCAAATAATACTACATCGCCTTCGTTTATTTGGTGATTTTCCAAATCATTATCCATAATCATTTTCAAAAGAATTGGAATTGTTGCCACACTACTATTGCCAAGTTTATGAATATTCATTGGCATAATATTTTTTGGCACGTCAAGATCATATAAACTATAAAAGCGTTTTACAATTGCTTCGTCCATTTTTTCATTAGCTTGATGAATCACTATTTTACTGATATCGTCAATATTATATGTGCTATCATCAACACATTTTTTCATTGCTAAAGGTACTTTGGATAAAGCAAACTCATAGATTTTTCGACCATACATTTTGATGTATTTGGTATTCGGACATTTTTCTGAATTATATGATTTTCCAAAAAACAGATAATCTTTTTCTTCGTTTGCATAAGAGGCAGATAAATGGGCTTGTATCCCTTTATTGTTTTCAGAAGCTTCTAGTATTACAGCTCCAGCGCCATCTGCATAAATCATCGTATCTCGGTCGTGTTCATCGACAACTCTCGAAAGCGTTTCTGCACCAATTACCAAACATCTTTTTGCTAATCCAGCTTTCATAAATGCATTGGCTTGTATAACACCTTCTACCCAACCAGGACAACCAAAAATAACATCGTAAGCAACACAATAAGGATTCTGAATTTTCAATAAATTTTTTACTCTTGCAGCAAGACTTGGCACCATATCAGACTGAATCGTATCGTGTTTTACATCTCCAAAATTGTGCGCGAATATAATATAATCAATAGTTTCGGCATCGATATTTGCATTTGTGATAGCCGCAGCCGCAGCCATATAACCTAAGTCTGATGTTACTTGATCTTTTCTGGCATATCGACGTTCTTCTATTCCTGTTATTTGTTTTAATTTATGCGAAATTGTAGCATTATTTTGGTCTAAAATTTCTCCTTGTTCATTATAAAATTGATGTTCTTCAAAAAATTGATTTGAAATTGTTTCGGTTGGAATATATTTTCCTATTCCTATAAAGTGATTTGTCATAGTATTATAAATTGTAGCATTAAATCTACAATTGCTTACAATCTCCGAAAAACTTACTTAATAAATCGTATAAATTTATTTTTTTAACGTAAAAATTATGTACTATTAAAAATAAGGTGATAAAAAATAACAAATTAAAATTTTTATCGAGAATTAATTAATACAATTTTATTGAGAATGGTTTTAAATAAATTTTTAATCTTCAGAATTTATTCAGATAGATTTTTGATAAAACTATTTCTCAAAATCTATTACAATGAAAAAAATAATCACACCTTTATTATTAGGTTCAATAGTTTTACTTTCTGTTTAAATCATGAGTTGCACAAATAAAACTGAATTTCAAGAAACAAATTCAAATTATGTTATCCTATTAATTTAAAAAATTCAATTAAATTTTCGATATGCCAATATTTTATCAATACGATTACCATCTTTGTCTACAATTTCTAGCGTCAAATCTTCTACTTCTACCTTATCCCCAACATTTGGAATGGTTTCGTATTTGTCCAAGAAAATCCCAGCAACGGTAACGTATCTATTTTCGATGTCTTCGTCTATATCAATCTCAAAAAATTTCTCGAATTCGTAAATAGAAAATTGCCCATCGATCAACCATGTACCATCTTCACGTTCTACGATTTCGTAGTCTTCGTCTTGGTTCTCTGGTGTATCACCAACCAATTCGTCCAGAATATCATTTATCGTTACAATACCAGCCGTTGTACCATATTCGTCCAAAATAATGGCGAAATGTGCCTGCGAATTCTGTAACATTTCCAACAACGGATAACTAAACGAATTCTCGTTGACAAAAATAGGTTTGTGTATGAATTTTTTAAGGCTAAAATCTTCTTTACTTACCCCAAACATATCTTTTAGTTTCAAGATACCAACGATTTCATCCAAATTATTGTTCTTCGTAACGGGGTAGGCAGAATATTTATTTTTCTTGACTTTTGCACGGGCTTTCTCATAATCATCCGAAATATCTAATGAAGCAATTTCTGAACGATGCGTTGCCAACGTATTTACACGACGATCTCCAAGCTCGAAAACACGTTCTAAGATTTCGTGTTCTTTTTCCTGAATTTCACCACCTTCTGTACTTTCTTTGATGATATTTTTTATTTCTTCCTCCGAAACAACTTCGCTGCTATCATCTTTAATACCAAACAATTTCAAGAAAAAATCATTGGTAACCGTTAGCAACCAAACAAATGGAGAAGTGATGATAGATAACCATTTCATCGGTTTCGAAACAATAGTAGAAACCATTTCAGGAAATTTCATTCCCAAACGTTTTGGTAATAATTCGCCAAATACAATCGAAAAATAAGTTATAATAACCACCATAATAATTGGAGAAAGTGTTTTGGCGTAAGGTGCAATGAAAGCGATAGATGTTAAAAATTCTGTTAAATCTGCAGTTAATTTATCACTAGAGAAAACCCCTAACAAGATACCAATAAGGGTAATTCCGATTTGTACGGTTGATAAAAATTTGTTCGGATTCTCAGCAAGTTCCAAGGCAGTTTTAGCGCCAGAACTTCCTTTCTTCATTTGATTTTCTAATTTGAATTTTCTTGACGAAACAAGTGCCATTTCAGACATGGAAAAAATTCCATTCAATAAAATCAATACGATTATTATAACAATCTCCACTTTTATTCTTTAATTTTGATAAAAATAAACCAAAATCTAATACCTACCATAATGTCTCAATTTAATATTATGAAATTTTCTTATTTAATTTTACTTGCTTTTATGCTAAATGCTGGTTGTGCTTTCGGTAGCAGCGATCAAACACCAGAAGAAACAGATACTATTTTACCTGCTTTTACAACCGCTGAATTGATTGGTAAAGGAAATCCTACGATGGTGGGGAATGGGTATAAATTGTTGCCAGAAGTTGCAAAACAATTTGAATTGATGAAAGCTGATGCGCAAAAAGCAGGCTTTAAAATACAAGTGATTTCGAGTTATAGAAATTATACCTACCAAAACGGAATTTGGGAGCGCAAGTATAAAGCGAATCAGGCGAAGAAAATTGCAGCGAAAGAAAACATCGAAAAGATTATTGAATATTCTACTATTCCAGGAACTTCTCGTCATCATTGGGGAACTGATTTGGATATTATAGACGGAACGCGTGGAATACCAGCAGATCCGTTGAATGAGAAACATTTTAATGAAGGAGGATCAATGCATAAGTTTAAGCTTTGGTTAGATGAAAACGCTTCGAAATATGGTTTTTATTTGGTATACACGGATAATTCAGCGAGAAAAGGATTCAAGTATGAGCCGTGGCATTTTACGTACAAAGCGATTTCTGAACCGATGTTACAAGCCTACAAAAAGCTAGATATCAAAAAAGTTTTGCAAGAAAATAAATTGTTAGGAAGCGAAAATTTTACAGATGATTTTATCGAAAAATATAGAAAAGAAAATATACTTGATATAAATCCTGTTATTAAATAGTTAAAGCTCCTTTTTGGAGCTTTTTTTGTGGTATCTTTAGATAAAAATTAAAACATTGTACTTTCTGATGAGGTTAATATTTTTCATATCGTTGTTTTTGAGCATGAGTCTACTGACTTTTGCAAAACAATCTATTGTGAAAGATTTGGACGGAGATGGAAAGTTTGACAAGGTTTCGATTAATTTTGAAACGAACAAAATAGAGTTTTTACTTTCTGATACTGAATATAAAAAGCAGAGTAGTTTAGCTTTTCATGAATTGGATCACAATGCGAAGATTGAGGAAACAAAGAAAGGTTTTAAGATTATCAATAAAATAGGAGATGTTTTGTTTACATCTTATTTTCGATACAATCGTCAGACAAAAAAGATTGAATTATCTGCTATAAAACGTTCAATAGTTTCGGATGATTATTCGAAAGAAAACGGCGAATCAACTTTTATAACAGCTACAAAAGAATTTATTGCGAAATGGAATAGTTTGGATAAATCATCAAATAAAGTGATTGCTTTACCGACGTTAAAAACTAAAATTGATTTGGATGTTATTTCTTTGAATGATTTTAATGATGCATTTCTGAATAAATTTAATCAACAAAGTTTGACTTTTTATAAAGCTGAAATCTCCAAGCAAAAATAATTATTGCTCCAAATCGATTGTTCTGAATGTTAGATTAATTCGTGGCGAATTTACTTTTTTAGTAGGAGGTAAGCGATGCAGCCAATAATCCTGCGTTTCATTTTTCATTACCAATAAACTACCACTTGCAAGATTTAAAGAAATTACTTCTTTGGTTTCTTTGTGTTTAAAACCAAATTTACGTTCAGCACCAAAACTAAGCGACGCAATTGCGCCATGACGTTTCAATTGTTTTTCGCCATCGCTGTGCCAAGCCATTCCTTCGGAACCATCGTGATATAAATTTATCAAACAAGAATTATAAGTTTCACCAGTTTTTTCCTCAGCTAATTTTTTTAATTCAAGTAAAGTATCAGTCCAAGGTAAAGCTGTTTTCGTGATTTTGGAATAGGTATAAGCAAATGGAAAATCTCCGTACCAAGCAATTTTTCGTTTAGTTTCGATTAATTTACCAAAAATAATTGCTTGATCGTTCTTCCATTCAATTTCATTTAATAAAACAGAATAATAACGATGCGCTTCTTCGTCGCTCATAATTTGCCCAAAATAATTTACCGTTCCATCTTTAGGAAGTAGATTCTCTTGTCCGTCAAATAAATCGTTGAATAGGTCCATAGAGCGAAGTTATGTTAAATTTTATTTGATTGATGATAAATAATTTGGAAATTATAAAATTATTTTTATTTTTATCAATGTTAAGTTTAAGTTAAAAAATAGTAGAAATGAATGTTAGACACCCATTTTTTATTTATGTATTTAGTTTTATTTTAGTTGTGATTGCTGGTTTTACTAAGATTTTAGAATTTGAATCTGCAGATTTATTATTAAATACTACGTTTACAATTTCTGTAATCTCTTTAATTTATGTATTAATTCGTTTGAAAAAGTCAAGAAAAAAATATACGGATTTAGCGAATTAATACATAATATTAAATAAAAAAGCAACGATTATTTCGTTGCTTTTTTTGTTAAATACTGTTCAAACTTCAATCCTTTTATGTTGTAAGGATCAAATCCTTTGTATAAGTCTTCCAATAATTGCATTACTTGAAAATAAGTAAATAATACTGAATATGAAGCTTGTTCTTGATAAACAGGGATTTCTACTAAAAATAAAAATCGATCATATTTCGAAATCTGAACAGTATTCCCATCTTGATTCATCAAACCAATATAACTTCCGTCATAATCAGGTAGGTTATGAAAAATCTCAATAGCTTGTGATAAACTACCTTCTAAAGGTAATTCAGTTTCGACCAGTAAGTCGTCAGCGTAATTTTCAAAGAATATTTTCACATTGCAAAAGTAAGAAATTTTAATCTATTTTAAGGAATTCCTTTTTTTTCGGGTTATAATTATTAAATTAGCATTCAAATTATGGAAAAAATGAGTTACGACATTATAGTTATTGGAAGTGGTCCTGGAGGATACGTTGCAGCAATTAGAGCAGCACAATTAGGTAAAAAAGTAGCAATCGTAGAAAAAGCTGAATTAGGAGGAATCTGCCTTAACTGGGGATGTATTCCTACAAAAGCATTATTAAAATCTGCTCAAGTATTCAAATACTTAAATCATGCAGAAGATTTTGGAATTAACTTACCTTCAGATATTTCATTCGAATTTGGAAATGTAGTTTCTCGTAGTAGAGGAGTGGCGGATCGTATGAGTAAAGGTGTTCAATTCTTGATGAAGAAGAACAAAATTGAAGTGATTCAAGGTGAAGCAAAAGTTTTACCAGGAAAAAAAGTAAAAGTTACTGCAGCAGATGGTTCTGTTAGCGAATTATCTTCAGAAAATATAATTATTGCAACTGGTGCACGTTCTCGTGAATTACCTGCATTACCACAAGATGGTAAAAAAGTAATTGGTTACCGTGGTGCATTAGCAATGGAAAAACAACCAAAATCAATGATTGTTGTAGGTTCTGGTGCGATTGGAGTTGAGTTTGCTCATTTCTACAATACATTAGGAACAGAAGTGACAATTGTAGAGTTTTTGCCACGTATTGTAAATGTTGAAGATGAAGATATTTCGAAACAATTACAATTATCTCTTAAAAAATCTGGAATTAATATCTTAACAAATGCAGAAGTTACAGGAGTTGATACAACTGGAGATTTAGTAAAAGCAACAATTAAAACTGCTAAAGGTGAAGAGATCATCGAAGCTGAAGTTGTTTTATCTGCTGTTGGTGTTGTTCCAAATACAGAAAATATTGGTCTTGAAGAAGTTGGTATTGCAACTGAA
Organism: Empedobacter sp. GD03797; assembly: GCF_029842105.1. Lineage (NCBI taxonomy): Bacteria > Pseudomonadati > Bacteroidota > Flavobacteriia > Flavobacteriales > Weeksellaceae > Empedobacter > Empedobacter sp. GD03797. Next base: position 78,476 of record NZ_JAOCFS010000001.1, read on the forward strand.
AGAGGTAAAATTGTTATCAATGATTTTTGTGAAACATCTGTAAAAGGATATTACGCAATTGGTGATGTTGTAAAAGGAGCAGATTTAGCACACTTAGCATCAGCACAAGGAATTTTATGTGTTGAGCATATTGCTGGCGAAAAAGTTGAGCCAATTGACTACGGAAATATCCCAGGTTGTACATATTGTTCACCAGAAATTGCGTCTGTTGGGCTTACAGAAGCAAAAGCAAAAGAAGCAGGTTACGAAGTTAAAGTTGGTAAATTCCCATTCTCTGCAAACGGAAAAGCTGTTGCAAATGGAGCTGCTGATGGATTCGTAAAAGTTGTTTTTGATGCGAAATATGGTGAATGGTTAGGATGTCACATGATTGGTGATGGTGTTACGGAAATGATTGCTGAGGCAGTTGTTGCACGTAAATTAGAAACGACGGCACACGAAATTATGAAATCTGTACATGCTCACCCAACAATGGCAGAAGCTATTATGGAAGCGGTAGAAGATGCATATGGACATGCAATTCATATTTAAGAAATAAAAAATTAGAATTTATAGTTGAAGCAGCCATATGGCTGCTTTTTTATTTTACCAAATCGTTAATTTTTTGCGTCTTGTATATTGATTTAGTTTTTTAACTATCTTTACAGAAATAATTTAAAAAAATATAATATGAAAAAATTCTATTCTTTAGTAGCAGTTGCTGCATTATCAACATTATCATTTGGACAAAATCTAGTTGTTAATTCAGGTTTTGAAACAGGAAGTTTATCACCTTGGGCAGCAGGTACAGGTTCAGGCTACACAGAACCTACAGTTTCTAATACAGGAGCACATTCAGGAACATATAGTGCAATATACAATGCTACAGCAACAACTGGTTTTTTTCAGAATGTAGCTGTTACAGGAGCAAAAACATATGTTATCGAATTTTGGTATAAAGCTTCTAGTGCTAGTGCAGCAAGAATCTGGAGTATTTATAAAAATGCTGCGGGAACTGCTGTATACACAACAATAGATGCAACAACAGATACATTTAGATCATTAAATAAATATTTACCAGCTGCTGCTGAGTGGACTAAATATACTGTAGAGATGCCAGCACATGCAGATGCTAAAAGTTTAGATGTTGCTTTTAGAGCTTATGGAGGTCAATCTTCTTCATTTGATGATATTCTTGCTTATGAAAAAGGTACTTTAGCAATATCTGATGTTGATTTTAAAAATAAAGTAAAAATGAATACTTTAATTACTGATAAATTGGTTATTGATTTACCAGTAAAATCTACGGTTAATATTTATACTGTTGATGGAAAATTAGTTTCTTCGAATAGAGTTGAAGTAGGTTCATCTATCAATACTCAATCATTATCAAAAGGAGTTTATTTAGTTTCAGTTGATAACGGAACAACTAAAGTTACTCAAAAAGTAGTAAAAAAATAAGAAAGAATATATTCTTAATCTAACAAAAAAGCGATTCAGTTTACTGAATCGCTTTTATTTATTCTTCTAATTTCTGAATTTTAAAACCTGCATCTGTCACAGCTTCCACAACCTCTTCTTCATCTTCGGTTGTTGTCACAGTCAGTACTTTTCGTTCATCAGAAGTGTCAACTTTCCAATTGTCTTCACCTACAGCTTCGTCCAAAAAAGGTTTTACAGATTTGATACAGCTTTCACAATTTATATTTGTTTTGAATTTCAATTCGCTCATAACTTTACAATTTAGACTCAAATTTATAAAGATTTCATAAGATTAAAAAAACGTTTAAGTAATATTTGATTTCGAAATTTAAATAAAAATCAATGAAGCGTAATCTTGATGTTGTTGTTATTTCGGATGTGCATTTAGGAACTTTTGGTTGCAAAGCACAAGAGCTGTTAGCTTATCTACAGTCAATCAATCCAAAAAAAATTATTCTCAATGGCGATATTGTGGATATTTGGAATTTCAAGAAGAGTTATTTTCCAGAAACGCATCTTCAAATCATTAGTTATTTATTGAATTTATCTGAACAAGGAATTCCAATCGTTTATATCACTGGAAATCATGATGAACTGTTGCGTAAATTTACGACAATGCGTTTTGGGAATATTCTTTTAACGGATAAATATATGTTGAAACAGAATGATAAAATCGCATGGATTTTTCATGGAGATGTGTTTGATGCCTCGATTCAACATTCGAAATGGATTGCGAAATTAGGAGGTTGGGGTTATGATAAATTAATTCAATTGAATTATTTTATCAATAAATGTTTAGAGTTTTTTGGAAGGGAACGTTATTCACTGTCTCAAAAGATTAAAAACTCAGTTAAAAAAGCGGTGAAACATATCAATGATTTTGAACAAACTGCTGCTGAATTAGCAATCGAAAATGAATATGATTACGTGGTTTGTGGACATATTCATCAGCCACAATTGCGAAAAGTAAAAACGGATAAAGGATCGTGTGTGTATATGAATTCAGGCGATTGGATTGAGAATTTATCGGCTTTAGAATGTGTAGACGGAAATTGGTCAGTGTTTTATTTTGAAGAACACAAACATACTTTGATGCAAAATTTAGAAGAAATCGAGTTCAATTATTCGTTGGATGAACTGATTGTTTCAATTCTCAATAAGAAGTAAATGAAAATTTTATATGCTTTACAAGGAACGGGAAATGGACATTTGGCTCGTGCGCAAAAAATGTTACCAATCCTTGAAGAATATGGAGATTTGGATGTTTTTGTAAGCGGTTCTAATTCGCAATTACAACTTGAAAATTATCAATTCAAACATCACAATGGATTGTCATTATTTTATAATCAGATGGGAAAAGTTTCGTATAAACGAATTTTTAAGGAGAATAGTTTTAAATCTTTTTGGAATGAAGTGAATCATTTTCCAATTGAAAAATATGATTTGATTATTAATGATTTTGAACCAATTACAGCACATGCAGCACGAAAGAAAAAGATAAATATTGTTGGTTTGAGTCATCAAGCTTCGCTTTTATTTGATGAAACGCCAAAAGTAAAAAATAAAACAGGTGAGACGATTTTGAAATATTACGCACCAACTTCTAAGCATTACGGTTTTCATTTCGAAGAATATAATGATGCTATTTTTTTACCTATCATTCGAGATAAAATTAGAGCATTGCATCCAAAACAAAAAGATTATTATTTGGTGTATTTACCAAGTTTTCATCCAACTGAAATTATGGAGAAATTATCATTTATTAAAGATTCAAAATGGAAAGTTTTTTCACCTTTTGTGAAAGAAGTTATGCGTCAATTTAATGTTGAAATTTATCCAATTGATGAACGCCTTTTTACCAAAACTTTAGAAAATTGTAAAGGAGTTTTGTGTGGTGCTGGTTTCGAATTGCCTGCTGAAAGTATTTATCTTCAAAAGAAACTTTTTGTGATTCCGATCAAAGGTCAATACGAACAATTGTGTAACTGCGAGGCTTTAAAAATGATTGGCGTTGATTATTCGTATGATTTGAATGTCGAACAATTGCAACGTTGGGTGGATTCGAATAAAATTATTGAGAAAGATTTCCCAGATCAAACTGAAGAAATCATTCAGAAAGTAATTTTAGAAGCTTCTCATTAATTATTTTTCCAGAAAGCAGGCGTAAATAAAATTAAGATTGTATAAAGCTCTAATCGACCTAAAACCATTAAAAAACAACATAATAATTTTGCACTATCCGTTAAAGAATTCATTGAGGTACCCGGACCAAATTCGCCAATTCCCGGACCTACGTTTCCTAAAGTGGAAGCAGTTAATGTTAAAGAGGCCAAAATATCTTGGAAACTCATTGTTATACCATAATTCAAAAGCGCAAACAAAATAGAACTCACAATCCATGTAAACATAAACATAACAAAGAATGCCATGACGTGGAAAACAATAGATTGATTCAGCGAACGATTGTTGTAACGAACTGGAATAATTGCGTTTGGATGTAAAATACGCTTAAATTCGATCCAACTATTTTTTAATAAAATGACGTGTCTGATAACTGTAATTCCTCCAGATGTAGAACCTGCCGAACCTCCGATGAAGAACAAAGAGAAGAAAATAAGTGTGGTTACGGTTAACCAACTTGTGTAATCTTCCATTGCCAAAGCGGTTGTAGATGCGATAGAAACGACGTGGAATAATGAGCTTCTGAATGAATGTTCGAAGTTAAACCAGGAATAAGTTTCGACGGAATAGCTAGGGTAAATATTAAAAAATAATACGACAAAAACGATAAATGTAACGACAGCAAGTAAGCCAACCCACCAGCGAAATTCCTCATTTTTCCACACTTTTTTGAATTGTCCTTTAATCAATAAATAAATCAAAGCGAAGTTTGTTCCGCCCAAAAACATCATCACGATTAGTACATATTGAATAAAAACATTGTTATTCCAATACATCAAACCTTCATTTTTAGTAGAAAAACCTGCGGTTGCAATCACACTCATCGAATGGTTTGCAGCATCAAATAAATTCATTCCACCAAAATAAAGCAACAATGCAAAAAAAGCAGTTAATCCTAAATAAACTAACCAAAGGTTTTTCGCTGTTTCTGTAATTCGAGGGTGAATTTTATCCGTATAAATTCCAGGCGCTTCTGCCATAAAAAGTTGTCGACCACCAATTCCAAGAAACGGTAAAATCGCAATCGTCAAAACGATAATTCCCATACCACCAATCCAATTGGTTGTACTTCGCCAAAACAATATGCTTTTTGGGAGACTTTCTACATCATCATAAATCGATGTTCCAGTCGCTGTATAACCAGAAACGGTTTCGTAAACAATGTTCACAAAACTGAAATTCTCATTGATGATATGATCGTTTGGTAAAAATATTAACGACGTAACATATGGCAAACATCCCGAAAGAATCAAGAAAAGCCATCCGACACAAACCACGATATAACCTTCGCGTTTGTTGATGTGTTTTCTTCTGTCACGCGTAAAATACATCATTGCAGCTCCCGACAATCCCACTAAACTCCCCGAAACTAAAAAAGGGTAGAGTAGATGATCATTAAAATAAATGCTGACACATGTTGCAATAAACATAAAGAGCGCATTTAATAGTAATAAAACACCCGAAAGATTCAGGATTACTTTGATGTTAAGTGATTTCATTATTTAAAATATTTGGTCACTTTTGGAATTAAATTCGCTTGACTAAAAACAACAACATGATCTTTTGGTTCGATAATGAAATCTTTGGTTGGAATAAATCCATCATTTCTACGAACAATTCCAGCAATAATAGCACCTTCTTTAAATGGAAAATCGCTTACTTTTTTGAATGCGATTTCAGAATTTTCGTGAATACGGAATTCTAAAACTTCGGCATCTAAATCAGAAATTCCTGTTACATCCATCACAGAACCTTGTCGAATATAACGGAAAATACTATCTGCGGTTAAGAGTTTTTTATTGATAAAAGCGTTAATTCCAACTTCTTGACTAAGATGAATATAGTCGATATTTTCGACCAAAGCAATTGTTTTTTTAACACCTTTTGATTTTGCTAAAAGACACGACATAATATTCGTTTCCGAACTTCCTGTCACAGCAATAAAAGCATCTGAATCAGAAATACCTTCTTCCAATAACAATTCTCCATCTCGACCATCACCATTGATAATCAAAATGTTATTTAAATCATCAGCTAAATCAAAAGCTTTGTTTCGATTGATTTCTAATAACTTAACGTTGTGCTTGTTATCTTTTAAAAGTTTGGCAACTTTGACACCAATACTTCCTCCTCCCAAAACAATTACATTTTTGAAATACTCTTGTTTTTTTCCTAGGATTTTATAAACTTCTAAAATTCCAGCTTTTTTTACAATAAAATAAACGTGATCGTCTATTCTAAATTCAGTATCAGCTTCAGGAATAATGGTTTGATATTCGCCGCGTTCGTTGCTACGGATAATTGCAATTGGCATCAAAAGATTGTCTTCACCACCTTTTGTCGTCAAATACATGTCTTTGTATTGCTTGTCCAAAATCTTGCAATCCGCATCCAAAACAGTTCCAACCATAAAAAGTTGACCATTTGCAAAGGGATGCATCGCATTGAAAGCAGATTGTTGAACAAGTGAATAAATCTCATCAGCCGCTAATTTCTCAGGGCTAATTAATGCATCAATTCCCATTCCTTGCACCCAAAATTGATTTTCTTTGTAAAGAAATTCAGGATTCGAAATTCGAGCTAATGTACGTTTTGCCCCTAAATCTTTCGCAATCGAAGCACTAGTAAGGTTTGTGTTTTGAAGATGAGTGACCGATATAAAAATATCTGTATCATCAATTCCAACTTCGCGCAAAGCCTTGAAAGAAGTTATATCACCACGATAAGCCATTACATCTAACGAGTTTTCGATCATCAACAATTTGTCCTTGTCCATGTCCATGATGACGATGTCATTCATTTCATTAGAAAGCAATTTAGCCAAATGAAAACCAACTTCTCCAGCGCCTCCGATTAATATTTTCATGAAAGAAATTTAGGATAAAACTATTTTGACGTTTCTTTTTGTCCCATTAACATTAGGAACGATTTCAAGAATTCGTCTATATCACCGTTCATTACAGCATCCACATTACCTGTTTCAGTTCCTGTTCTGACGTCTTTTACCAATTTGTATGGATGCATCACATAATTACGAATTTGAGAACCCCATTCGATTTTCATCTTATTTGCTTCAATCTCATTACGTGCAGCCATTTTTTTCTCTAACTCAATCTTGTACAATTCAGATTTTAACATCTCCATTGCACGTTCGCGATTGGCTAACTGAGAACGTTCAACCTGACAAACAACCACAATTCCTGTAGGTTTGTGCGTTAACTGAACTTTCGTTTCAACCTTATTTACATTTTGTCCTCCAGCTCCTCCAGAACGAGACGTTTGCAATTCGATATCAGAAGGATTGATTTCAATCTCGATTGTATCATCTACAATTGGTGAAACATAAACCGAAACGAAACTTGTATGACGTTTTGCATTACTATCAAAAGGCGAAATACGCACCAAACGATGCACACCATTTTCTCCTTTTAGATAACCGAAAGCAAATTCGCCATCAACCTCTAATGTTACCGTTTTTACACCTGCGACATCACCCGCTTGATAGTTTAATTCTTTTACTTTATACCCATGTTTTTCGGCCCACATCAAATACATACGCATCAACATAGAAGCCCAGTCACAAGATTCTGTACCTCCAGCTCCGGCAGTAATTTGAAGAATTGCACCAAGATTATCTCCTTCTTCTGAAAGCATATTCTTGAATTCTATATCTTCTAAAAGCTTAGCAACAACAGTATATTGTTCCATTACTTCTTCGTCACTTACTTCGCCTTCGCGATTAAATTCTACTAAAACTTCAACATCGTTTACAGCATTTGCAATTGTTTGGTATTCATCGATCCATTTCTTTTTACCACGCAGAACTTTCATAAAAGCTTCGGCTTCTTTCGGATTGTTCCAAAATTCAGGAGAAGCAGCATGTTCTTCTTCATTTTGCACTTCGATTTCTTTTTGTTCGATTTCCAAATATTCGTGCAAATCTTGTGTACGTTTTTGGATGTCTTTTAGTAATTCGTTGTTAAACATAATTGCAAATGTATAAAAATAGGAGGTTAAGCATTAATCACTTTATCATCTTTTCCGTTCCAAGAAAGAATTTTATAAGTAAAACCTTCTTCTGTTTTAATTTCTTGGTCTTTCAGCATCAAAAAAGTATCGTCCCAATCGCCATCATCATAACTAATTACCCAGAATAATTGGTTGAACAACAACCCTTCCAAAATATAAACAAGTTCTTCTACGCCATCTACTTCATAGGTTGTAAAAGGAAAAGAAGATTTGATCCAAATCTTATCATCATCCGAAGTCTGAATATAAAGATCAACAAAAGTTGATTTGTATTCATTCTCGATATGAAATTCTAATAATTCTGTATCTTTCTTGTGAAGCCCTGTGAAATCTGGAATTGCTTCAATGATTTGATTGTATATTTTGATTGAAAAATCGTTCATCTTTCTGAAATTAGCTTGCAAAAATAAACGATATTATCTAATTCTGACACGATATTTTGTTTCAATGAATCGAAAAAAGTTAAATAATTTGTATTCAAAATCATAACCATAGTCAATCGAAGGATTCAAATCTATACTTACTGCATACAAATCTGGATTATATGTCATTGGTTGCATATGTCGTTGATTCCAAATCATCACATATTGGCGATTTTTTTGTTCGTAATATTCTTTTGAATAATATTCTTTGGGTAATGCAGTTGTTTTTAAATAAATATCATATTGAGGATCAAATACAACAATATCATAATCTCCATCTTCATTCGGCTCGAATTTTAATGAATTCTCATCTTTATTCGGAACTGAATTTTGTGTGGATTGATTGGTTGTACAAGCAAAAAATAGGAGAGAAACGCTGATAAATAAAAATAGCTTTTTCATAATTTTTAATTTAATTAAATATACTGAAAATTAATGAGAAGCTTGATTCTATTTAGTTTGATGATTGAAAGTTTTAAACTCGATGAGGTTTATAGTTAAAGTATTGTTTTTTTATTAATTTATATTTTTTTAAAAGTATAAGCTTCACTTGGTAGAAATTATATATTTTGTACAATTTAGTTCGTACATTGTCTATCAAATAATATGTTTACCAAAATTGTACAAATGATTAAAATTATAACTTTACTTTTTATTTCAAGTTTTTCTTTTGCTCAATCGGCAGAAGAACTGAATCAGCAATCAAAAGAATTAATACAACAAAATAAATTTGAAGAAGCGCTTCCAATTGTGAAAAAAACAGCTGAATTAGGAAATTCCGAAGCTCAGTACAACTATGCTTTTTTCTTACAAGAAGGTATTGGTATTCAAAAAAATGAACAAGAAGCTATCAAGTGGTATTCTAAATCATCTGACAATGGATTTAATGATGGTCATTACGCAATGATGATGGCATATGGAAATGGACAAGGAATTGAACAAAATTCTAAAAAAGCATTTGAATATGCTTTGAAATGTGCGAATAATAACGACGCTACTTGTATGTGGAATGTAGTTAATAGTTATTTAACAGGCAATGGAGTAAAAGAAGATATTTCAAAATTTAAAGAATGGATTATTAAGCTTGCAAAACTTCCAAATCCTGAAAACCTTTCACAAAGTGGATATATCACATCTGCTCGATTAGAATTAGCCAACTTTTACAAAAATGGAGAATACTTTGAGAAAGATTATTATCAAAGTTATTTATGGTATTTAATTTACAATGAAAATAAGGTTGATTTTAGTATTTTGAAGCAAGAAGAAGTTATTAAAGAAATTAAAGAACTCGAAAAAGGTTTAACAAAAACTGAACTTGAAAAAGCTTCTAAAGATGCAGAAGAACTTTTAGGAAGAAAATTAAATAATCTTAGTGAATTATATAAAAACTCGCTATAATTAAAAGAAATTTCATTATAGCGGTAATTCTTGTAAAATCTATATTTCTAATAAAATATAAACCATTTGAATTTGTTTGACTCGCTCCCAAAAAAACAACCACATAGAAACATAGAACCAAATGATTTTGTGTTGAAATTAGTTGCTTACCTATTCGTATTTTTAACTAATCTTTACAAGTCATCACAACTAAAACGATGTCTCTATGTGGTTAAAATAAATTTGAACAACATCTATAAAATTCTATTTTCGATACAATTTTTCTTCATTCTTCTACGCCGTTAATCAGAGCATTGTACCGAAAAATCACTTTAATTAACAAACTCAATTTCTCCACTACACTTACACAATTGTATGCTCGCCAAGATAGATACTGGTACTTGCCATCGTTTTCGTTTCACTATTCAGAAACGCCCAAAAGTTAACCTTTTTACCATTGTAATAGGTTGGTAATGGAATATGTGCTACCAAAACATCACGCGACTCGATACTTTGCAACACTTCGAACGAATTTAGTTCCTCACAATAGCAAATAACATTCACAAGATCTGTTGGTAGCGCATTACCTTGTCCAGAATTATCTTCCCAATTCATTTGGAAGCTATCCCCGCCAGTCGATTCTATCGTAGGTTGTAAAAAACCAACCAAGTCACCTTTCGAAACCAACACACGCTCCAACACAATAACAGGCAAATCATTTACCATTTCTAACACATTGTTCAGCGTGTAAGATGTCGCAATGTTGTAACGCGATTTTAGTCCAACTCTATTCCCAAAATACAGATTAAGAACTGGACGAATTGGTTGCAAGAAACCAATCACTTGCTTGAATTTGATTTGTTGCATCAATTGCAAATCAGTTGGTCGCCTTTTCGATTTTTTTGGTAAACTGCGAATAATGTCTTTGCCGCGCCAATTAACGCCTACTACAGTTCCCACTTTTCCTGAGAATCCACCAAGGATTCCTTTTTTAATTTCTGCCATAACTGGAAGTTTTTATAGTTAATATTCATAAAGTTAGCAACAGAAACAACACCATTTACAAAAACGCCATTTTGTGTCCGCATTTGTCCGCTTCTGTCCACATTTGTCCACTTTTGTCCGGTTGCTTTTTATTCAATAATAGTATTATAGCAAAATAAAAACCTCGCTAAACCTCTATTCATCATAGGTAGATAAGATTCGTGTTTTTGATTGATTTTTAGCTTGTTCGACCATCGTTCGACCATTGTTCGACGAATCTTCGGAAAAACGGCATTCTCGTCGAAGAACGGTCGAAGAAAACATGAACGAAAGTGGGAGGAAATATGTAGAATTGTAGTTTTACAATAAAGGGTTTGATAAGAGATTTTTGGTATATTTGGGAAAGAAATAAACTCAATATTTATCTTGAATAATCTGAACAAAAATAACACGATGAAAAAATTCCTTTACTTATTACCACTTATTTTATTATGGTCGTGCAATAATGAAGATGATGTCATTACACCTGTTGAAAATAATTCGTTTACGGCCTATCCAAAAGGTTATTTTATAGCTACTGTAAATGGATATGATACAATAAAATTTGAATATCAAAACAATAAAGTAACCAAACGAATTGGTGAATGGTATATTATAGATCCGTATACAAGCTACGTTTACAAGTTTTCTAAATCATTGGAAACTAATATTAGCTACATAGATAAAACTGCAAGTCTAACTAAGTTTTCTAAATTAGATTGGTATCAATATCCAAATGATACACACGTATATACGTTGAGTGGTCAACAAATTTCTGAGGCTACTTTAACTTACAAGGCAAGACCAAACTATACAGAAAAATATGTTTATACTTATGAAAATAACCAGATAAAATACATCGATTTTCTGGTTACCGACCATTATTACACAAATGATTTAAGAAGTCGTAGAGATTTTTACTTTAATGCAAAGGGAAATTTAGATAGTTTGGTTTACAGAGATGCTGACTATGATTTTTATGATGAAGGTGTCCCTCCATATATTAACTACAAGAAGAAAGAGCGCAAAGTAACCACTTTCTCTAATTATGATCAATCGCAAAACCCATTTCAAAACTTAGGTGTGTTTACAGACTTATATTATAAATCTTTATCTAAAAATAACTTCCGTAAAACACAAACAAGAGAATATGACGAAGAAGGGAAACCTACTCTTAATGTTTCAGAATCTAGTTGGGATTATGAATATGTAAATGGAGAGGTAAAAGTTCTGAAATAACGTAAGCGAAATTAGAGGAGAATTTATAGATTTGTAGTTTTACAATAAGGATTATTATGATGGAATTTTGGTATATTTGAGAGTAGTTTAAAAGTAGAAACAAAACAATGAAAACTAAATTTACATTAAAAGCATATATGCCTTTATTATTTTCACTTATTTTCTTAATCTTTTTTATCATATTTACTTATTCTGTGTTTACTTCACCATTTTATGATGATAAATTATTTCCAAAAATATTCTTACCTGTATTTTTTTCTTTTGCTACTATTAGTTTCTTTTATGGAGAATTTAGAACTAAATGTATAACAGTAGAATTCATTAATAATGATATAATTGTAAAACGTTTTTTTGGGATTAAAACTGAAATTTATAAATCATCTGATATAAAAGGATTTAAAGTAAGCCATTTAAGTTCTAATAGTAAAACATACGAATATCTCTATTTATATAAAAATGAAGATAAAACTATTAAAATATCACAATTCTATCACAAAAACTATTTTGAAGTAAAAAGTGAAATCAATAAAAAAATAAAATATCTTGGATACGAAAAGTTGTCATATTTAGATGAATTTAAAGAAATATTTAAATAGTATTTTAAATTCCAAAAAAAAGCTCCTTCACAGGAGCTTTTTGGTTTATGGAATCTCATAGATAATTTTTTTTTTTGACGAACCTTCGGAAAAACGGCATTCTCGTCGAAGAACGGTCGAAGAAAACACAGAGGAAAGTGGGAGAGAATTTGTAGAATTGTAGTTTTACAATAATGGGTATTGATTGTGTTTATTTATTAAATTTTTGTATATTCAATTTCGTATAAAATAATGTTATACGAATAATCAAATTCAAAAATCCAATTTGCACCTAATTATACTATTAATCAGATAGTTATAAAATAAACCAATGCAGATTAAAGCATAAAAAAGCAAGTAAATGTTAGGTTTGTTGTACTAAAAGTTGTACCTTAGTACTCGGTTGCATCGCTTTGAAACATCAAGTAAATCAATGGTTTCATCAGATTGCACTCGTTGAGTTTAGTAAGTACAACAATCAAATACTTCTTTATTATGGCTTCAATTAAATTAGTACTGCGTACACAGCAGGAAGACGCCACAGGTCAAAGCCCTATTTACATCCGGTTGATTAAAGACCGAAAAGCCAAATTTGTAGCAACCGGCGTTAAAGCCAAAGCAAGCGAATGGGATGATGAAAAGCAAAGGCTTAAAAAGAATTATACCAACAGCGCCAGGATGAACGCTTTCCTTTCGCAAAAGGTTGCCGATGCAGAAGCTCAGGTAGCCGACCACGAACGCACCAAAAAATCAGTTTCGGCACGTAAACTTAAAGAAGCTATTAAAGGCAAAACAGACCCTAATTTCTTCGAGTATTGCGAAAAGAGATTGGAAGTCTTGAAAGGCATTGTTTCTTACCGTACAACCGTTATTTATGGTATGTACATCAATAAGTTTCAAAAATTCTTAGGACATCGGGAGTTTTATTTCTCGGATATCAATGTGGGTATTTTGAACGATTATGCAACCTACTGCAAAAAGAAATTGAAAAATGGCAACACCACCATTTTCAGCTCAATAAGAATTTTGAGTTTCTTTTACAATGATGCAATGGAAGAAGAATTGATTGAAATGGCACCCTCTCCTTTCTACAAAGTCAATATTTCGAAAAGCAAGGTAGAACGCCAATACCTCAACAAAAAGCAGATTGAAGAATTAGAAAATTTAGATTTGAGCCAAAGACCAAAAGCCCAGGTGCATCGGGATATGTTTTTGTTCAGTGCCTTTGGTGGCGGTTTGCGTATCAGCGATGTGATGCTATTGCAGTGGAAATGTTATGACGAAGAAACCCAAAAGATTACCAAGGTTATTCAGAAAACACAGAAACAGCACAGTTTTAGATTAGGGGCAAAATCGATTGTCATTCTCAACAAATACAAACCTAAAACGATAGACCCCGAAGCTTTTATATTTCCTGTTTTAGAACATCCGGAAAAGATATTTGCCGATGAAATTCACAAGAGTACACGCATCCGTTCCAAAATCCGTTTGGGCGATGTGCATCTGAAGAAAATGGGCGAAGACTTGAAATTGCCTTTTAACCTGCATTTCCATTTAAGCCGTCATACTTTTGCTACCAATGCTTTGAGTAATGGAATGCGGATTGAATACGTGAGTAAATTGCTCGACCATTCTTCCATCCAGCAAACACAGGTATATGCCAAAATTGTAAGCGAGGAATTGGATAATGCGGTGGATAAATATATTAATTAGGAGAGTTTTATATTTTGTTATTATTTTAATCAAACGATTAAATTGTTTGGTTAAATCAGATAATAGTTTCTATATTTGCAATCTAAAGCATATTAGAGCATAATGGCGAAGTCTAAAGACCCGAAGAAAATAGATACTTCCACAGAAGAAAAAATCATAGAGGCAGCTCGTAAAGTATTTCTCGAAAAAGGCTATGCAGCTACACGCACCCGTGATATTGCTGAAGAAGCGGGGATAAACTTGGCTTTGCTCAACTATTATTTTCGTAGCAAAGAAAAACTATTCCAATTGGTTATGGTGGAAAAGTTGCAACAGTTGTTTAGTGTAGTATTGCCCATAGTCAACAATGATGAACTAACGCTCGAACAGAAATTGGAAACCCTTGCCGAAAACTATATCGATTTGCTTATTGACAATTCTGATTTGCCTATTTTTATATTGAGTGAAATAAGAGCAAACCCGGAAAGATTTAAGGATAGATTGCAAGTGCAACATATTTTGAGAAACTCTTCCTTTGTCAGCCAGATAAGGGAGAAAAGACCTGATGTAGAACCGGTACACTTTATCGTTTCCCTTTTGGGAATGATTATTTTCCCGTTTATAGCTAAACCTATTCTGTTTTCAGATACAAAAAGGTTCAATGCCCTGATGGAAGAAAGAAAGACATTAGTTGTGAAGTGGGCAAAAGCCATTTTGGAAACGTAGTATATTTTTTTGCATATAAACTAATCAAATGATTAAAACAAAATAATTAATAAAATGATTAAAAAAATCAACACCTTTCTATTTGAGGCCACAGGCGGAACAGGTAAAGAAATCCTGATAAAGTTATTAGAACAAAAACACCAGGTATTTGTTTTAGCCCGAAATCCCGAAACATTGAACATTACAGATGACAATCTGAAAATAATCAAGGGCAGTATTTACAATCCCGAAACGTATCAAAACGAGTTAAGTAAATGCGACCTTGTAATTTCTGCATTGGGTACAGGAACATCAAGAAAGCCGACAGAAATTTATTCAAAAGGCGTGCAACAGGTTATTACGGCAATGCGGAAAGCAAATGTAAAACGGCTTATAACTTTGACCGCAGGAGCTTTTGACCCTACCGACCCTGCAACCCGAAATTTCATTGTAAAATATATCGTTCAGCCATTGTTCAAAAACATCTATTCTGATATGCAGAAATGGGAAACCATTTTAGAAAACAGCGAGGAAATTGATTGGACGATTATTAGACCAAGCCGACTACTGAACGGAAAAGAAAAAGGTAAGTATCGTGTACAGCTCGACCATTGCCCGAAAGGTGGCAGTAAAATAAACCTAAGCGATTTAGCAGACTTCATTGTTAAGCAAATCAATTCAGATAAATACATTCATCAGAAAGTTGCTATTGCATATTAGTTCGGTAGAATGGTTATATAGAGCAAAGTCAATTTTTTTTGCTCTACAATTAATCAAATGATTGAAACTAAAAATTAAATAAAATGATTAAAGTAATTCATAAACAAAAATCAAAATGGCTCATTGTCTTATTGCTGATGTGCAGCCATTGGGCAATGGCACAACAAAACAATTCATTGACCCTTGATAACTGCCTCGAAATGGCAAAGCAGAATTATCCTTTGATAAAGCAGTACACGCTGATAGAAAAGACAAAGGAATATTCTATTGCCAACGCTCAAAAAGGGGTTTTACCTCAATTCAATATAGCAGGACAGGCAACCTATCAATCGGCTGTTACCCAAGTCCCGATTTCATTGCCCAATGTGGATATTCCTACAGTGAGCAAAGACCAATACAGGTTATATGGCGAGGTATCGCAGTCCATTACCGACCTGTTTACCGTTAAAGACCAAAAGGAATATATCAATGCCAATTCGGAAATAGAAACACAAAAAACAGAAGTGGAACTATACAAGCTAAGGGAACGCATCAACAACCTTTATTTCGGAATATTATTGATTGATGCCCAAATCCAGCAGACCGAACTACTTAAAAAGGATATTAAAAGCGGCATCGAAAAAACCAATGTAGCCATTGCCAACGGCGTAGCATTGAAAAGCACAGCCGACAACCTGAAAGCCGAGTTGCTGAAAGCTGACCAACGTACCATTGAACTGAAAGCCACACGCAAAGGCTATGCCGATATGCTGGCTTTGTTCATCGGCAAGTCGATTGATGAAAATACCGTTCTTGAAAAACCACATAGGCAAATGCTTACCAACACAATCAACCGTCCAGAACTAAAACTTTTCGACTTGCAGAAAAAATCCTTTGACGTACAGGAAAAGCTGATTACCGCTAAAAACCTGCCTCGTTTGAGTGCATTTTTTCAAGGCGGTTTTGGCAGACCTGGTTTGAATATGCTGGATAATGATTTTCAAGGTTACTATATCGGTGGTTTACGGTTGAGTTGGAACATTACAGGTTTCTATACTTATAAGAACGAAAAGAAAATGCTTGCTAACAATCAAAGTTTGATAGACATACAACGAGAAACTTTTTTGTTCAATACCAACCTCACATTGAAACAGCAAAACGCTGATATAACCAAAATGCAGGATTTGATTGAAACCGATAAGAGCATTGTTATACTTCGTGAAAGCGTAAAGAACACCACACAAAATCAACTTACTTATGGTACGGCAACCACAAACGATTACCTCATTGCGGTAAATGCCGAAGACCAGGCGAAGCAAAGTTTGATTTTACACGAAATACAGCTTTTAATGACAGAGTACAACGCTCAAACAACAGCAGGAAATTAGTAACAATAAAAAAAGTAGAACAATGTATAAAATAAGAATAATCACATTGCTAACAGCTGTTACAGCATTACTAACAGCTTGCAACGACAATAAAGTTTCATTTGATGCTTCAGGAAGTTTTGAAGCAGAGGAAACCATTATTTCATCTGAAGCCACAGGAACAATCAAACAATTCAATATTGAGGAGGGGCAAACATTAGGAGCAGGACAGGAAATCGGCTACATAGACAGCTTGCAGTTATATTTGAAGAAAAAGCAGTTGGAAGCACAGGTTACAGCCATTTTGGGAAAAAAGCCCAATATACCTGTCCAACTATCCGCCTTACAGGAACAGCTAAAAACTACCGAAAGGGAACGAACAAGAGTTGCTAATTTGGTAAAAGGCGATGCAGCTACACCCAAACAGTTGGACGACATCAACGCACAGATTGAAGTGCTGAAAAAACAGATAGAGGCACAACAATCAACATTAAGCATTTCAAGCGAGGGTTTGAGTAAAGACATTGTACCATTACAGGTGCAAGTGGAACAGTTAAACGACCAGTTAGCAAAATGTAAAATCATCAATCCTGCAAACGGAACAGTGCTTGCCAAATATGCCGAAGCCAACGAAATGACCACAACAGGAAAACCACTTTACAAAATTGCCGATTTGTCAAACATCATTTTAAGGGCTTACATCACAAGCAATCAACTCACACAGATTAAACTGAACCAAACAGTAAAAGTGCTTACCGATGACGGCAAAGGCGGTTACAAAGAAACCGCAGGTACAATCATTTGGATAAACGACAAAGCGGAGTTTACACCCAAAACCATTCAGACCAAAGACGAAAGGGCAAATATGGTATATGCCGTGAAGATAAAAGTTAAAAATGACGGTTTATACAAAGTAGGTATGTATGGCGAAATAAAATTCCAATAGCAATGGCAGACGTTGTATTAAATAACATTGTAAAGACCTACAATAAAGGCGAAGTAAAGGCAGTAAACGATGTTTCTTTTGAGGTAAACAAGGGCGAATTGTTTGGCTTGATTGGAGCAGACGGAGCAGGAAAAACAAGCATTTTCCGCATACTTACTACGCTATTGCTTCCCGATAGCGGTACGGCTTCCGTAAATGGTTTTGACGTAGTAAAAGACTATAAAGCCATTCGCAAAAATGTAGGTTATATGCCCGGCAAATTTTCATTGTATCAAGATTTATCAGTAGAGGAAAACCTCAACTTTTTTGCAACGGTATTCAATACCACCGTAGTCGAAAATTACGATTTGGTAAAGGACATCTATGTACAATTAGAGCCGTTTAAAAATCGCAGGGCAGGAAAATTGTCGGGCGGTATGAAACAGAAATTGGCTTTGTGTTGTGCCTTAATTCATCGTCCTACCGTATTGTTTTTAGACGAGCCGACCACAGGCGTAGATGTGGTTTCACGAAAAGAATTTTGGGAAATGCTGAAAGGCTTAAAGCAACAGGGCATTACCATTTTGGTTTCCACGCCTTATATGGACGAAGCCACGCTTTGCGAACGCATCGCATTGATACAAAACGGCAGTATAATGACCATTGATACACCCGATGCAATCATAAGACAGTTTCCCGAAAGATTGTTTGCAGTAAGGGCAACTGAAATGGGCAGATTGCAAAACACTTTGCGAAACAACACGCAGATAAAAAGCTGTTTTTCATTTGGCGACTTTCATCACATTACGTTTCAAAACGATAATGAACATTCACAAAAGAAACTGATACAAACCTTGCAGGAAGACAGTTTTCAAGACATTGAACTCAAACACATCACACCAACCATTGAAGATTGCTTTATAAAGCTGATGAATTGATATGACAAGCGAAGTAGTAATAAAAACAGACAAGCTCACCAAGCGTTTCGGCGATTTCATCGCTACAAATGAAATAACCTTTGAAGTATATGCAGGCGAAATTTTCGGCTTTCTCGGTGCAAATGGTGCAGGCAAAACAACCGCAATGAAAATGCTTTGCGGGCTTTCAAAACCCTCATCGGGCAATGCCACCATTGCAGGTTTTGATATTTACAAGCAGACCGAAGAAATAAAAAAGAACATCGGCTATATGAGCCAAAAATTTTCATTGTACGAAGATTTGACGGTAATAGAAAACATACAATTCTTTGGCGGAATTTATGGTTTATCCGATAAGCAACTGAAAGCAAAAAGCATCGAACTGATTGAAACATTGGGATTGCAGAGCGAAGCAAAAAAGTTGGTGGCTTCATTGCCGTTGGGTTGGAAACAGAAATTGGCATTTTCGGTAGCCGTAATTCACGAACCCAAAATTGTTTTTTTAGACGAACCCACAGGAGGAGTTGACCCGATTGTTCGCAGACAGTTTTGGGATTTAATTTATCAGGCATCAGGCAGAGGCATTACCATTTTCGTAACCACGCATTATATGGACGAAGCCGAATATTGTAACCGAATTTCGATGATGGTGGACGGAGTAATACAAGCATTAGACACACCCGACAATTTGAAAAGACAATTTTCCGCAAACACAATGGACGAAGTATTTTTTGAATTGGCAAGAGGTGCAAAACGAAAATCAGATTAAAAATGAAACAGTTTTTATCATTTGTAAGAAAAGAATTTTATCACGTTTTCCGTGATAAGAAAACGCTGTTAATGCTCTTCGGTTTGCCGATTGCATTGATAGTGTTATTCGGCTTTGCGGTAACCAACGAAATCAAAAATGCAAAAATTGTGATTTGCGACTATGCCAAAGACCAAGCCACACAGCAAATCATCAACAAATTGGAAGCAGGAAATCAGTTTAAGATTACAAAAACAATAATGAGCCACACAGAAATTGAAAATGCTTTCAAAAAAGAAAACATCAAACTGGCAATCATTTTTCCTGCAAACTTCAATAAGGATTTGTTACATCTGAATAAAGCACAGGTACAAATTATTGCCGATGCTTCAGACCCGAATACCGCCAACACATTAACAAATTACGCAACGGCAATTATTATGGATTATCAGCAGGAATTGATGAAAAACAATACTATTCCGCTTCGCATTGTTTCAGAAATAAGAATGTTGTACAATCCCGAACTGAAAGGAGCAACCAACTTTGTGCCGGGCATTATGGCGTTGGTACTGTTATTAGTGTGTGTACTGATGACAGCCGTGTCCATAGTTCGGGAAAAAGAAACAGGCACAATGGAAATTTTGTTGGTTTCGCCCATTAGTCCTTTTTTGGTAATCATTTCAAAAGCCATTCCTTACTTTTTTCTATCGCTTATCAACCTTTCCGTAATACTTATATTAAGCGTTACCCTGTTAGAAATGCCAATAAATGGCAGTCTTTGGTTGTTAATAGCCGAAAGTACTTTACTTATCATTTGTGCCTTGTCATTGGGCTTGCTGATTTCTAATAATACCCAATCGCAACAATCCGCAATGCTTATTTCAATGATGGGTATGTTAGTCCCAACAATGTTGTTTACGGGGTTTATGTTTCCTATCGAAAATATGCCTGTTCCGTTGCAGGTAATAACCAATATTGTTCCGTCAAAATGGTATTACATCATTGTAAAATCAATAATGATAAAAGGTTTGGGCTTTTCAGCGATATGGAAAGAAACGCTTATCCTATTCGGAACAACTTGCTTTTTGCTGTTTGTCAGTTTAAAAACTTTTAAAAACAGATTGGTATGAGAACGCTAAAATTTTTATTGCGAAAAGAGTTCAAACAAATCTTTCGCAACAAAGCCTTGTTGCCATTGATTTTTGTTGTGCCGATAGTACAGTTGCTGATACTGCCGTTGGCAGCTGATTATGAAGTAAAAAACATCAACATTTCAATCGTTGACCACGACCATTCTACCTATTCCCAACAATTGATTTCGAAAATTACCGCTTCGGGATATTTTCAGTTGGCAGATTACGGCACATCATTCAATCAGGCATTTCAGCAAATAGAAAAAGACAAATCCGATTTGATACTGGAAATTCCGCAGGGCTTTGAAAAGAATTTGGTGCGTGAAAATTCAGAAAAATTGTTTGTCGCCGTTAATGCAATCAATGGCGTAAAGGCAGGTCTGGGCGGTGCATACCTCAATCAGATTATTACGGAATACAATGCTGATATTCGCTTGCAATGGCTTCAACCCGATAAATTTAATGCGACACCTGTTATCAGTATTGCTTCATCAAATTGGTTCAATAAATTTTTGAACTATCGTTTTTTTATGGTTCCGGGCATATTGGTTGTATTGGTAACAATGGTAGGGGCTTATATGTGTGCATTGAACATTGTAAAAGAAAAAGAAGTCGGCACTATTGAACAAATCAACGTTACACCGATTAAGAAATATCAGTTTGTATTAGGCAAGCTCATTCCGTTTTGGGCAATCGGAATGTTTATTTTTAGTATAGGACTTTTCGTTGTGGCACGTTTCGTTTACGGCATTGTTCCTGTCGGAAGTTTGCTTTTGTTGTATGGTTATTTGTCAATTTATCTGATTGCTTTATTAGGAATGAGCTTGCTCATTTCCACCTTTGCCGAAACGCAACAGCAAGCAATGTCAGTCGCTTTCTTTTTCATTATGATATTTATGCTGATGGGCGGTTTGTTTACCTCAATCGACAGTATGCCGACTTGGGCTTATTACATCGCAAAGAGCATTCCTGTAACGTATTTTATTGAAGTTGTAAGAATGATAATTTTAAAGGGAAGCGGTTTTGCCGACATCAAATATCATTTCGTTATTATGATTGGATTTGCCGTTTTGTTAAATGGTTTAGCGATTTGGAATTACAAGAAAACAAGTTAGGGATGATGCAGTAAACAAGGGTTTAAAAAAACAATTTGGACAATGAACGAATAAGACATACAGCTATGAATAATCAATACCAAATAAAACGGATAGTAGAGTTTACAGAGTATACCGCAGTTGCAAAAGAGCAGTCGGAAAATACCTTGTTTGATATTTTGGTAGAAGATGTAAAAGATAATAATACCTATTGCCAGGAACTCATAAACAGAATACTAAAACTTCCTTACGCCAAATTGCCCGATTTTTTTTCTCATCATTGCGATTTTGTGGAAGACCCGATAAAATGGCTGAATAAATTTGAAAAACTCATTTCTGAAAACGAAGGGATATTTCATTCATCCAGTAATGATGGCAGGATGATGAAGTGTTATACAATTATTGAAAGCAAAAGAAAAGAATTAGAGATTTTAAGAAACCGACATACTAACCAAAAACCACCAATGCAATATATAAATGCAGAATGTGAGGAACGGTATTTTTCATTTAGAGAAGTAAAAAGTAAAGTAAACGCAATGGCAGATTACACAGACAAGATTATGTTTTTGACCAACGAAAGATTTGATTACGAACAGGCAAGTATCGATTTCATCAACCCAAAATTACCGGATTACTCAGACCAGTGTCAAAAAGAGATAGACCAGATACAGCATTTAATTCGTTTAACTGATGAATTTTCTAAAGAGCAAATGCAGAAGAATACAAACGGATTTCCGTTTAATAAACTCAAAATAAATTGCAACATCAATCAGTTGGTAGATATTTTCTACCAGCTCCACAGAGAAGTATTTGTTGATGGAAAACCAATAATTGATGGTAACATAAATGACATCGCTTCAGTAATTGTAAATAGCTTTACAGATAGAGATGGAAGAGATTTAAGTCCCGAAAGTGTAAAAACAATGCTCACACCATCCAAAACCGATAAACGCCCTAAACCCCACAAAAGAATAGACATTGATAAATTGCTTTAAAACTTTTTAGTTCCGATAGACCATTTCGGAACTTTCGGACTTTTTTACATTGCTGTCCTTTGCTTCCATAAACATAAAATTTCAATAAAATGGAAGCAATTATTTTAAGCAAAGACCAATACACAGAATTGGTAGCAAGGTTGGACGAAATCGCAACACGTCTTAACGCAAAAAACGAACCCAAAAAGGACACGTTTTTAGACAATCAGGAGTTTTTAATGCTGATGAAAATTTCCAAACGAACTGCCCAGACGTGGCGGGACGAGGGGCGTATTTCATTCAGTCAGGTAGGCAACAAAATTTATTACAAGCTGTCAGACGTTGAAAAACTGTTGCAGGAACATTACAACAAAGCATTTGCTAAAAAGTAATGCAGGTAAGAGTTTCAGAACAATTAAAAACGTTTGACTATGGTAGTAAGTATTTTTAAAAACTTCAATGAAGTGGTAGAGAACCAAAAAATCATTGAGGTATTGAACGACATCAAAACAGGTAAGTATATCAATGTGATAACTTATTTAAGAAAGTCATTGGCAGAAAGCAAAATGGAAGCATACGAAAGGGCAAAGAAATCTTTGCCCGCTTTCACGCCTTCGGCTTCCTTTAATGGTGGCAGGAAATTAGAGTTTGTTACTGCATATACTCAAATCGTAGTATTAGACATTGACAAGCTCACAAAGGAACAATTAACCAATGCTAAAGCATTGGCACAGGAAACGCCCTACACTTATTCGGCTTTTATCAGTCCATCGGGAAACGGTTTAAAAATCTTTGTTCGTGTCAATTCATCACAGGAAAACCACAAAGAAGCGTTTTTAGCATTACAGAAATTCTATGAAGAATTTTTATCGTTAGCCATTGACAAATCGGGCAAAGACGTTACACGCCTTTGCTTCGTGTCTTACGATACCGATTTATATTTGAATGAAAATGCAACGGTATATCCTGTAATTTCTACGGAAGATTTAATGCCTTACATTGAACAATCAAAAGAAGTAATTCAAGAAAGTACAGCCATTGTAAATAATGATTTTGCTACGCAAAATTTCACAAGCGATTATTTGGCTACATACGAACATTGCGTAAGGTTTACAGAGAAGAAAGAAAGCTACATTAACGGCAATAGAAACAACTTTGTGCATTTATTGGCTTGCAACCTCAACCGTAAAGGAGTGCCATTACCTATGGCAATGGGTTATATCCTTTCTGATTATAATTATGATGCAAAGGAAGTAACAGCAACCGTAAATAGTGCTTATAAAAATGTTGTAGAGCATAACAAAAGCACCTTGTCCATTTCGCCAAATGGCGAAATTTCCGAGCAATCCAAAAGCATAAAATCATCTGAAGACGAAACGGACGAGGAAGAAGAAAAGCCGAGTTTCATTGATAGGTTGGAAACCTTTTTAAACTTCCGTTATAGCTTTCGCTATAACGTAGTTTCGGGAAAATTGGAGTACAAGGTTGCTAAAGGAACACTTTGGAAACCAGTAACAGATTTTGTTGAAAACTCAATCCTGCGTGAGATTTTAAAAGCAAAAGTAAAGTGCAACATCAATACACTACGCAATTTGTTGCGTTCCGATTACTGCGAGCAGTTCGACCCATTCAAAAACTATTTTGATAACCTACCAAACAATGAAGATGAAACCGACTACATCACAGAGCTTGCAAATACGATTACAACAACAAAGCAGGATTTATGGCAGGTATGTTTTAAAAAATGGTTTGTCGCAATGGTAGCTTGCGTAACCAATGATAAAGCAATCAATCAAACTGTAATTGTATTTAGCGGAAAACAGGGAGTAGGAAAAACAACGTGGATAGAAAAGCTCATACCAAAGCCGTTAAAGGATTATATGTTTTCGGGAACAATCAACCCAAACAATAAAGACACCTTGATACATTTAGCGGAATGTATGCTAATCAATTTGGACGAACTCGAAAACTTAAACCGTACCGAAATCGGTACACTCAAAGAGCTGATAACAAAAACGCATATCCGTGTGCGTAAAGCATACGGACACAACAACGAAACCCTGCCACGCAGGGCATCGTTTGCAGGCAGTGTAAACACTGCCCAATTCTTAAACGATACAACAGGCTCACGTAGATTTTTATGTTTTGAAGTAGAGCATATCGAGTACACACATAACATTGACATCAACCAAGCGTATGCACAGGCAAGGCAACTCTATAAAGACGGTTTCCGTTATTGGTTCAATCAGGAAGAAATAAAAGAAATCAATTTGAACAACGAACAATACCAAATCAGAAGCCCCGAAGAAGAATTATTATTAACGTGGTTTGAGATAGCCGACAGAGATACCGCAAACAATTTTCTGAACACTACACAGATAGCAACCAAATTAGCAGAGAGAGCGAAGCTAAATATCACAGACGGTACAGTTATGAAGTTAGGCAAAGCATTAAAGAAACACGGCTATTTGCGTTTATCCAAAAAAAGCGGTTATGTGTATGCAGTAAGGGAATTGAGTTGGGAAGAAGTGGATAATCAAAACAGGGAAAAAGAGCCACCACCCGAACCGCCCAAACCACCAGAGCAAACAGATTTACCGTTCTGAATTTTCAAAAGGTGCAAAATGCACCTTTTTTCATTCGTTGGGGTGGATAAGTAGGATAACCTTTTTCGGGCAAAAACATTTTTTATTTTTTATCTGCGATAAAAAACAAGCCATAACAAAACTATTCGGTGCAAATGGAAACCTGCGGTTTATCGTTTTGCATTCTTTTAATCGGATAAATCCGTTTTTCATTTCTGCGAAATAAAAAATAATCTTTTTGACTGAATGTACTTATCCTACTTACAGTAGGATTTTGCACTGCATTGCTTCATCGGTTTTGCCTTCGGCAAAAACCTATTTTCTAAAGCTTCGCTTTATAATAAAATATCGGTGCATTCTGCACCTCATTACCTTAATTGGAGAGGATAAGTAGGATAACCTTTTTTGACCAAAAAGATTTTTTATTTTTTATCTCCGATAAAAAACAAGCCACTTTGCACCTTTTCGATGCAAACCGAAACAAGTACTTCGTTGCTTTGCTTCCAATCATCCCAATAAATCGGTTTTTGTATTTCGTAGAAATACAAAAAATATGTTTTGTGGAAATGTAGTTATCCTACTTACTTAAAAAGAAAGAGGCTATCCGTATTTCAGAATAACCTCTTTTGTTTACAAAAATAAGTTCCATCTTATTTTTCTTTGCGAACACCTTTAAATGGTGTACCATCTTTTTTGACATCCATAAAACGTCCGTTATCACTGTCTCTTTTTACCCAAGTTTCAGTTTTTGGATTATATGTTTGACTTCTGTCTCTTACAGCACCATTTCGATGTCCGTCACCTTTAGGAGGATTAGTTGCCATTTTCTTTAAAATTTTTAAATTAATAATTAAGATAAATCTTCTATTACCGCATTTGGAGCATACCGTTTTACGGCTTCTATACCATTGTCACGATTGTATATTGATGAATACATTTCACTCGTTCCCAATACTTGATAGTTATTAGAGTTTTGAGTAAAATAAGGTTCATTTCTTACCGATGTCAATCGTCTAAAGTTAGCATCTGCAATACTAACCTTACTGCTCGCAATACCGCCTTGACAGTTTTGCTTTGTAGTATAAGTTTCACTTGTTAATAGGGTTTCTCCATTTGGAGCTTTTAAAACCCACCAATATTGTCCGCTGGACGTTTTACGAATAATGTACTTTGACATTTTTTTTAAATTTTAATTAGTTAATCAATTGTAATTGTACCTTTTCCAAGGTATTCTAGATGGATGTACGTTTGCTAAGAAGTTTACAATATCTGTTCTTCCTTGATACCTTGGAACACCACGGCTGTTTTGAGCCATCAAAATGATTGGCATTCTTGGAAAAATAGTTTGAAAACCACTTCTGGCATTGTTACACTCTGAAGAGCTGTTGAGTACGTGTTCTTTGACCACGACAATGGCAAATGATACTCCTTGCTCTTTTAATACTGCTCCTTCGAACGTCATAAAATGTAATTTTAAATTATTAATAACTTATCCTCTACATTCACGGAGTTAGGAATTTTACCCGGTGCGTACTTTTTATTGAAAAACTAATTAAAATCTATGTTTATTAAAATAAACAGTTACTTTTGCAAAACGAAACTTTTCAATATTGGAATGCCAAAGGGTTACCAACCCCGATAAGCTACACACTGCTTTTTACATTCCGGTTTAAATTATTGTCTTAAAAGCTGGAACTTTTAAGACATTTTTTTTGTCTTTTTTTATTGGTAATTTTTATCCATTTAATCTAATTCTTACTTCTTCTCTTATTTTCACGTTGCTATGAACGAAACTAAAATTGTTCAACAGCTGCGTAACTTCATTATAAATATTTCCTCTTTTTTTGGTGTCCTTAATGGTTACGACCAAACAAAATTCCTGGCTTGGTACGGTTTTTTGTATTTCACACTTGCTTTCTGTAAAATGTCTGAAAAGCCCTTCAAGTTTTAAGTACCAATTCTTAGGTGCTTTTAAAAACTTATCTTTATTGGTTGGTGTAAAATCATCAAAATTTACACTCCATTTTTTTACAGGCTGAAATTTATCTCCGTAAGAAAGTAACATTCTCTCGCTTGCAAAAGAAGTTTCAAAATCCTTCATAGCCTTTTTGCTGTAAACACTTGTTGCTAAAACATTTTGTCTTCCATCCGCTCCAATTGGGTTTTTAACCCTTGGTTGGGTTATATCTTTTTCAATTTTTTCATCATAGCTTCCTAAATAGACATCAATATTTGACTGACAATATTCCGCTCCTTGCGATACTTCTAAAATAGGAGAAGTTACAAGTGTTACGGTTAGTTCTCCATAAAAATATCCGTCATCATCTATCATACTTTGTGGAAATGGAAAATCCAGAATATCGATGAATGAACCTTTCTCAATATTGTCTTGAAGAATTAATGTAATTTCATTGGGTTGATTAAATAAAATATCGTTGATATTTGTAGGCATTCCAAATCCTGCTGCATCAATTTTTTCTGCAATAGTCATTTTCATTTCTTCCGGATACTTTGCAGAATGAATTACAAGTGCTTTCAAAAGAAGAGGGTTAAATTCTTCGTTTAACATTGAATGAACGCCTGCTGTTATAGCAGCGATACGAGGTGTAGAAAAACTTGTTCCCACTTGTTTTGCTAAACTTCCGTCAGAAGAAAATGATTTCACAGGATTTATAACAACTTTATTAGTAGTATCTAAACCGGCATTTCCGCCAAAATGAACAACATCAGGTTTAATCAAATTTGATGGTCCTGGACCAATTCTCGAAAAAGGAGATGAATTGTTTTTCTCAGCATAATCTGTTTCCAATTTATCGTGAGCTATAGAACCAACTACAAGGCCTCTTACGGTATCAGCTGATTTTGCTATTCTGCTTTTTGGTGCATTGATTTTAAAATTATTACAATTGCCTGCAGATTTGCATATTAATACATTGTTTTCTTCTTGGATTTCATCTAATGCTTTTGCAAAATCTGAAAATTCATATAAATCAGCTTCTCTGTCAGTACCAAGAGATAAGTTCCATATTTTTATCTCATTATGGTCAGTTATTGCTTCTCTAATATTTTCAATTAATTCGTCCTCAAATATTTTTTGCTTGGTCAAATCAGGCATTACAATGGCTTCAAACAATTTGCATCCTTCAAAACCAGTGTAGTCTTTACCCTCTAAATTATCGCCATACAACAAAACACCAGCTACAAAAGTGCCGTGCCCTTTATTAATATAATCTTTGTGATATTTGGTAAAACTTTTATTGTGTAGCCACGGAGTAAGGTGCGGAATGCTTGAAATCCCTGTATCAAGAACTCCTACTACTGGATAATTAGCACCTTCTTTTGGTTGTTTTATTTCAATAACATTTTCCTCTGTCAATTCATCCAAGGTCAGACTATAAGAAGGCATTTCTGTAATTAGCTGGATACCGTCAAAGTCACGCAATTCTTCAAAATCATCAGTAGTTACCTTGCTAATTCTGAAAATGTTTAATTCGTCTGAATATTCAGCTTTTTCAAAGTCAATATCATTATCTCTACAATATTTTTCAAAACTTCTGATAAGGATATTGTTCAAATCGGCATTGCCATAATTGAAAAGCTTTACTTTATATACTTGGTCTTCGTATTCTTCCTCAATTTCAATTTGCGGTTTAAATTCTTCTATATTATTAATGGCTGAAATACCTACAAGGGTTGTATAATTAGGAAAAGCTAATTTGGCATCAGAAAACCGATTTGAAATATTTTTCAAGTCGGTTTCATTATCAATTTTGATTAGCACTTCATCTTCACCGCTTACACCAATAATATTCAGCTTACCAACATTGAAAAGATTACCAATTTCTTTTCTGTAGGTTTTGGCTAAAGCATCGCCGCTTACCTTTAGTTTTACTACTGAAGGTATATAGTTATTCTTCTTAACTTTTTCGGCTAATGAATTGGAAACTTCTGCCAAGACTGTCTTAATGTATTCCGACTTCTCTCTCATCTGTCCTTGAGAAGCCCATTTAGGAATTGTTTGACCACCACCAGCTTCGGTTCCCATTTCATCTTTCTGTCTTTTCTGAAAGAATTTAATTGGCAAATTTCTATTTTCCATAGTTTATGCTTGTTTGTTTAAGTAGTTTCTAATTTGTCTTAATGACACTTTCATACGCTCGGCAATAGTTGCTTGCGGCACTCCATTCTCATTTAGGAACTCAACAAGTTTTTCAATAGTAATATTTCCATTGTTATTGAATTCATACAATTCAATAATTACATCTTCATAGGATAGGATTTGACTACTATGGATAATAGTATGTGCTTTTGCATTATTAATTACGGCTTTAATATCTGATGGTGTTTTTCCTTCAAAAAGTTTCACTAATCTGTCTTTCTTTTTTTCATCGTTTATGAAATCGGTTTTGAAGTCATCAACAAAGTTTTTTATTAGTTCTTCAATTTCATTTTCTTGAGGAGAGCCTATTTCTATAACTGTATTAAATCTTCTCCAAATTGCTTTATCCAAAATTTCTGGATGATTAGTCGCTGCGATAAGTATATTATTTTTAGCAAAAACATCAATATTTTGAAGCAAACTATTAATAACTCTTTTCAGTTCTCCCAATTCATATTGGTCGTCTCTTGCTTTAGCAATTGCATCGAACTCATCAAGAAAAAGGATACAAGGTTTATTTTCAGCAAACTCAAAAATTTTTCTGATGTTCTTTGCTGTATTTCCTAATAGGGAAGAAACGATTGCATCAAATCTCGCTATTACCAAGGGAAGCCCTGTGCTTTCAGAAATATATCTTGCAATACTTGTTTTTCCAACTCCTGGCTTTCCGAATAATAATAATGTATTGGAAGTTTCTATTCCGTTTTTAATTAATTCGCTTTGATGTTTAACAAGACTAACAAAATCGTCTATTTTATTCTCAACAAGATGAGGCAAAACGATTAAATTTTTATCTTTTGATGGAACTTCAACATCAACAATACTTAACCGGCTTTCTTGGTCAACAGGCGTAGTAAGTAATTCATCCATTGTAATTGTTGTAGCCGGACCTTTGTCAATGGTCTTTAGGATAAGTTTAGCTAGTTTTTGGTCGCCGTCGCCATCTAGCTTTTCAGCAAGCATTTTAGAATAATTTAAAACCTTTTTAGTGTCTTTATTCAGCCCGCCTTCAATTATCCTTAGTATTTCCGTGTACATAATATTTCGATTGTAAGTTACTTTTTATGACACAAAGATATTATATTTTGGAAATAAAAACAAATAAATCGTAAAATTAAATACAAAAATTGTAATTATTTTACACTAATCGTTATTTAAGTAATCTTATATGGAATATTATTTCTAAAAATCGGAATATTGAAAGGGTAGTTGAGTTTTCTAAGAACAATTCACAGAACCCACGCTCTGCCCACGCCAAGAAAAAATACGGCTTAAGCCAGGCGCCATCCGCACAAGTCCAACGCTTCGCCTGTCTTCTATGGCATTGCCACCGATTTGCAACTGTCATACTTTTTGCGTTGTTTTTGCCAACGCGCTACAGCACATTGCCATCCTCGTTCCTGCGGTGGCAAAGAGCTGTCCCAACACCAAAAAAACAAAGCAAAAAGACACTGCACTCCAACCACCACCACCGTTCCGTTTATGCCAGTATGCAAATCGGTGGAAGCTAAGTTACATAATGTTATTATAGTACATTTTTCCCACGCTTGTAGGCGACTACGCCAACGCAAAAATGTCCTATAATAACATTATGTAAAATAGCCAATGCCATAGTCCGCTACCCGAAAAAATATCCCAACGCACAATCCCAACGCTCATATTTTTCGTGTATCGGAAGCCGTATTTTTTCTTCCCAACGCCTTGCCCACGCTTTTTCCCACGCTCCCCACCACCCATTTCAGCGGTGCAGGAATAAAAAGGCATAAGTTGTTTATATCCCAAGTGCCTACGGCAGGTGCAAACAGCATAGTTCCATTGCATTGCACTTCGCTTGATTTGCACCAGCCTCAGCACCGCACTGCAAGCGTATTGCGAGACGCATAACCTTGCTTTTTCCCACCGCTAACAGTTTTGGATATACCTTTTTATCCCTGCGAGTTTATTGCCCCATTGCCAACGCTCCTAAAGAAAGTTTCGTTTCCGATTGACTTTTTCTGAAGAATTGAAAAGAAGAAATTTCATCGATTGAAACTTGATTGATAGCTGAAAATGAAAAGAAGATTTGGTTATCAGTAGCCGGTCAATAAATAAAAAAAAGTAAGCAAAGTTAGGTGGCTTCCACAAGCCCAACGCTCAAAAAAAAGCAAAAGACTACGGCATAATGGCAAGGCATTTATGGTGGCTTCGCCGAGTTTTTCCGTTGCCTTGCCACCCTTCGGGACTTATTCCGTTTCCTTTTGCTTTTTTGCCACGCCACCTTTTAAACGGCTTTCTTTTTTCTTTTTTTTCCCTTTTTTTCTTTCTTCTTTTCAAAATATTTCATCGAAGCGGAGCGGAGCAAAATTTTTAAAGCAGATAGTATGAAAACTCCAAAAATCTACACCTACAGTCCAAAAAATCAAAAGTCAGCATTTGATTTGTACGCACTCTCCAAAGGTTTAAACAGCGGAAAACCTTTAGAAAACCCCTGCCCGAATTGCTTCGTTATTTCCTGTCGTAATGCGGAAGAATTAGACCAATACCGCACCTTATTATTTGGATTATGGAAAGCAAAATCTTTTCATCAATATTTTGTCGGTTCGGTCATTCCATTCATCAGAATACAAGATTTTAAAAACCTCGTTTTTGAGCAAATGGCACATTTACAGAAAAAACAAAAAACCTATCAGCAAGATGTAAAAAAGTTCAAAGCTTTGGCGCAAAACGAAAGAGCGATGTACGAACAGCTCCTTTTAATTTCCGAACTAAAACGAATGTATATTTCAAGGCATTTAAAAAGGTAGCCGTTTCGGCTACCTTCGTTTGCGTTTACCATACCCACTGATTTACCGTTATTGGCACTTTGACAGCTATATAAAGGCAATATAAAAGCACCGTTTTATAAAAACGATGCAAGCGGATGCAGAAAACAAAAAATCCTGCCCAAAGGACAGGATTTTAAAAACTAACCATCGCTGAAAGCTTTATTTATTAAGGCTTTTCAGCGTTTTTCGCTTCGTCTTTACTTTCGGTATTGTTGCTTTCTTCCGCTTGGATGGCGGTTTGAGCAACTGCTGTGGCGATTGTTCCGCCCAATGCCAAATAGCCTGCAACGGTTACGATAGTGGTGGGAATAGCCACCGGAGCGGTTAAGATTGCACCGCCTACAGCGGTCAATGTGATGCCAATGGCTCTAACGATTTTGAACCATTTTGGGGTTGGAGCTTTTACACGCTCTACTAAGTTTAAATTATTATTTTTCATTGCCTGAATGTTTTAAATTGTTTTGTTCAATAATGTTTACTCTGTGTTCCAGATAATCTACCTTTTGATTGAGCATATTATAACTGCTTTTAAACTCTGTTTTGATGAGCAAAGCCATCGTTTTTACTTCGGTTAAATCTTTTTCCATATTCTTAAAATCGGAATGAAGTTGTTTGATGAAGTAGGCAACAATCGCCAACAGCATACTAATCAAAGAGCCGAACACGATGTTTAATGTGATTGCATTTTCCATTGTTACGGGGTTTTAAAATTGAAAATTATTCTCGATGCTGATTTGATTTTCCTCGCTTTGTGCAACGCTCAAAAGCTTTGGGTAAATCATTTGATAAGCATCTTTACTTCTTACGATTTGATAATCGCCATCGATAAAATCGAACCCAAAACCACACAACGGACAACCTGCGGTTTGTCTGAAATTGTTACCAATATGGATGTATACAAAACTGAAATTCGGCAAGCCGTTTATCTCAATCATTCCTTTGTGGAACTTCGGGAATTTCTGCCGATACTCGGCATTCATTCCGCCCCAGGTGTTTAATCTTAAAGTATAATTTCCTTCAGGAATGGCGGTTTGTTTTGGTATTTTGATGGCTCTGATTTTGTCCTCCAACAAATAACATTGAAAAATACCATCAATATAAAGCTGGCTTAATGTGCTTTGTTTGCCTTCGGCAACTCTTATGATTTTTGCTTTCATTTGAAAATCGTTTTTGGAATTAATTAAAAAAGCCTTCTCTTGTGAAGAAGGCTTTGGATTGGGTTGGCTTAAAACGCATCTTCAATTCGCAAACAGTTGCCAGAATTGAGCGCATAATAATTGGTGTTGACCTCTTGGAAAAACTCAATCCCGATACACTGAATAACTGTAACATTTGCGCCCAGCGTTGGAGCACCAGGAAGCGTTGCAGTTAAGGTAGAGCCTGCATAAGCAGTATTTAAAGGGATATAATCCGAATACTCAACGATGCTCAGCTCATTGTTTACGATGTCATCAGGTTCGTAAGTTCCGGTTGTTGCATTGTACACAAAATCGGCAACCACCGCCAAAGCGTTAATCAATCGGAAATGTGTAGTTCCTGAAGGTGCAGAAATCAAATCGGCAGGGTTAAACGGAGCGATGATGAAATCTGCACTTTCTCTACCTGCGGTATGGGTTACATCATACGGAGCATTGAACACGCCATTAATGGATAATTTTTTATCGAACTCAAAACCCAGTAAATAGTTTCTTTGGGTTGAAATTTCGACCTTTCGGTAGCCTCTGGCTTCCGTTCCGTCTTCCAAATTGATTTTTTTCATTATAGAAGTTAATCGACCTGTAACCTGGCTATCCGCCATTTTTGACATCAATGCCGAAAGTGCTGTTCTCACAGACTTTCCGGCTCTTGCACATCCGCCAAACTCGTTCATATTCTCACGAGTACGTTCAAATTCCGGTGCGGAGTTTACCTGTTCTGCGGTTGGTCCGCCAACCATTCCGGCGAAAAATCCTTGTTGACCTTTTATCTTGAAGTGTCGCACATCACCGATAGTGCCAACGTACTTCATAAGTCCTTTTTGTCTTGCCATTGTTTTAAAATTTAAGAGTTAATAAATGCTTTGCTATAGCTACTACAAAGTTCTATCTATCTCATTTTATGAACAATACACAAGGTTGTACAATGTAATGCAATGCGGTGCTATCGCACCGAAAACACCCATTTTCACAATTCAGAACAGCAATTAGTTTGAGAAATCGGAGGAAGAAGCAAGGATAAAAAACAGAAAAAGTATAGTGTTTCAATACTCTTAATTAGCTATTTTTATGCGGTAGATATTTGTAAAATAAAAAGGTTGTGAAAAGTTGTACTTATGTTGTACTTCAAAAAATAAAGTAAGCAAAACGTATTGATTTACAGACATCTGCAAAACAATTACTGATAATTGAGTGTTAGATGTAATATGAAAAACCAATTTTTCCCATAAATAATGAAAGAAACTATAAAGGAAATCTTCATAGATCTATGCTCTAAATATTCAAGTAATGAAAAGATTTTTAGAGGATATTGGAATGAGATTGAAAAATCATATTCTCATAGAAGTAGACATTACCATAATTTGATTCATTTAGAAAATATGATAATGGAATTAAGCAGTGTACAAAACGATATTGAAGATTTTGATTCTGTTCTATTTTCTATATTCTATCATGATTTTATTTATAAGAGTACGTCGAAAGATAACGAAGAGAAAAGTGTTGAATACGCAAAGAGTAAATTGAGGAAATTAAATTATAACGATGTATCAATTGATAAGGTATATAATCAAATTTTAGCAACCAAATCTCATCAATTATCCAATCAAAAAGACACAAATTATTTATTAGATTCAGATCTTTCTATTTTAGGTAAAAGTTGGAATGAATATGAACTTTATATAAAGCAAATAAGAAAAGAATATTCCATATATCCAGATTTTATATATAATTCAGGTAGAAAAAAAGTTCTGAAACATTTTCTAACGTTCGACAGAATATACAAAACCGAATATTTTAAAGATAAATATGAAAAACAAGCACGCGAAAATATTTCGAAAGAAATAGAGTTACTATGATACTACAGCTAACATTGTATTGATAAAATACGAAGTGAAATATAATTTACTTTTACAGAATGCATCAGTTTATAAAATAAACCATAAAAATAAAATATGAATTATAAGGGACAATATTAGCTGGATTTTTAGACCAGATGATCCTTTAAGTGATATTTATATACAAGAAACATCTTTGAATGATTGGGGAAAAGTTATTGATTTATTGAATGATGAATATGATTTAAAATATTTTTCAGAAAATAAAATTTATAAAATGGTTGCTTGTTATACCAAGTAAATACTAAATGTAAATAAAAATTAAGTAACTAATGGAAATTGATTTTTTAAAATTGGATTATTACTCAGACTTTTTAGGAGAAAAAGAAATACGGTTTTACACAAATTCAAAAGACATTGAATTTAAACGAAATATAAAAGAACTTACAAAAAATCAATTTTACGAAGTACAATTAAATCAAGGAGAAAACAATATATATTTTTTTAGCCTTTGGGAAGGGTATTTTGACACATTGATAAGGAAACTGATTGGTAATCAAAATAACTATCAGGAATTACCAAAATTTATCAAAAATTGGTATGAATGTAAAGGCTGGTGGGGTGTAGACTTTATAGAAGATGTAATTTTAGAAACCGAACTTAAATGGTTATTAGAAATAATTCCAATAATTAACGACAATCAAAAAAAAGCATTAAAAGAAGATATTTGGGATAGTAATTGTATAAATGATTTAATCATTTTCTTAAATTTTGTAAATAAGAACGATTGGGAGTTAAGAATATCAGAAGAATAAAAATGTATACAAATAGTTTACTATATAAATACTTTGATAGGGATTATGTTGGAGAAAATGAGGAATGGGCAGTATATTCTGAAGTTTTAATTGAAAATATACATGAGTTTTTAAATCATTTAACTACGATTGATAAAAAAAAATGAAGAATTAAACTTAGTAAGAAAAGAATATGAATATTTGATTAAGTTTTGTGAAGAATGTATAAAGAATAAGTCTAACATTTATTTTCTAGCTGATAATTATTAATAAAACTGCTATTATAATTTTTTAAAAATTGTTAAAAAACTATTTTTAAAAAGAATAACCCAAAAACTCTTGATTATGAGCTTTTTTTATAGCTTATTGTGAGTGTTTTAATTTATGTATATTAGTTGTTGTTGAATGAACTAATTTTTTTTAAGTTTCTTAAAACAAATTAGTTTTAATTTTTAAAAGAGAACAGTCAAAAATGTTTGATAAAATATTAAAAGGATTTGTAGATATTATTTATGGTACAAACCGAAAAAGAAGAAATTTTGAACTTAAAAATGCAGATGAAAAAGTTTTAGCTGCTGATGCTAGTAAAGGCATAATAACTAATGAAAGTCAGGAAATAACTCGTGGAATTAATTGGGTGACATCTCAAAGAGCTGTGTTAATGTTGACAAACAAGAATATTATTTGTGGTAAATGGATTGTACCTCTTGATATTATTAGTACTGCTAAACTTACTAAAATAAGTTCTTTATTTGGAAATGGTCAAGTTTTGACGATTGAAACAAAAGACAATAAAAACTATCAATTTGGAATGCAAATTAACCCGGAATGGATAAATCAGGATGCGTTACCTCTAAAACTTGAAAAAGGAAATGTAAAAAATTTACTTTTTAGTATAATTTTGAGAATTATAATTTTAGGCTATATCGTTTATCAGATTTATCGAAGGTTTGTATAATGTCTTATATATTTTACATAAATATAATGTTCTGTAAAATAAGTAATTATACTTCGATGAACTCAGAGGAATAATAGAAAATTAAACTATTTGTAACATTTGTCCAATGTTGCTTTTGATATTTTCGACTATTTTTATTACATATTTAAAACATATACATTCTAATGAAAAAATTACTTTTACTTACCTTATTTGTTGTTTGTTTCTCATGTGAAGATGATGATAATAAATACAATTTGAAAGCTGGAATTGCGACTAAAATAAGTGGAGAAATAACAGACGAAGAAAATAAACCTTTTGTAAATGTTAGAATTCTCGTGAATGAATATAAAAAAGGAGGCGTAATGGGAATGGGTGAATTTGTAAAAATTGTTGATTCTGTATTTACAAATTCTGAAGGAAAGTACGAGAAAACGTTTTATACAACAGGTGCAGGTAGAGAATATAGATTAAGTATTACTGGAGCTCCAATTTTAACACAAGATTATTTTGGAGATGTCCGTGATGTAGTGATTAATAATATTGGAAAATCTTTTACCTACAATCATTCATTTATAAGACTCTATCCTTGTGATATTACGATTAATACAGAGAATACAACTATTTTTCCGTTGTTAATAAGTCAAGGAACTACAAATATGAATCATTATCAAAATAATGATTATCAAATTCTTGAAAAAGGAATTGTTACAAAAAGATTTTATCTTGCGAAGAACTTCTTTCAACCTATTGATTTTTACAGAACTGTTTCCTCTACAAAATCTCAAAGAGCAAGTTATATTCTCGAACCAATAAAAGGAGCAGGAAATTATCCACAAGTATTAAGAATAGAAGATAAAGATTTTAAGGATTAGAAAACTTTATAGACAGCTTTTATCTGTTTTTTTCTAATGATACTTACTTGTAAATCTTATTTCATTAACTTTATCTTTTAAAAAAGATAATTAAAATGTACACAATATTACATAATTCTCGCTGTGGGAAAAGCAGAGATGCGATGAAAGTTTTAGAAGAATCTGGAAAAGATTTTGTAGTAAGAGAATATTTGAAAGAACCTTTAACGAAAAATGAATTGAAGGAAATTTTGACTAAACTAAATTTAAAACCAATTGATATTGTGCGTACAAATGAGGAAGATTGGAAAGCAAATTTCAAAGGAAAAGAACTTTCTGATGATGAAGTTTTGAATGCTTTGGTTGAATATCCAAAATTGATTCAACGTCCGATTGTAACAGATGAAAAAAATGGAGTAGTAGGTCGTCCAAAAGAATTAGTAGAAGATTTTATTAAATAAAATTGGTTTGATAATTGTTAGTATTTCTAAAACTAAACATAAAAAGCTATGAAAATTTTAGAAGCATTAACAAAAAATCACACCGAGAAAGGAACTAAAATAGGTCTTTTAACAACTGCAGCTACAACAGGCGTAACCGTTGCTAAATTTCTAGGAAAAAGGTCTATTTATGGAATAATTGGAGGGATTGCTGTGACATTGGCAGCAGAGTATATCCGAAAAAAATACGAGAAGAAAGTTGAAGCAGAGAATGAAACTGTTTTAGAGAATAAATAAAGAAAGCCACTCAATTTGAGTGGCTTTTCTACTTATTTTGAATAGATAAATTATTTATCTAAAACTTCCATATCAAAATATAAAGTTGCGTTTGGTGGAACAACACCTCCAGCACCTCTTGATCCGTAACCTAATTCAGCAGGGATAATTAAGAAAACTTTAGAACCTCTGTTGAACATTGTCAATGCTTCCATCCAACCTTGGATTAATCCTGTTACACCAACTGTTGCGTCTAATGGTTGATTGCGATCGTAAGATGAATCTAATTTTTCACCGTCGTTTAAACGTAAAGTATAATGTACTTGAATTGGATCTCCTTGAACTGGTTTTGCTCCGTTACCTTCTTCTAAAATTACATATTTTAATCCAGAAGGAGTTGATTGAGCTTTTGCTTCTAATTCTTTTTGACGAGCAATTTCAGCATCTTTTTCAGCTTTTGCTTTCGCTTCAGCTTCAGCTTGTTTTTTTGCGTGATTTGCTTTTGCAGCTTCAAATGCTTCAGCTCCGTTGTATTTAGCATATTTATCACCTTTACGAGCGATTTCTACTTTTTCAATTACAACTGGAACAACTGGTTTATCACTTGGCGTTTTTTCTACATTTGCAATAGAATCAACAACATCTAAACCTTCTACAACTTGTCCGAAAATAGTGTGACGCCCGTCTAACCATGGTGTAGGAACTTCTGTGATGAAGAATTGAGAACCGTTTGTAGCTGGTCCTGAATTTGCCATAGATAAAACACCTTTTTTATCGTGTTTTAAAGTTGGTTCAAACTCATCTTCGAAATCGTAACCAGGTCCACCTGTACCAATTCCATCTGGATCACCACCTTGAATCATGAAATCTTTGATCACACGGTGAAAAATGATTCCATCATAAAAAGGAACTCCTTTTGCTTTTGCTTTATTTTCTTTTGTACCTTCTGCTAATCCAACAAAGTTAGCAACCGTCATTGGCGCTTCTTCTTCGTATAATTTGATTGTCATTGCACCATGATTTGTTGTCATTTTTGCATACAATCCGTCTTCTAAACTTTTAAATTCTTCTTTACTCATCGATTTTGGAATTTTAACGCCACAACTAACAAGGGTAGTGATGACAGTTAAGATTAATAATATTTTTCTCATTTTAACTTTACAGTCTTTGTGTTTATTAGTGTTTTTTAATTTTTAAGACTTTTACATCCATAATAATAGGCGAGTCTGGCGCAATTTTTTGCGTATCACCATAACCTCCATAAGCTAAAAACGAAGGTAACAATAATTTAGCAGTTTCACCTTCAGGAATTAATTGTAAACCAGCCTGTAAACCTCTCACAATATCAGCTTTTCCTAAAATTATTTTCTGAACTTTATTATCGTTAAACGAATATAAAATGTTGTTTTCGAGATCAGTTACTTGGTATTCAAATTCGATATAATCTCCATTATTAGCTGTTTGAGCTGTTCGTTGACCACTGTTCGAAATCCAAAATCCCGAACTCGTTTTAACAAATTTTAGGTCAGATGTTTTCATATAATCATCAAACCATTGCAATTCTTCTTGATGCAATAATTTTCCACGCTCTTGCGAACGTTTCATAAAATCATCATTAGAATATGAAACGGGATATTGTATCACTTTTTGATCACAACTCATCAACGCAAAAATAGCGAAAGTGAATAAAATAACTTTTTTCATTAGATAACGATACTGGCTAATTTTTCTTGATATTCTGGTAAAAGCGATTGGAAATAAGCAATTGTTTCTTCCATATTCATGTCCGAACGACCTCCAGCAGCATTCATATGACCACCGCCGTTGAAATGTTTGCGAGAAAATTCATTCACATCAAAATCACCTTTAGAACGTAACGAAATTTTAATGAAATTATGATGTGTATCTTCAATAAAAATTACAGAAAAGATAAAATTCTCTACACTCAAACCATAATTTACAAAACCTTCTGTATCTCCTTTCTGAAAACCATTTGCTAATAAATCTTCACGTTTTAAGAACATGAAAGCTGTACGATGTTCTGGTAAAAAAGTTAGATTATTTAGCGTTAATGATAACAATTTTAAACGTCCTTGCGTTTGCGAATCGTTTACATACGAAGTCACTTTGTCAACTTCTACACCTTTATCAATCAATTCTGCAACAATTCTGTGCGTATCTGCCGATGTATTACGAAAACGGAATCCGCCTGTATCCGTCATTATTCCAGTATAAATACATTCAGCAATGCCTTTGTCAATTTTATCCAAATCATTCATCGCTTCGATAAAATTATAAACCATTTGACAAGTCGCTGGCATTTCGATATCCGAATACATAAAATCAAATGTATCTGGTTCACGGTGATGATCGATTAATATTTTTGGTGCTTTTGAACGTTCAACCCAGTTTCCTAAGTCGTCAATTCGTTTTACGGTATTAAAATCTAAGATAAAAATTAACTCAGCTTGATGTATAATTGCTTCGGCAACTTTTGGTCGGTAATCTGCAATTACAATATCTTTTGCTGAAGGCATCCATTTTAGGAACTTCGGAAAATCGTTTGGTGAAACAATGTTACACGTATGTCCCAATTTATTTAAATAATGAAACATCGCCAATGTAGAACCTATCGCATCTCCATCAGGATTTTTGTGCGGTAGAATTGCAATTTTCTTTGGTGTTGATTTTAAAAGAGTTTTTAACTCTTCGAAATTTGTCATTTGCATAGTTGCAAAGATAATCAAACAAGTGAAATTGTAAATTGCTTTGAAGAAGAAAACTGCAAATTTTAGATGAATTAATTATTTTTTTTGAATTGATTAATGGTAATAAAAAAATAAAAACCTTTGTAAACTAAAATTCAGATTTAATTTTTTAACAAAAATACTAATTAGCTTTAAGCTCTTTCTACTAAGCAATTATAACAACCAGGTCTTGCGTTGTGAATATGAATGTATTCGACTTCTTGGTTTTCTAAGATTTCATTTAATTTTTCTTTTAAATAACCTCCTTTTATTGCATCAGCAAAAATCATTATTGAATTCTTGTTGTAAGCACGAATAGACAAAAACCGATGGTTAAACATTATTGGAATTTCATTAATAGAAGATTTATAAGTTTGTGCGTTTTTACTTATAAAAATAGGACCAGATGCCTTGTAAGGAGAGTTTACCGAATGATGTTCAAAATTAAGTAGAATAACTTCTTCTCCAACTTGCACATCTGTTAAACTAACTCGGCAAGGATATCCTGGGAATTTATCTACAATCATTCTCGAGATATTTTGTTTTGACAATTCCTTATCACTTAGATTAAAATAATCACTAAAAAGCTCATTATCTAAGGCGACTATTCTAAAGTTATTTTTCATTTTAATTTTATTAGATGATTGATTATAACTAATTTAAATAAAAAACAATAATTTAAAAAAAATAAAATAAATATTAACGTAGTAGAAATGTAAAAAAAACTAGAGCATGAAGTAATTTCAAACTCTAGTTTATAACTTGATAATTTATTATAATAAATTATAAATCTCTTTTCTTGATAATTAATAAGGATAAACCAAGAAATAAAATGATGTAGAAAATATTTACCGCAAAATGATCCCATTGTACATGATCGGCAACAAATAACTTACCTTCCATAATTGCTTTTTGTATATCTACAGAAGGATAATCAACTATTTTTCCGTTTGAGTTTAGTGGTAAATAATTAGTTAAGATTTTAATTTCTTCAGGATTTTTTGGAGGATTTTTACCAAATCGAACTAAAAATTCAACAACTTTAGCAACAGATTCTATAATATTCAAAACAATTAAAGACAAAATTGCAAAAGCACTTTTCTTTAATAGAAATGATAAAAACATTGCAAAAACAATGTAAGCGAAGATTTCGACGAAATATCCACCTAAGAATTCGATTCCGTTTACAAAATCAAAATTTTCGCTAAAAATAGAACCTAATGCAAAAACTAAAACACCAACTAAAAATGTAGAAATAAGTGTAATAACAACGTTCATCAAAACTTTTGTATTTAAAAATTCAGTTTTTGATAAACCATCAATTGTATTTTGTTTGAAAGTTCCGAAAGAATATTCGTTGGTAATATTATTAATGACAATAATAGCTAAAAAGAATTTTCCAAAACCAATTAACCATGTGATGTTATGCCAAATTACAGGGAATTCTAACGCGCCTAATTTGATTAAATCAATTTCGATTCCATTCATATTTGGTTTGAAATTCGGCAACGTAATTCCCATTAACAGAATCATCACGAAGTATAAAATAATAAAAATTCGTGTTCCTTTGTTGTAGAATAATTTATTCCATTCTATGCTAAATAATCTTTTCATGTTAGTTCTGTTTTTGGATTAATTGGAAAAATTGTTGCTCTAAAGATTCTTTACGTTTTACCAAATGATTCACGATAATTCCTTGTTCATAAAGCATTTTATTGATTTCTGCAGGATCTTTTTCTTCTGATAAAACAGCAAAAAGTTTGTTATTTTCTTTAGTAACTTTCGAAACGAATGAGAACGTTTTTAATGTATATTCCAAACTTTCCATATTTTGCGCAGCAACTTCGATGCTTCCAAAACTTGAATTCATTTGATCTACAGAACCCGCATAAAGCATTTTTCCTTGATTAAGAACCACCACATGCGAACATACTTTTTCGACTTCGTCTAATAAATGACTGGCCAAAATAATTGTTGTCCCTTGTTGCGCAATTTTAATAATCAATTCTCGAATCTGAATAATTCCTTGTGGATCTAAACCATTTGTAGGTTCGTCTAAAATCAACACTTCAGGATCATTTAACAACGCCGCTGCAATTGCCAAACGTTGTTTCATTCCCAACGAATATTGTTGAAATTTATCTTTTTTACGAGAAAGTAATCCAACTAATTCAAGTTTTTCGTCAATTTTCGCATAATTAACTTCTTTAATATCAGCAACAATTTCAAGATTTTTTTCTGCTGATAAATATGGATAGAATTTTGGACTTTCGATAATGGCTCCAATTTTTTTCAACGAATCGTTATCTGGTTCTTTATCAAACCATTTCCATGAACCCGCTGTAGGATTGATTACATTAAGAATCATTCCTAATGTTGTCGATTTTCCACTTCCGTTTGGACCAAGTAATCCATAAACGTTTCCTTTTTCTACCGAAAAAGAGACATTGTTGACCGCTGTAAAACTGCCAAATTTTTTAGTAAGTTGATTAATTTCAAGAACTTTATTCATAGTAGTTGAATTTGTTTTCTTTATATGTAGACTTTTTTGTTAATTTGTTACAATTTAGAATTAATTTAAATAACATGAGAACGATACTTTATACCTTATTAATTGTACTTACAATTCAGGCTAAAGCGCAAAACGGAAAAACTTATCAAATTTATAATCAACAAGAAAAGAAAGTTGATTTTGATAAAATGATTAAAGAGTTAGCAAAATATGATGTTGTTTTATTTGGTGAACATCATAATAATGCGGTAAATCATTGGTTGCAATTGCAAACGACAAAAGAATTGTATAAGATAAAAGGAAATCAATTGATACTCGGAGCAGAAATGTTCGAGCGCCATCAACAAAATGATTTAACGAATTATTTGAAAGGCAAAACGACGGATGAAGAATT
Source organism: Empedobacter sp. GD03797 (assembly GCF_029842105.1). Lineage (NCBI taxonomy): Bacteria > Pseudomonadati > Bacteroidota > Flavobacteriia > Flavobacteriales > Weeksellaceae > Empedobacter > Empedobacter sp. GD03797. The sequence goes on from NZ_JAOCFS010000001.1 coordinate 122,570, forward strand.
TCAAAAAAGTACAAAGCTTTGGAATAATTATAAAACAGATTATAAACCGCTTGTTGATTTTGCGAAAGAAAAGAATTTGGATTTTGTAGCGACTAACGTATCACGCAAATATGCTTCGTATGTCGCTAAGAATGGACTTGAAGCTTTGGATACAGTTCCAAATAATGAGAAAGCTTATATTGCGAAACTTCCTATTACGATAGATTATGATGCGCCTGGTTATCCTGAAATGATTAAAATGATGGGAGATCATGCTGGAGTGAAGGCAAAACAGTTTGTTGCAGCGCAAGCTACAAAGGATGCAACAATGGCAGAATCAATTTTGAATAATTTGAAGAAAAATAATCTATTCATTCATTACAATGGTGATTATCATTCTAAAAATTATGGCGGAATTTATTGGTATTTGAAATATTTTCGACCTGAGCTCAAAATCGCCGTAATTGAAATTCTAGAAAGTGAAGATTTAAATGAAAAATTATCTGTAATTAAATCTAAAAACGAAAATGTTACTACGACAGAATTTATTATAGTATTTGCTAAGGATTCGCCTAAAACCTACTAATTTTACTGATAAGCAGAAAGTTTTATTGATTATTTTTCATATTTTGCATTTTAAAAAATAAAGCAAACAATTAAATACAACTATGGACAGAAGAAATTTTATTAAATCGACTGCTGCAGCATCTACGGTAGCATTAGTATCACCAGATTCATTATTTGATTTTTCATCAAAAATTGATAAGGTGAAAGTAGGAATTGTTGGCTGTGGAATGAGAGGGCAGGTACATTTAGATGAGTTATTAAAAAGAAATGATGTAGAAGTTGTTGGGATCGCTGAACCAGATCAACGAATGATTGATCGTTCAAACAAAATTTTTGCAAAACATAATAAAAAACCTGTAGAGTATTTTAAAGGTTTAGATGGATATAAAAAATTATATAAGAATAAGAAAATTCATGCTGTAATTATAGCTACGCCATGGGAATTTCACGCTGAGCAAACAATTGCAGCAATGAATGCGGGTAAAATTGTAGGTTTAGAAGTGTGTGGAGCGATGAATTTACAAGAATGTTGGGATTACGTAGATACATACGAAAAAACGAAAGTTCCTGTGTTCATGATGGAGAATGTTTGTTACCGTCGCGATGTTATGGCTGTAATGAATATGGTTCGTAAAGGAATGTTTGGACAAATTGTTCATGGACAAGGTGGTTACCAACACGATTTAAGAAATGTATTATTTAACGATGGTAAACAACCTTATGGTGGTGGAGTTGAATTTGGAGACAAAGGTTTCTCTGAAGCTGCTTGGCGTACAAATCATTATGTAAAACGTAATGCAGAATTATATCCAACGCATGGTTTAGGACCAATCGGTACAATGATGGATGTTAACCGTGGAAATAGAATTACACATTTAACTTCTATGGCTTCTCAACAAGCTGGTTTAACTGATTATATCGTAAAAAATGGAGGAGCAGATCACCCAAATGCAAAGGTTAAATTCAAACAAGGAGATATCGTTCAAACAATGTTAAAATGTGAGAACGGAGAAACAATCTTATTAACGCACGATACATCTTTACAACGTCCATATAACTTAGGTTTCCGTATTCAAGGAACTGATGGTATTTGGCAAGATATCGGTTCAGGAGGATTTAGTCAAGGTTTCATTTATTTCGAAGATGAAATGAGACATTCTCACAAATGGGCAAGTTCAGAAGATCATTTAAAAACTTACGATCATCCATATTGGAAAAAATACGAAACTCAGGCAGAAGGTGCTGGGCACGGAGGAATGGATTTCTTCTTAATGAATGATTTTATCGAATGTATTAAAGCAAACAAAGAATTCCCATTCGATGTATATGATTTAGCAACTTGGTATGCAGTAACACCATTAAGTGAAAAATCTATCGAAGGAAATGGTAGTTCTCAAGAAATGCCAGACTTTACAAGAGGAAAATATAAAACAAGAAAACCAGTTTTTGGTACAGAAGATTATGGATTCTAAAACCTTATCATTAGTCATTTTAGCAGGTGGAATGGGAAGCCGCTACAAAGGACAAAAACAAATTGATCCAATTGGACCAAGTAAAGAAACGTTGATGGAATATTCAATTTTCGATGCTTTTTCTTGTGGAATAAAACATTTTGTATTCATTATTAATGAACAATTTAATGCAGAAACTAAAAAATATTTTCAAAATTTAATTGAAAAAAATGGAGGTAAAGTAGAATTTGTTCTTCAAACGACGTATACATCTGTTCCGAGAGGAATTTACGATACAATAGAAAAACGTGAAAAACCTTGGGGAACTGGACATGCGTTAATGATTACAAAAAATCATTTAAACAATCCATTTATTGTGATTAATGCTGACGATTTTTATGGTCGTAAAGCTTATGAAAAGGCGAATGAATTAGTTCAAAACGAAAAAATCACTGCAAATACTTATGGTATGGTTGCGTACAAATTGGCGAATACGATCAGCGAAAATGGTTCTGTTTCTCGCGGAGTTTGCACGGTAACTAACGGTCATTTGGAGAATGTTGTAGAGCGTACAAATATCTATTCTAACGAAAATGGAGAAATTGTTTTTGAAGAAGATGATAACATTTTACCATTGGACGGAGATACGGCTGTATCGATGAATTTCTTTGTTTTACATCCTTCTATTTTCAGAAAATTAGAAGATAAATTTGAGGAATTTCTTCACGAAAATGCTTCTCAATTGAAAGCAGAATTTTTCTTGCCGAAAGTTGTAAATGATATGATCAAAGAAGATCAATTGGAAGTGATTGTAGAAAAATCGGATGACAATTGGTTTGGAATGACATATCCAGAAGATAGAGAAGTAGTTGTAAATTCTATTCACAATTTAATCAATGATCAAAAATATCCAAATTCACTTTGGACATAAAATATAATGGAGAAAATATTAAAACATTATTTCGAAAATATAGATCAAGTTAGTATTAATCCAATCAGTTCTGGTTGGATTAATTCTACTTATGAAGTTGATTATGAAGGAAAAAAATATATTTTACAAAAAATAAATACGCACGTTTTTCCTCAACCAGAAGTAATTTCGAACAATATTGACATCATTTCTCGTCATCTAAAAGCAAAGAATTATCAAAATTCTGTAATCGAAATTGTAAAAGATTTGCAAGGAAATTTATTAGCAAAAGAAGATGGAGAAATTTGGAGAATGACTTCTTTTATTCCAAATTCTATTTGTTTTGAGAAAGTGGAATCTGCGGAACAAGCGTATGAAGCGGCGAAAACAATTAGTGAATTTCATTCGTATTTGTTAGATGTTAATGTTGATGAAATTCATCCTTCGATTGTCGGGTTTTTAGATTATCATAAACGTGTAAATGATTTCAAAAATGCATTGAAAAATGCTTCAACAGAGCGTTTAGAAGAAACGAAAGAAGAAGTTGCTTATATTTTGGATAATCTATATCAAGTAGAAAAATATTTAGAAATAGATTTCCCAAAACGTGTCGTTCATGCCGATGCAAAAATCAGTAATTTCTTATTCAATAATGATAATCATTCGCAAGTAATTGCTGTGATAGACTGGGATACAATAATGCCAGGAAATATTTTGTGCGATTTTGGAGATATGATTCGTACATATGCAAACCTGAAAGCTGAAGACGATCCAAATGGAGAAAATGGTTTTTCGGCAGATTATTATTTGGCTGTTAAAAAAGGTTTTCAAGAACACCTGAAAAATGTGTTGACGCCTGTCGAGCTTGATAATATGGATTTTGTTGCGTATATTGTGATTTATATTCAAGCGGTTAGATTTTTGGCTGATTATTTAGAAAACGATATTTATTATTCGATTTCTTATCCAAAACAAAATCTAAATCGTACGATTAATCAAATCAATTTATTAAAAGCATTAACAAAATTTCATGAAGAAAATTCGGTTCGAAAAATATAAACCTACAGATTTTAATAACTTTTTTAAACTTGTTCAGGACGACGAAGTGATGAAATACATCTCTGGTAAAGGTCTGAACGAAGAGCAAGCAAATCATAAATTTACTTCAATTTTAGAAAAAGGAGAAGCTGATGAAAACTTAGGTTTTTTCAAAGTTTATGATGAAAATGATAATCTTTTAGGTGATTGTAAATTGGTTTACAACAAACACATCGAAAATTCACTTGAAATTGGTTATTTATTGAAAAAAGAATTTTGGAGAAAAGGTTTTGGTTCAATGATTTGCGAACATTTATTGGCAGAATCAAAAGAAAAATTTCCTGATTTGCAAGTAATGGCTGTCATCGATCCTGATAATGTTGCTTCGAGAAAGTTGTTAGAAAAGTTTAATTTTGAATCGTATTGGAAAGGCATCGAAAATGATTTGCCTACAGAAAAATTGCTTTTAAAAGATAAATGATACGAGTAAAAGATGTCGCTTTGGCGATGGAAGAAATAGCGCCTTTGGCGTATGCAGAGGATTTTGACAATGTAGGATTGCTAGTTGGAGATTACAATGATGAGGTAACAGGAATCTTGGTAACGTTGGACACAACGCCAGAAGTTGTGGAAGAAGCGATTGAGAAAAATTGTAATTTAATTGTGAGTTTTCATCCAATTATTTTTTCTGGTTTAAAGAAATTGAACGGAAAAAATTATGTTGAAAAAGCAGTGATGACGGCAATCAAAAATGGAATTAGTATTTATGCGACGCATACGGCTTTAGATAATTCGAAAGTTGGTGTTAATTTCAAAATTTCTGAGCAATTAGCTTTATTGAATACTAAAATTCTTATTCCGAAATCGCAAACAATCAAACAATTAATTACTTATGTGCCAACAGAACATGCAGAGCAATTGAAAGCTGCGTTATATGAAGCTGGTGCAGGAAAAATTGGGAATTATGATTCGTGTGGTTTTGCGATAGAAGGCAATGGGAATTTTCGACCAATTGCTGGTGCAAATCCTTTTATTGGAGAAGTTGGTAAGCTGGAAACAGTAAACGAAACGCGAATAGAGGTTGTTGTTCCGCAACATTTGGAAGGTGATGTAATGAATGCTTTGTTCAAAAATCATCCGTATGAAGAAGTTGCATATTCTGTTATTTCGTTGAATAATCAGAACAATTATATTGGAATTGGAATGATTGGAGAGTTAGAAAATGAAATGGAAGAACTCGATTTTTTCAATTATCTAAAAACTCAAATGAATACACCCGTTATTCGTCATTCGAAATTATTAAACAAAAAAATAAAGAAGGTTGCTGTACTTGGAGGTTCTGGCGCATTTGGAATAAAAAATGCAATTTCGGCTGGAGCGGACATTTATATCACGGCTGATTTGAAATATCACGATTTTTTTACAGCTGAAAATAAGCTTGTTTTGGCAGATATTGGACATTTTGAATCGGAACAGTTTACAAAAAACTTAATAACTTCGTATCTTAAAGAAAAATTTACTAATTTTGTGGTCTTTAATTCTGGAATTAATACCAATCCTGTTAATTATTGTTAACTATGTCTGAAACAAAAAATATCAAAGAACTAAGCGTAGAAGAAAAACTTCGCGCGTTATACGACTTGCAATTAATTGATTCACGTTTAGATGAAATCAGAAACACAAGAGGTGAATTACCTTTAGAAGTTGAAGATTTGAGCGACGATGTTGCACAATTAGAAACGAGAATCCAAAAAATAGTTGACGAAACTAAAGGTTTGGATGAAGAAATTAAATTGAAGAAAGAAGCAATCAAAAATGCTGAAGCTTTAATTAAAAAATACACGAAACAACAAGATAACGTACGTAACAATAGAGAATTTGATGCTTTAGCGAAAGAAGTTGAGTATCAAGGTTTGGAAATTGAGTTATCTGAGAAACGTATTCGCGAGTTTACAGTTAAAATTTCTCAAAAAAATGCACAAGTTGAAGAATTTAATACAAAATTAGATTCAATGAAAGAGCATTTATCTCACAAACAAGCTGAGTTGGATACAATTGTAAAAGATACAGAAAAAGAAGAAAGTAATTTATTGAAATTATCTTCTGAATATTCTGCTAAAATCGAGCAAAGATTATTAGACGCTTACAGCCGTATCAGAAATTCTGTGAAAAATGGTTTAGCTGTTGTTCCGGTACAACGTGGAGCTTCTGCGGGATCTTTCTTTACAATTCCACCACAAAGACAAATGGATATCGCTCAACGTAAAAAAATTATCGCTGACGAACATTCAGGACGTATCTTGGTTGATTTGGAATTGGCTTTAGAAGAGCAAGAAAAAATGGAAATCGTTATCAAAGGATAATTTTCTGTTAAAAAAATATTTTATTTAATATCAAAGTGTTGCACGTTTGTGTGACACTTTTTTTATGCCAAAACTGGTTGTTGTTATTTTTTAGCACGCTATTTGTAATATTGGCATTATAATTAGTTTGAAAATTTAGAAATTATGAAAAAAATTATATTTTTAGCAATGTTAGCGGTCTCGTCTATATCATTAACATCTTGTGTGAATAATGATGATGGATACTATGACAACGGACCAGAAATTGTAAATGTTGGACAAATCAATTATGATGGCGTTTCTTTTCCGCTTCGAAATGCAGTTGTAGCTGATATTGAAAAAGCAGATGGAGGATATTATTATAGTGTAGAGTTATCGACGAATCCGGTTCCTAAAAATGGAAAATTATATGGCTCTTATTTGTATTTAGAAATCTTTCAAAGAGGTGATTTAAATTTTAATGGAACTTACGTAACAGAAAATAATGATAGAGGATTGGATTATATCGAATATTACGAAGATCCTATTATGCAAAATTATGTACCAGTTCTTAATTCAGGAACATTTGCATTATTAGATACAGATTTCTCTTCAGGATCTATTAACTTAAAAAATTATTTTGATCCTTATAACAGAAGTTTATTGTCTACAAACTTTGCTTTGAGAGTTTCGAATGGTAAAACATTGACGGGTGATTTTGACGGATTGTTTGATTTCATTCAATTATACAACAAATCTGCAAAAGGTGCTGTAAATGCAAAATCAGCAACAACAGAAAGAGTAAAAACAGGAGTGAGAAGACCTTCTGCAAGAAAATAAAATTTCAATTTATAGATAAAAAAAACTCCGCTAAATTTTTAGCGGTGTTTTTTATTGATATACTTTTTTGATTAAGCTTCTACTTCTTTATCACGATTCTTTGGGAAACGGCGATAACCTTTCAAATTAAATCTAAAATCTTTTTTCGTTGGACGAACAATAATACGTAATGATGAATCATTTGTAAAATAAGTTTGTGCCCAGTTTAAGAAAATAGCTAATTTGTTACGTACAGTCAAGATTAACATCAAGTGCAAAAACATCCATGTAAACCATGCCAAACGTCCAGAGAAAGAGAATTTAGGTAAATCGACAACTGCTTTGCGTTTACCAATTGTTGCCATAGAACCTGGATCTTTGTATTCGAACAATGTCAATTTATCTTCAGATAAACCTTGTCCTAATTTGTCAAAGTTTTTCGCCAATTGTTCAGCTTGATCTCCTGCAACACGTGCTAATTGTGGATGTCCATGAGGATACTTCGGTGTTTCCATCGAAGAAATATCTCCAATTGCATAAATGTTTTCAGTTCCTAAAACTTTAGAAGTACGATCTACTTTCAAACGATTTCCTCGTTGCAAATCTTCTTGTTTTACTGCTCCTTCAGGCACATTTCCCATAACTCCAGCAGCCCAAATCAAATTTCGAGTATTGATTGTACGACCATCAGCCAAAGAAATTGTTTTTCCATCGTAGTCAGTTACGCGACCTTCTGTCCAAACATTTACGCCCATATTTGTCAAATATTCATAAGACTTTTTGTGCGCCAATTCAGACATTGGACCTAATAAATTTGGACCTCCTTCAATCAAATAAATATTCAATTTAGAGAAATCTAAATCTGGATAATCTTTCGGAAGAATGAATTTTTTCATTTGCGCAATTGCACCTGAAAGCTCAACTCCTGTTGGTCCTCCACCTACAACGACAATATTCATAATTTCTTCCAATTCTTCTGGAGATTCTGCAGAATATGCACTCTCGAAGTTTGTTAATAATCGATTTTTAAGCGTTAAAGCTTCATTTGTCGATTTCATTGGGAATGATAATTCCTCAATTTGTTTGTTCCCGAAGAAATTTGTGGTACATCCCATGGCAACAACCAAATAGTCGTAGGAAAAATCCCCGATTGTGGTTTCAACAATATTTTGATCTTTCTTAATTGCTGTAACTTCGGCTAAACGAACGCTCACATTTTTACTCCCTTGAAATACTTTTCGAATAGGGAACGAAATATCACTTGCGTTAATCGCTGCAGTTGCAACCTGATAAAATAAGGGTTGAAATTGGTGGTAATTATAGCGGTCAATAAGTGTAACAGAAAAGTGTGGGTTATTATTTAATTTACGGGCTAATTTAAGTCCGGCAAATCCAGCACCTAAAATGACAATCTTTTTCTTTTCCAAAATTCACTTTTTTGTAAAATTACGAACAAACTAAGAAACAATGAAAGATTTATTAAAAATTATTCTGAACCTTAGATATTTACTATGATATCGGATTGATTATTAGATTTTTTTAAATTTATGTTTTTTGTCAGTTTTAAATAAATTGTTAAAATTATTTATGATTTTGTGTATTTCGACGCTTTTTTAATTTTTCTGAAAGATTAGAATTTAAACTATTTTTAAGCTGAATCATTTTAAGAAATCAATCAAATTCACGAATTTTATTCCAAATTAATCAAATCAAAAAAACAAGTAATGAGCAAATTATTTGAATCAATTAATATAAATGAATCTATTTCATTAAAAAATAGAATTATTATGTCGCCAATGTGCCAATATTCTTCGGAAGATGGTTTTCCAAATGATTGGCATTTTCAACATTATGTTTCGCGTGCAGTAGGTAATGTTTCGGCGATTATACAAGAAGCTACCGCGGTTGTTGTAGAAGGTCGAATTTCATATGGTGATTTAGGAATTTGGAAAGATGAACATATCGAAGCGTATCAAAAATTAACTTCTGAAATCAAAAAATACAATTGCGTTCCTGGGATTCAGTTAGCGCATGCAGGACGAAAAGCAAGTACAGAAAAACCTTGGTTGGGACACAATCAAATAAAATCTGACGAAAAAAATGGTTGGAAAACAGTTTCGAGTTCTAATTTACCTTTTAATGAATCGGATGAAATTCCACATCAATTAACAATTTCTGAAATTGAAAATGTTGTAGAAGAATGGGGAAAAGCAACTGAACGTGCCATAAAAGCTGGTTTTGAAATTTTAGAAATTCATGGTGCGCATGGTTATTTGGTTCATCAATTTCTTTCGCCTTTAATTAATAATCGAATAGATGAATATGGAGGAAGTTTCGAAAATAGAATTCGTTTTGTGTTAGAAATTGTTGCTGAAATGCAAAAATATATTACAACTCAATCGCTTTGGGTTCGTTTGTCAGCTTCGGATTGGGCAGAAAATGGTTGGAATTTAGATGAAACAATTGAATTGTGTAAAATATTAAAACAAAATGGAGTAGAAGTGATTGATGTTTCGTCTGGAGGAGGAGTGAGTCATCAAAAAATTGATGTCAAAAAAAATTATCAAGTCCCATTCGCAAATGAAATTAAAAATCAAGTTGAAATAATTACTGGAGCTGTTGGATTAATTTTTGAACCAAAACAAGCCGAAGAAATTCTTCAAAATAATGAAGCTGATTTAATCTTTTTAGGAAGAGAATTATTACGTGATCCATATTTTGCATTGCGTGCTGCAAAAGAGTTGGACGAAGATATAAAGTGGTTGCCACAATATGAAAGAGCAAAAAATAATCATTACGCATAAACCATGTTAGCATTAAAAAAAATCCATCATATTGCAATCATTTGTTCAGATTATCAAAAATCGAAATCCTTTTATACAGAAATTTTAGGATTCGAAATTGTGCAAGAAGTTTATAGAAAAGAACGTGATTCTTATAAATTAGATTTAGCTTTGCAAAATTATTACTGCATCGAATTATTTTCTTTTCCTAATCCGCCAAAACGTGTTTCTCGACCAGAAGCTTCTGGATTGAGACATATTGCTTTTGCTGTGGAAAATATAGAAAATGAAGTAGAAAAACTAACGCAGTTGAATGTGACGGTAGAGCCAATTCGTGTGGATGAATACACGCAAAAGAAGTTTACTTTTTTTGAAGATCCCGATGGTTTGCCGATAGAATTATACGAAGAATAGAAGAATAAATGGTAAAAAAGAGTTTACTTGCCTTAGCAATGGGAGGTTTAGCCATCGGAATGACGGAATTTTCGATGATGGGAGTTTTAGAAGATTTTGCAAAAGATTTGAATATTTCAATTCCAACAGCAGGGAATTTTATATCAATGTACGCAATGGGTGTAATGGTTGGAGCTCCAACATTAATTATGGCTACAAGTAAATATTCTCCAAAAAAAGTGTTAATCTTTTTTATGTTATTGTTTACTATTTTTAACTCACTTTTTGTTATTGCACCAAGTTACAATACCTTATTAATTGCTCGTTTCATGTCTGGTTTACCTCATGGAGCATTTTTTGGTGTAGGATCTGTTGTGGCAGCACAATTAGCAACAAAAGGAAAAGAAGCGCAAGCCATTTCGATTATGTTTGCGGGATTAACGTTTGCGAATTTGGTCGGTGTTCCATTAGGGACGAAATTAGGACAAGTTTTTTCGTGGCGATTAACATTTGGGATTATTGCAAGTTTAGGATTAATCACGATGTTAGCGATTTCTCTTTGGGTTCCGAATCTTAAAAATACAAACAAAGGAAGTTTGGTAGAACAATTAAGTTTCTTCAAAAAATGGGAAGCTTGGGTATTAATTGTGATGATTTCTATCGGAACTTCAGGATTATTTGCGTGGATAAGTTACATTTCTCCGTTAATGACAAACGTAGCAGATTTACCCAAAACAAAAATTCCAATTATTATGACTTTGATTGGTCTAGGAATGTTTGTAGGTAATTTTATTGGTGGAAAATTAGCAGATACCATGTCGCCAAATAAAGCTGCAATTATCTCTTTTGCGTCGATGGCGATTTGTTTAGTGATTGTTTATTTCACATCTCATATACAAATAATGGCTTATATCATGTCGTTTATTACAGGGTTAATTGCGTTTACAATTGGTTCACCAATTCAAATGATGTTGATTAATAATGGAAAAGGATCAGAAACTTTGGCAGCAGCGGCTGGTCAAGCAAGTTTTAATATTGGAAATGCTTTAGGTGCATTTTTAGGAGGAATTCCGATTGCAATGGGATTAGGATATAATTCGCAATTGTGGGTTGGCTTTATTATGGCTTCGGTCGGATCAATAATTGCAGCAATCTTTTTACAATTAAAATCGAAAAGAGTTTAAAAATATTACTTCAATCATAATCAAAGGATGTTCTACGGAGCATCCTTTTTTAGTTTATATTTGTAACAAATTAAACTCAAATGAATCATTACAAAGCTCTTATTATAGACGATGAACACTTTGCTCAACAAGGGTTAAAGAAAATTATTCAACATGCTTTGCCAGATTTTTTTGTTTCCATTGATACGGCAAATTCTGTAAAAGAAGGTGTAGAAAAAATTAAGGAAAATCAACCAGATATAGTTTTTTTGGATATTCAGATGCCAGAGGAATTTGGGTTTAAATTATTTGATTATTTTGATGATATTACGTTTGATGTCATTTTTACAACAGCTCATTCAGATTATATTTTAGAAGCTGTAAATCAATGGGGATGTTTGGGTTATTTGATGAAACCTATTTCAATTTCTGACCTTAAAGTATTATTGAATCGTTTTGTAGAACGTCAAAATCAAAAAAAAACAACGAAGGAGGTTGTTAATATTTCAGATGATTTTGAAGATGAGGTAGAAACAGATAATCTGAAAGATGTTTTCAAAAATGAACATGGAATTATTTTTATTCCATCTATAACAGAGGTTTTGGTACTGAAAATTGAAGATATTATTTACTGTAAAGCGGATGATAGTTATTGTACAATTTTTACTGAAAAAGAGGCGTACATGGTAACTAAAACACTAAAAGAAGTAGAAAATTTAATTGATCAAACCAATTTTTTCCGTGTAAATAGATCATATTTAGTTAATATTAATTTTGCTAAAAAATTTGATAAACGAAACAATTTATTGATTCTGAATTGTCATCCAAAAGACGGCGAATCAAATCTGCCTGTGACTTCTTTGGGGTATAAAATTTTATCGAATGTGGTTGCGTAACTTCATTTTTTTACTTCTTTTATTTCTTTGCTCACATCAACTTTCTGCGCAATATGTTTTGACAAAACAATACACGTACGAAAATGGTTTGCCTGCCAATGAGATTTTGAGTGTCTACAAAGATTCTCGCAAAATTTTATGGGTTGGAACTCGTTTTGGCGTGTTTGTGAAAGACATGGACAATTTCAAAATGATGAAACGCTTCGAGAAAGTACAATACAATAATGTTTGGACAATAATAGAAGATAGACAGCATAATATTTGGTTTGGAAGTTATGGACAAGGAATATTGAAATTTACAGGTCAACGTTTTGAACAAATTAATACAGCGAAAGGGTTGGTTTCGGATCGCGTTCGAAATTTATTTTATTTAGATGATTTTATATATGTTGCAGCGCAAGGAGGCGTTTCAATTATTGATACAAAATCAAAGAAAATTTACAATCCTTCTTTCGAGAAAAATAACAATATTGTGTTCGAAGCAGTATCTTTTTTCGAATATCAAAATAAGGTTTATGTTGCAACAATCGATCATGGTGTTTATGAAGTTCATCGCGATAAGTTGAAGTTGGTCAATCCTTTCAATCGAATTAATTATAGTTTTTTTTATAACAATGATTTGTATTTGTCATCGTCTAAAGGTCTTAATGTCATTCCGATAAACGATTTTTTGAATCAAAAATTGAATTTTAAAACGTACGATTTTCCAGTTTTTAGAAATCATAACATTTCAGATAAACGTCATTCGCTTTTATTAGCAGGTTACGAAACGGGTGCGGGAAATGGCATGGTTGCAGAGTTAAAGGATAATAAAATAACAGATCAAACAGAAAATTTTAAAATCACTTCGGATTATCCTTATCGAGTTTTTAGTAGTAAAACGGATGATTTAATTTATGTTGGAAGTGCTGATAAAGGACTTTTTGAAGTTCATTTTAATCATTTTTTAGATTTTTCAACAATTGATAATAAAAGAGTTATTGAAATTCTAAAAGTTGCGAATACACAATATTTTTTAACGCCAGATGGACTTTATTTTCAAGAGAATAATGTATTTAATAAGCAGATAAAGAGAGATGCTTTTTATCAATATATGCTTCGAAATAAGTCAAAATTCAAAGATTTTTTAAGTCAATCAAATAAAGATTTTTATGAAATTGATTTTGATTTGAAAGAAAAAAACCTTCGTTTTTATAAAATGATTATTCGTCACAATTCGTTCATTATAGCAACTAATTTAGGACTTTTCGAGTTAGATTTTAATGGAGAATTCAAAGATTATTTACCTAATCGAACAAGTCAATTTACGTATTTTAATAATCAATTTATTCAGACAAATCCTTTTGGTGGAATTTTAGTTTTTGATGATCTAAATAATCTAAAATATCACTCATATTCGGCTGCGCAAGCCAATGTTCCGAAAGATGTAGTGTCAATTTCTCAAAATAAAAAAGCTGTGTTTTTTGGTTCTTCATTGGATGGATTATTCAAATATGAAAATGGAAATTTTATTTCGTATTTGCAAAATAATCAGTTTAATGAATCGAAAATTAAAATGATAAAATGCGTTGGTGAAAATCAGTTGATGGTCGCAACAGAATTTGCGAAAGTCTATATTTTAGAGGTAAAAGGAGAAGAATTAATCACAAAAAAAATAATTAATATTCGTGAAATTGGCGGGGAAAATATCAGTTCAATTGACATTTTTGGGAACTCAATTCTGATTGGAACAAATCGTAATTTACTTGTTTTCAATAATGATAAAACGTATATGATTAGCAACGAACAAGGTTTTGTAAATAAGGATATACATTCGTCTATTTTTGACGGAAAAACGGCTACAATTGGAGTTGAAAATGGTTATTATAAGCTAAATCTTGAGAATTTATTAAAGCAAAAAAATCAGTCGAAAGAGATTATTATTACAAGTTTTAAAATTAATGATCAATCTTTTGGAGTAGAGAAATTTATGTGGTTTGATTTGATTGATAAAGATTTGAATTTAAAAAATAATGAGAACAATATTACACTAAATTTTGCTGTCGTTGATGCTAATTTCGCTCAAAGTTATAAGTACAGATATCGTGTAAATCCTGATGAAAAGTGGAATGAGTATTTTTATAACCCATCTATTTATTTGCGGAATATACCATATGGTAAATATCGTATTCAATTAGAAATAACAGATACAAGCAACGGACAAAAACAAATTATTGATTTGGTTTCGTTGAATGTTGAAGAACCTTTTTACTTGAATATTTATTTTATTTTGTTGTCAGTCTTAACTTTAGGATTGATTATTTATCGTTATAATACAAATAAAATCAAGACGTTAAATAAATTTAATCAATTAAAAATTAGTCAATTAAATGAGAAAAATACACAAGAAAATCAACGTTTGCAATTAGAGCGACAATTAACCGAAACGAAGTTAACAGCCTTACAATCTCAAATGAATCCGCATTTTATTTTCAATGTGTTGAATTCTATTCAGTTTTATATTTTGGATAATGATATTGATAATGCGTTAAATTCGTTGGGACGTTTTTCTCATTTGATTCGTCAGATGTTAAATCTTTCAACAAAAGATGAAATTAGTTTGAAAGATGAAATTGATTTTTTGAAATTATATGTTGAAGTTGAGAATTTTAGATGGAAAAATAAAATAGAATTTGATGTTCAAATTGATAGCCAATTGGATATTTATCGTATCAAAATTCCGCCAATGTTGATTCAGCCAATTATCGAAAATTCTTTTGTTCACGCATTTGATCAAAACCATTTGCAACCGATTATCAAATTGATTATTAGAATAAAAATTGATTATTTAGAAATAATTATTGAAGATAATGGAAAGGGAAATACAACACAAATTACGCAAAATAAAACTCACGATTCGAAAGCACTTAAGATAATTAATGAGCGTTTACAATTGCTTAATCATAATATTGAAGAAAATATTTTTATAGATTTTCATGAAAAAGGAACAAAAGTTTGGATGATTTTGAAAGTTAATTAAAATTTCACCTGAATAAATTTACAATTCACCTTGCTGAAACGTGAATTAACGAAATCTAAACTCTATTTTGATGATAGATATTATTCAGTATATATATTTGCACTATCGATTTCAAACTAAGTATTAAACTTTGATGCTTTGTTTTCTAAACCTATGAAGACACCATAAAGTATCTTAAAAGTTACATTTTTCGACGTGTGAGTCAAAAAATTTTACAACAAGAAGCTACTGCAAAGTAGCTTTTTTTTTATCTTTATACCCATGAAAAATGTACAATTAGGAAATACAGATTTAGAGATAAAACCAATTTTTTTCGGAGGAAATGTTTTTGGTTGGACATTGAATGAAGAAGAATCTTTTCGAATTTTAGATGGATTTTTGGACAGAGGATTTAATGCGATAGACACTGCAAATAACTATTCGTATTGGGTGGATGGTAACGTTGGAACAGAATCTGAACGAATTATCGGAAATTGGATAAAATCGAGAGGAGTGAGAGATCAAATCGTTTTGGCAACGAAAGTTGGTGGACGAAATATGATTCAAGATAAGCCAAATACTACAAAAGCTCATGTCTTAAAAGAAGTAGAAGAATCACTTATCCGTTTACAAACAGATTATATTGATTTGTATCAAACACATTATGATGATGTAAATACACCTGTTGAAGAAACTTTATCCGCTTATAATCAATTGATAAAAGAAGGGAAAGTGAGATATATTGGTGCGTCTAATTTTTCTTCGGAGCGATTGATTGAATCGTTGGATAAATCAGAACTTTACAATTTGCCGCAATACAAAACCTTGCAACCTGAATATAATTTGTATGATCGTCAGCATTTTGAAGAATTTTTGCAACCTGTTGCTGAGAAATACAATTTAGCTGTTATTCCTTATTATAGTTTAGCGAGTGGATTTTTATCAGGTAAATATAAAACTGAAGAAGATTTACAACAAAGTTTACGAGGAGAAGGAATCAAAAAATATTTGAACGAAAGAGGATTCAAAATTTTGGACGCTTTACAAACTATTTCTACGCGATATAATATTTCTTATTCAGCAGTTGCTTTGGCTTGGTTAATGGATCAGAAAACAGTTGTAGTTCCTATTGCGAGTGCGACTAAGGAACAACATCTTGATGCTTTTGTAGAAGCTGTAAATGTGCAATTATCTCATGATGATGTGAAACTTTTGACCGAAGCAAGCGAATATTAGAATGGAAAATTTACAAATGAAACCCAAATTAACTCCAATCATTTTATGGATAATGATCATTGGGAGTGGTTTGGTTGTGGCGAATAATTATTACAATCAGCCCTTATTGTCATTAATTGCAAAAGATTTTAATGTTTCCGAAAGTAAAGTCTCTAATATTGCAATGCTAACACAAATAGGTTATGCCTGTGGATTGTTATTTATTATTCCTTTAGGAGATTTATTGAAACGAAAACGAATGATTTTAATCGATTTTGTTTTTATTATTGCAGCTCTTTTGGGAATGTATTTTGCACCATCTGTAAGTTGGCTTTTTCCATTAAGTTTCCTTATCGGTTTCACTTCAGTTATTCCGCAAGTTTTTGTGCCAATGGCATCTGAATTAGCAGAACCTCAAAACAAAGCACAAGCTGTCGGAATGGTTATGAGTGGTTTGCTTGTTGGTATTCTACTTTCTCGCGTTTTTAGTGGCTTTATTGGCGAATATTTAGGATGGCGAGAAGTTTATTTGATAGGTGCAATTTTAATGTTTGTACTATGGATATTCATCTATATATTTTTACCAGAAATACAGCCAAATTTCAAAGGAACTTATGGTAATCTGATGAAATCTATTGTGGAATTAGTGAAAACTCAACCGCAATTAAGATTAGCTTCTTTTCGTGGAGCAACAGGTTTTGCAGCATTCAGTGCATTTTGGACAACATTGGTTTTTCATTTAGAAGAAGCTCCATTTTTTGTAGGAAGCGATGTTGCTGGCGCATTTGGATTAATTGGAGCTGTAGGTGCTTTGGCTGCAGCGTTAGTTGGAAAAGTTTCGAAAGTATTATCAACCTCGAAAATTATCTTTTACTCCATCATGATCATGCTAATTTCTTGGGGATTTTTCTATGAGTTTGGTTATACATATTGGGGGTTAATTGTTGGCGTAATTTTGATCGATTTAGGTTTACAAGCAATGCACGTTTCTATTCAAACCATTATTTTTGGATTAGATGCCAAAGCAGGAAATCGAGTGAATACAGTTTATATGACGAGTTATTTTATTGGCGGATCTTTAGGAACATTTATTGCAGCAAATGCGTGGGATAAATTTCAATGGAATGGAGTGGTTGCTGTTGGCGTATTTTTTACTTTAATTTGTTTGATATCTCATATTTTATTCAATAAAAATAATAAGTGATGAAAGATTTTTCTTCTGAAATAACATATAAAACAGCAAGAAGTAGTGGAGCTGGAGGACAAAATGTAAACAAAGTTGAAACAATGGTTTTAGCAAAATGGAACATTGAATCTTCTCTATTTTTTTCGGAGGAAGAAAAAGCATTAATTACAGAAAAGCTAAAAAATAAGATTAATTCAGAAGGATTTCTACAAATCAATTCACAAGAATCTCGCTCTCAATTGGACAATAAAGAATCTGCCACAAAGAAAATGTTAGAATTGGTCGAAAAAGCATTGATTATTCCAAAGTTTAGAAAAAAGACCAAACCTACGAAAGCTTCTCAACAAAAAAGATTGAATCAAAAGAAACAACAAGCTGAGAAAAAAGATGGTCGTAGGTTTAAATTTTAGAAGAATTAAATTCGATCAACTAAAAAAATTAATATACTACATTGTATTGCTATAATCATTACTATTTTAAAAATAAAAGACTTTTTTCTTGTTTTATGACGATAAATCTGCATTGACATAAGAGAACCTATTGTCCCGCCAATCAAAGTCACAAAACAAAGTGCTAACTCAGAGATACGCCTTTTACCAATAATTGAATTTTTTTTATCTATTTTGAATAAAAAAAAAGAGAGGACGTTGATAAGGAGGAGAGTAAAAAATAAATATTTATCCATTCAGTGTGTAATTAAGCAATAAAAATACTTATAATTAAGTAGATAAAAAATATTTTCACTAGAAATCTATGTTGTTTATCTTTGTACTTCAAAATTACAAAAAATCTTCAAAAAATAAATTGTAAAATTCTAATTAGGAAATAATTATGCAAGATTTAAAAGGAAAAAATGCATTAGTCACAGGAGGTAGTAGAGGTTTAGGAAAAGCTGTTGCTTTGGCATTAGCTAAAGAAGGTGTTAATGTAGCTGTGACAGGACGTAATACAAAAACATTAGAAGAAACTGTAGAGGAAATTAGAAGTTTTGGCGTAAAAGCTGATTATTCTATTTTTAATGTAGCCGAAAAAGTTGAAGTGAAAATGCAACTTGAGCGATTAATTGAGAGTTTTGGAGCGTTTGATATTTTGATTAATAATGCTGGTATAGCGGCTTTCGGAAGTTTTTTGGAAATGCCAGAAAATGATTGGGAAGATATTGTGCGTACCAATTTATTTGGTCCGTATTATGTTTCAAAAGCAGTAATTCCTTCGATGGTAGAATTAGGAAGCGGAGATATTATCAATGTTTCATCAACAGCAGGATTAAAAGGAAACGCAGTTACTTCTGCTTATTCAGCATCAAAAGCGGGATTGATAGGTTTATCAGAATCGTTGATGTTCGAATTGAGAAAGAAAAACATTCGTGTTACGACCTTAACTCCAAGTACAATTGCTTCTGAAATGTCAAAAGATGTGTTGAAAATCACAGACGGAAATCCAGAAAAAGTGCTTCAACCAGAAGATTTCGCGCAATTAATTGTCGATTTGTTAAAATTAGATAAACGTGCAATGTTGGCTTCAGCATCTTTGTGGTCTACAAATCCTTAAGAATAATTTGATTCATTATATTTTAAAATCCAATTTCTAAATGAAATTGGATTTTTTTTGAAAAATATTTTGTAGAATCATTTTTTATATTAACTTTGAATTACAAAGTACTTTTGATATGAGCACAAATAATCCTGTAGAAAGTTTAAACGAAATCAAATCGATGATGCAACGCACCTCAAAATTCACAGGTATTAGTGGATGGAGCGGCGTTTGGGTTGGAGTAGTGGGAATGATTTCTGCTTTTATCGCATATGTTTTAATTTTACAAGATACGCTTCAAGTAAATTACAGAGGAACATTGACGCCTATTTTAATGAAAAATTTAGAAATTAAATTATTCATTTTAGGAATTGTAACTTTAATAGTTGCTTGTATTGGAGGTTTCTTTTTTATGACCAAAAAATCGACAAAAGATGGCGTTAAATTTATCAATCCAGTAACCAAACGAATTTTACGTAAATTTCTTTTTGTTTTAATCGTTGGAGGATTAGTAAGTTTAATCTTTATCAATAATTTTAGTTTTGCTTATGTGGCTCCAGCAACGCTTTTGTTTTATGGTTTGGCGCTGTATACAGTGGAACGAGACACGATTGTTGAGATAAAATATTTGGCAATGTGCGAAATATTTTTAGGATTATTAGCTTTCTATTTTATTTTCAATGGTTTATTGTTTTGGTTTATCGGTTTCGGACTTTTGCATTTGATTTTTGGAGTTTGGATGGTGCGAAAATATGATTACAAAGCTTAAATTTGCAACATGGATTTTAATCTTAATAAATTAAACAAAGTCTTTGATAATCGTATTCGTGTGGGAATTATGAGTGCTTTGGTGATGAATGAAGAAATTTCTTTTAAGGATTTGAAAGACTTTTTAGATTTGACTGATGGTAACTTGGCTTCGCACTTAAAAAATCTAGAAGAAAACGATTATATTACTGTGCACAAAGGATTTATAGGTCGTAAAACGAATACAACTTATTCGATAACAGCACTTGGAAAACAAGCTTTTCAGGAGCATTTGAACTATCTTGAAAAATTAATAAAGAATATAAAGTAAATTTTTTTGTATTTAAACTTTGAAAAACAAAGTACTTTTTAAAATAAATAATAAAATTCAAACTTATGGAAAACAATGATTTAGAAAATGAATATCAAACTGAAAATCAATCAGTTTATTCACAAAACAAAACAATGATAAAAGGATTTTTGGTATGTCTTTTAGTTTTAGGACTTTTAATTCCGATTCCGTTCATATTAAATTTAATTGAAGAACGACAAGGAAACAAAGAAAAAGTAATTACCGAAATTTCGGATAAGTGGAGTGGAAAACAGACAATTTATGGTCCTTTTATCGAAGTTACTTACATGGAAAATGTAAATGATGCACAAGGAAAAGTTGTGAAACAACAAATGAAAAAGTATATTTCTGCAAATGATTTAAACATTAATGGAACGATTGATACGCAGTTAAAAAGTCGTAGTATTTATGAAGCTGTTGTTTACAATTCGAAGCTGAATATCAATTCGAAATTTAAGAATTATTCGGATATGCTTGCAGAAATGGAAGTAAGTGCAGAGAATGTAGTTTCGACTAAAATTGTTTTCGGAATCTCTGATTCTAAAGGATATGAGAATAAAGTAATTGTACAATCTAACAATAAAAATTATCCGCTGAATATGGATAATTCGACTTCTACAATTGATATTCAACCAGAAGTTAGAGCAGAAAATGGAGAATATTCGGAACAAACGACTACCACTAAAAAAGTAATGCCTGTACAAATGATGTCTCAAAAAATTGATCCTTCTACATTCGATTTTAATCAAGTTTCGATCGATTTGGTGATGAAAGGTTCGCAAATGTTGAATTTTATTCCATCGGCGATTAATACAAAAGTTGATCTGACTACAAATTGGAAAGATTTGAAATATGATGGGAATTTTTTACCTAATTCTGATCCTGAAACAAAGAATGGAAAAACCAATGTAAAATGGTCTATTTATCAACAAAATCCATTGCAAGGGCAGATTTGGCAAGACGCTTCTAACTTTTCTGATTATAGTTTTGGCGTTAATTTTTTACAAATGAATGATCATTATGACAAAACATATCGTTCGACAAAATATGCAATTTTGTTTATTGGATTAACTTTTGTAGCGTTTTTCTTTATCGAAAGTCGAAATAATTTCAACATTCATTTGGTACAATATGCCTTAGTTGGCTTTGCAATCTGTGTCAATTTTGTGTTATTGTTATCGTTGTCAGAATATTTAGGATTTGATATTGCTTATTTTATTTCATCTGGTGCAACCATTTTATTGATTACATTTTTCGTCAATTCTTTCCTAAAATCATTTGGATTAACATTCAAAATTACATTAATGTTAATCTTATTATACGCATTTATTTACAGTGTTTTACAACTCAAAGAACATGCGTTATTAGTGGGAAGTATAGGATTATTTATCATTATTGCAATCTTAATGTACTATTCAAAAAACATCGAATGGAACAAAACAAAATAACATTTGCACACTTATTTTTGGGGATTTTTGTCATCGGTCTTGTACTGATGGCAATTTCCTTTACGGATATTGTGGTTAAAAATAATGATACAATTTTCAGCTTTTCTATTTTTATTTTAGAGCTTGTGATTTGCCTATTTGCAATGTCATTTTATTTGAAAATTGATAAGATTTCGGAGTTGTTTTTAGGAAAAATTTTCTCCAATTCTGGACAAATATTTGTTTGGACCAACATGACATGGCTTTGTATTTCAGTAGCTTTTGTTTTGGATGAAACAATCATTCGTGGATTTCATGATTTAAGTTTTTATTTGCCGTTTTTAGGTTATTTATTGTTTCTTTTAATTATAGTCAATTTTTTTGCTGCAATATTCTACACTAATTTCGATGATGAAGAAACGATAGGTTTTAGTTATCTTAATTATTTTTCGATTTTTTTAGCGGTTGTTTTAATACTATTTTTTAGTTTGATTATAATACTTTTCGCTGTTTTTGAATATCCTTCAATATCAATTTGTTTTATGATGTTTAATATTTATCTCATAAATATTATCGCAAAAATTTTAAAATCAAAAGTTTAATAATATTCTATTATGAATGTTTACTTCGGAATTATCATCTTATTTATTTTAGTAACGAGCATTGTATTTTTGATTATTATAGGTTACATTATTTACGGTGTTGTGAAAAAATATTTTAATAAGAAAACAGCTAATTATTCTATTATTTTTTATGTTTTAGCGATTGTTTATATTTCAATCAATCTATTTTACAAAGACGAATTGTCTCTTTAGATAAAATTTCAAATGAGTTGAGATTTGATGATATCGATGATTAAAACATTCATAATATATAAAGTTTAAATTTTGATAAATATAAAAATTGTTATTCAAATCTGTCGAATTTATAAATTGGCTGTGTGATTATCGAATAATTCTACTAAGTTTAAGGCTTCAAAATGCAATTGTAGTAATTTGCGAACCGTTTTTTAAAATAGATAGAATTATTAAATATATGAAAAGTAAAAAGTTAACCAATGTATTAACGCTTGGATTTGCGTTGTTTGCGATGTTTTTTGGCGCAGGAAATCTTCTTTTACCTCCTTTGATTGGATTAGAAGTAGGCTCAAATTATTTCGTCGCGATGATTGCATTTGGATTAACTGGTATTTTATTGCCATTTACTGGTATTTTATCTGTTGTTTTTTCGGGCGATAATTTTAATGACTTAGGACATCGTGTGAACAAGCATTTGGCGGCTATTTTAGGTACAATTATTATGATTTGTATCGGACCATTAATTGCGATTCCACGTACTGCAGCCACAACATTCGAAGTCGGATTAAAACCATTTTTTCCAACATTGGATCCGATATGGGGCTCATTAATATTTTTTACAGTAACACTTATTTTAGCGATTCGTCCTTCTAAAGTGGTCGATGTTATTGGAAATTATTTAACTCCGGTATTATTGATTTTATTAACCCTATTAATTGGATTTGGAATTATACATCCAACCGCTGACTTTTTGCCTTCAGATTTAACAATGATGCAATCTTTTTCGAAAGGTTTTATAGAGGGTTATCAAACATTAGATGTTTTGGCTTCTGTTATTTTTGCTGGAATTATCATAGCTGCAGCGCGAGATAAAGGGTATACTGATACAAAAAGTAAATCTCAAATTGTAATCGTATCAGGTTTATTGTCTACGACTTGCTTGTTATTTGTTTATGGTGGATTGATTTATTTAGGAGCAACTTCTGGGATTACAAATCCAGAAATTTCTCGTGCCGAATTATTAATCGAAATTTCTCGAAATACATTAGGACAATACGGAGTAATTGCAATTGCGTTATGTATGGCATTTGCTTGTCTTACCACAGCAATCGCATTAACATCTGCGGTAGGTACATTTTTCGGGCGTTTAACAAACGGAAGAGTAAGTTATACTGTTTTAGTGGTTTTATGTACAGTAATTTCATTTGGTTTATCGATAAAAGGAGTAGACGAAATTATCAATTTTGCATATCCTCCTTTGGCTTTCGTATATCCAATTACAATCACGTTAGTTATTTATATTGTGTTGTTTGGGAAAACAATTAAAAGTAAAACACCTTATATTTTTGCATTAATTGCGTCTACAATTATCGCTATTTTTGGCTTATTAAAATTGTTAGGAAAATTAGATGAATCAACAATAGAAAACTTGAATAAAATTCCATTTTTCGAATATGATTTAGGTTGGATTGCTCCATCGATTATCGGTTTTGTAATAGGTTTATTAGTTGATAGATTAAGAAAATAAAAAATCCTCGGAAAATTATTCCGAGGATTTTAACCAATCAAAACTACTATAAAAACACTAATTGAATAATGATAATGTCTATCTTTTATTCTTTTACAAATTTCTTAAAGTTTTGACTTTAAATCAATTATTCTTAAATGATTTCTTTTATGTCTAGATAGAATTAATTTATAACTATTTATTTATGATGGATATAGAGAATTTTAATCAGATGATTTAAGATAAGTTTATGAATTTTTCGTATTTTGAAAAATCAAATAAATAATCCAAAAAAAAATGATCGAAAATTGTTCGCGTTGTAACGAAACAATGGATTGTAGGGTAGATGATATTGCAAATTGTGCTTGTACTACAATTGTTATAAAAGACGAAATAAAAGAGTTTTTGAAGAAAACGCATTATAAATGTTTGTGTAATTCTTGTATAGAAAAACTGAATTATTTTGTAGAATTAGATCAACAATATCCGCATCCAACAATGCCTTCGGAATTTGTTCCTCATATACATTATTATATCGAAAATGGGTATTGGGTTTTTACAGAATTTTTCCATTATCAGAAAGGGAAATGCTGCCAAAATGGTTGCAGACATTGCGCTTATGGTTATAAGAAATAAAAAATGGTTCAACTTGCATTGAACCACTAACCAACCTAAAAATACTATAAAAAAACTCTATTTGATTAAGGATATTCTTCTTCAGAAAATCAACTTCATTATCCTTAACAACTATGAATAAATTATTTATAGTACAAAGGTAGGTGGATTTCTTATTTTGATAAATAAATTAATATTTATTTTTTTATACTCAGATAGATAGGATTTATGTTAATGTTAAGAAAATATTAAATCTACCTATTTATGAGTATTTCGTACTACATCAATACTATATTTCCGAATGTTGTAATTCTAAGAAAAATATTGCATTATTTTTTTTGAAATTGTTTCAGCAGTTTTTTTATCGCCAGTTTCTTCTAAAGTTGTCACATAATCTTCTAAGAAACTTTTGATTTCTTGTTGATTAGAACCTTCGAAATTAGCTAAATAATCTTCAAATTCGATATTACCTAAAACACGATCAAAGTAAACTTTGGCTTCATCATATTTTTTCATACTTACCAACAAAGGCGCAATGCTATGACTGATATAAAACTCGTTTACAGCAGCTTGTTCAGCATTTTCTTCTTTTTTGAAATGTGCAGAATTTAAATAATTATTATAAGCTTCCACAGCTTTTTCATTTTCACCTAAAACCTCATAACAACGTGCTTTGAAGAATTTAATTTCATAAAATTCGTCTTCATTTAATTTATTGAAAAACGTAATACTTTCTTTCGGATTTGAATAAAATTTTCGGTATCCAATAATAAAATCCTCTACAAATTCCGTATCAGTCTGTTCGATCGCGAAATTCAATAAGTTTTGAGATTGCTCTTCTGTTAATTGTCCAATAAAAGCTTCCCAATAATTCACCAAAGTATTGAAATCATACGCCAAATCTTCCACAAAAATTTGTGCAGCAATTCGTAGAAATTTATCGCCCAATTGATCGATTATTTCATGGTCTTCATCAGAAAAATCAGTCGAATTATACAATAGATTTTCGATAATTTCTGACGCTTTATCTTCAGAATAATCATTATTTAATTGTTTCAAAGCATTGCTAACATTGAATTCCATTTGTGTAAATTTTGAATTTAAGTATTTAGAAAAAATTGTATTGATTGAATAATAAGTTTTTATAAGATAATCGTAAAAACTAGGTAACGATTTGGTAACGGTGATTATTGCTTTGTTTTTCAACGTATTTCCTTTCGCTCATTGCAAATATACAAAATTTATTATCGCCTAAAATCTATTTAGTGAAAAGAAGAATTATGCGTTTACTTTATTACCATAATATTCTCTTGCATTTTTTTATGTTTCTTACTAAAATAGTTCTTTTCAATGTAAACTTTCTCGATTGATTTCTTAAAATTTTGTGTATCACTAGTTGTATGGACATAGCCTTTAAACCCAATTTCTAAAAAGAGTTTACTTTGTTAGTAATCACTATCAATATAGTAAGGCTGGGAATTTTGATTTTAGTTTGTGAATCTGGATTAAAAGTTGTTATCTGAAAAGTTAAGGTTAATTGTACAGATTTGGGACAATTTTGTTAATGCGTATAATTGAGATAATCTGTCCTGAATAAATCTTGAACTTCCTGATAGTTTATTACTAATAGTAACTATAATCAAGCATACATCTTAGATAAATACAACTCATGACGCTTTGGAAACGATGCTTTCGTTTTCTCAAGGATATTGATTTATTTGCAAATAATTGGTTTTAAATAAAATTGCCTGACTTAATGGACAAAAATTTATCTTTGAAAAATTGTTTTACGACATTCAAATCAATTCAACAAAAAAATAAATTCTAATTAAGTCAGTAAAACCGTGAAGTTAACTTTCCAAAGTTATCCGACAAAAGTCAAAGTTCTGCTTTCCGTAATGCTATTGGGTTTTGCGGTAGGAACGACTACGCATATTTTTGACTTATTAAATCACGGTTGGATATTAAATCCAGAAGTTCCAAAATGGAAAAATATCTTTTGGGTTTCACTTACTTTTTTTGATTTTTTAATTGTTGTTTTACTTTTAACAAAGCTGAAATTGGGGCTTTTGTTTGCCAATATCATTATCATTGCGGATGTTTTGGTGAACACCAACTTTTTTAAATTCGACAGACTCGGTTATGACGACGATTACAAAATTTATCTTCAAGTTATTTTCTTGATTTATGTCCTTATTTCAAGTTTGATAGTATTGAAATTAAAACCTTGGAATACAGTTTAGATAAAGGATTGTCATTATTTCGAAGTTTTAAAACTTGACTTTATTAGTACAAAATCTTTTCACTTTTGCTATAAGATTCACGAATCCTCGCTTCCATTTTCTGAAGTTCCTTTTGATAATCGAAATATGGATTTTCGTTTTCTTCCAGTTCTTCAATCATTTCAAATTGGAATCGATTTTCGCCCAATTGTTTCCAATCGGCTTGAAGTTCGGCATTTTCAAATTGTCCCATTTTCAAAATGAATTTGGCTTTGTTCTCCCAAGCTTCCGCATTCATCGTTGATTTTATAAATGTTTTATCCGTTTCCAAATTGCGAATCGAGAAAACGCCCATCGACACTTTTCGGTTGTTGAAGGCTTCTCGCATTAATTTCTTTTGTTGTTTATCCATTGTTTTTTATTTAAAATTGACATCCAAATCGATGAAAAGTTTCGTTAATGTTGCTAATTCTTTGACTTTGAAATTTGGAAAAATATCGTCTGCTACTTCCTCTGCCGTAGTTTTGGCATTTTCGAATATTTCCTTTCCCGTTTCGGTTATCACCACAAAACTCACGCGAGCGTCACGCAAATGCGCTTCACGAGCGACTAAGCCAATTTTCTCCAAAGGCGCTAACAATCGTGTAATTCCTGATGCGGTAATTCCCAATTGGTCAGCAAGGTCTATTCTTCGGCATTTGTTTTCTGGGCTGTTTACTAAAACATACAAAACCATAAAGTCACTTAGTCCCAAGCCGTGAAGATGCAGTTTATCAAATTTTCGAGCCAAAATCGATTGAGCTTTCATCAAGGAAAAAGCACTTAAAAGCTTGTCATTCATTGTTGATTATTATTTGAGTTGTCAAGTAATTTGCAAAGATATAAAATTTAAATAAAATAAAATTAGTATTTTTATAATCAATTGAAATTTAATTACATTTGCAAAATATTTATTTGAGTAATCAAGTATTTGTAAAGTTTAAATTATTTAAAAATGAGTTCAAAATATATAAATGTCAACGGTATTTCGATTTGCTACGAACAGTTTGGCGAGGAAAATAAAGAATGTATTTTGTTGATTTCCGGATTGGGAAGTCAGATGACGCGATGGAATTTGGATTTTTGTCAAAAGCTGGTGAATAAAGGATTTCGTGTGATTCGATTTGATAATCGCGATGCTGGGAAAAGTACTTTTATCGAACATAAAGTTTCGGACCTTGGACAATTAATGCAACTTTTACAGCAAGGAATAATTCCTGAAAATGCGTACTCACTTTTGGATATGGCAAAAGATGCAATAGGATTGTTGGACGCCTTGAATATTGAGAAAGCCCATATCGTCGGTCGTTCAATGGGTGGAATTATTGCTCAGGTTTTGGCAGCCGAATTTCCTGAAAGAGTTTTTAGTGCGACAATCATTATGTCCACTTCATTAAATCCCGAACTTCCGCAAACTGCGCCAGATGTTATGCAAATGATGATGCAAAAAGCACCAGATTTTAAAATGGATAAAGAAGCTTTTCGTGAAAACCGTTTGAAGTTTGCCAAACGAATTTCGGGAAGTTTGATTCCATTTGATGAAGATGCAGAATGGCAAACGCTTGTCGAGGAAAATCAGCGTGCTGCTCCAGCGCAAACTTTAGGACATATTACGGCGATGACTTTGACTGGTTTTAATCCTGAACGTTTTGAAAAAATAAATGCACGGACTTTGATTATTCAGGGAACCGAAGACCCAATTTTTCCTTTGGCTTGTGCAGAGGATTTGCACGCTCGAATCAAAGGATCAGAGTTTTTAAAAATTGAAGGAATGGGACACGAAATTCCACTGCCTTTGAATGAAAAAATCGTGAATGCTATTTCAGATTTAGCAAAGATTTAAACGCAATAAATATCGATTGAAAGTTTTGCGTACATTTGATTCTTGCAAATTTTGTCATGGAAAAGAAAACCAGCATCGACCAATTTTATCAGGAAATGTCTAATGCAACGGGGCAAAATATCTATAGTTTTTTGCCACCCGATATTTCTAAGGATATTGGGCATTTCAATATTTTTGATATCGCCGAAACTTTTAACGAAACGCGTCGCACACAATTGATGCCTTACAACAAACGGATGTACTACAAAATCAGTATGATTCGTGGGCATAATTTAGCGGAATATGCAGATAAAACTTTCGAAATCAAAAAGAATGCTTTGCTTTTTGCAACACCCAAAATTCCGTATCACTGGTTACCACAAGATGAGCATCAGTCGGGGTTTTTCTGTGTTTTTACGGATGATTTTTTAGTGCGGAATAAAACGGGGGTTGTGTTGGACGATTTACCCATTTTCCAAACGGGTGCTTATCCGATATTTCAAATTGACGATGAAAAGGCAGAAGAAGTATTGCAAATTTTCCGAAAGATGCAACAAGAACTGCATTCCGATTATCGTTTCAAATATGATTTAATCCGAAATTATGTTTTGGAATTGATTCATTACGGACAAAAACTGCAACCTTTAGACGAGCAAAATTCTTCGCATAATGCGGCTGCAAGGGTAACTTCACTTTTTATTGAATTATTGGAGCGACAATTTCCGATTGAATCTACCAATCAAAAACTGAATCTTCGGACAGCAAAGGATTTCGCGGAAAGATTATCGGTTCATGTCAATCATTTGAACAAAGTTTTAAAAGAAAGCATTGGCAAAACAACGACAGAAGTTATTGGCAATCGCATTGTTCAGGAAGCTAAATATTTATTGAAACAAACCAATTGGAATGTTTCTGAAATCGCATACAGTTTAGGTTTTGAAGAGGTAGCACATTTCTCTAACTTTTTCAAAAAACATACACAATTAACACCTTTGGCTTATCGAAACTAAATGATTTGAATTTTACAAATCATTCATTGATTCACGCAATATTGAATTGCTGATTTTCGTGCAACTTTGCATCATTAAATAAAACAAAAATATGAGTACAGAAAATAAGATTGCTTTGGTAACTGGTGGAAGTCGCGGTTTAGGCAAAAATATGGCTTTAAGTTTAGCTAAGAAAGGTGTAGACGTGGTTTTGACTTACAATAGCAACAAGGAAGAAGCGGACAAAGTGGTCGCTGAAATCCAAAATTTAGGACAAAATGCTGCCGCGTTTCAGTTGGATGCTGGAAATGTAAAATCTTTCGATGCTTTTATAATGGAAGTTACGAATCATTTAACCGAGAAAACAGGAAAACCGAATTTTGATTATTTGGTCAATAATGCAGGGACAGCTTTGTACGCACCTTTTGCAGAAACTACGGAAGAGCAATTCGACAATGCAGTGAACATTCATTACAAAGGCGTATTTTTCCTGACGCAGAAAGCTCTACCTTTCTTAAATGATGGCGGTAGAATAGTGAATATTTCAACTGGTCTGGCTCGTTTTTCTAATCTTGGATCTTCTGCCTATGCTGCAATGAAAGGCGCTGTAGAAGTTTTAACGCGTTATCTAGCAAAAGAATTAGGTTCTCGTGGAATTACTGCAAATACCGTTGCGCCAGGTGCAATTGCAACAGATTTTGGTGGTGGCAGAGTGCGTGACAATAAAGAAATTAACGACCATGTGGCGCAAGTGACAGCTTTGGGAAGAGTTGGTTTGCCTGATGATATCGGCGGTGTAGTTGCGTTCCTATGCAGCGATGATGCACGTTGGATTACAGGTCAACGCATCGAGGTTTCTGGCGGTATGAATTTGTAAATTTTCTTTCAGAAGAATTATATAACCACGGAGAATTTTATTTTCCGTGGTTTTTTGTTTTGTATACTATTTAAACTTCATCAAAACTACTTGCAAGCTAGTTAATACAATTATTTATTTTTACTTACTCAACAAACTCTTTAAAAATCACTGTCGAATTATGTCCACCGAAACCAAAAGCATTGCTCATCGCAACTTTCACGGGTTTTTCCAAAGGTTGATTGATGACAACATTGATGTCCGCAGGGATTTCGTCGTCCAATTCTTCAACATTGATGGTTGCAGGAATAATATTTTCGTTGATACTTTTTATGGCAATAATTGCTTCTATCGCTGCCGCAGCACCCAATAAATGCCCAGTCATGGATTTTGTGGAACTCACATGCAATTGATGGTCGTTACCAAAAACTTTCTGCACGGCATTTAGTTCGGCAATATCTCCAACTGGCGTAGAAGTCGCATGAAGATTGAGATAATCGACATCTTTAGGTTTCAAACCTGCTTCTTCAATTGCCAATTCCATAGATTTAGCTGCACCTAATCCTTCAGGATGCGGCGAGGTCATGTGATAAGCATCCGCAGTCATCGCTGCGCCCACCAATTCGGCATAAATCTTTGCACCACGAGCTTTTGCGTGTTCGTATTCTTCCAAAATCAAAGCGCCTGCACCTTCGCCCATAACGAAGCCGTCACGGTTTTTGTCAAAAGGTCGACTTGCTGTTTTGGGGTCGTCGTTTCGTTGGCTCATGGCTTTCATGGCAGAAAATCCGCCAAAAGAGGCAGGTGTAATGCCCGCTTCAGAGCCGCCTGTCACAAAAACTTTAGCTTTTCCCAATCGAATGTAGTTGAAAGCGTCCATTATCGCGGTATTTCCCGTTGCACAAGCCGAAACTGGTGTATAGTTGATTCCTTGCAAACCATATTTCATCGAAATCATTCCCGATGCCATATTAATCAACAATTTTGGAATAAAAAACGGATTAAAACGTGGGTTATAATCACCATTTACGTAGTTTTCAACTTCATTTTCAAAGGTTTGCATTCCACCTTGACCAACGCCCCAAATAACACCAAAGTCAAAAGGATCAATTTTACTCAAATCAAAATTGGCGTCTTCCATCGCTTGTGATGCGCTGTACAAGGCATATTGAGTGAAAAGATCGGTGCGTTTTACTTCCGCTTTATCCAAATATTTGGACGCATCAAAATCCTGAATTTCACACGCTACTTGCGACCGAAATTTAGATGCATCAAAGCGTGAAAGCTTTTGCCCAGCACTTTTTCCAGCCTTTATGTTCGACCAAAAACCTTCAATATCATTTCCCAAAGGGCTAATAGTCCCAAGACCAGTTACTACAACACGTTTCATTTCTGTAATGAGGTTTTAAATAAATTAGAGGTTCCGCGGGCGATCATTCTCGTATGATCGGGGTTCCAGATTTCGCATTCAGCGTGCACAAATTGCTTGCCTTTCTTGATAATTTTGGTTTCGGCTGTAATTTTGTCACCTGCTTTTGCCACCGAAAAATAATCGATGGTGTTGTTGATGGTCGTATAAAAACTGTCTTCGCCCAAAGAAAACATCATGGTTCCGATGACATCGTCGATAATGGCAGCTGTAACGCCACCGTGGATATTGTGCATCGGATTCAGCCATTCTGGACGAACGGTAAATTCGAATATAATTCTGCCTTCGGAAGCGTCGATAACCGTTGGTGCCAACCATTTTGTGAAAGGTGACGGCGAAATATCGAAAACTTTGCCTTTATACGATTGTAATAATTCTATTGGTGTCATTTTGTTGTTATGTTTATGATTGAAATTCAAGATTTTAGTTGAATTTTTAAATTTAAATATTAATCGCAGCTTGTCCGGAAGCCAGCATATAAGCCTCTTTCACAACTTCGGAATAGGTTGGATGCGCATACGACATCGTGAACATATCTTTGGCAGTAACTTCGTATTCCATCGCCACAACGGCAGATGCGATAAGGTCAGCCGCACGAGCGCCGATGATGTGAGCGCCTAAAACTTCGCCATATTTTGGATCAACCAAAACTTTAGCAAAACCATCCAAATCCATTGAAGCACGAGCTCTGGCACTTGCCGAAAACGGAAATTTTCCTACGTTGTAAGCGATTCCATCACGTTTCAATTCTTCCTCAGTTGCGCCAACAGAAGCCACTTCTGGCCAAGTGTACACCACGCCAGGAATACGATTATAATGGATGTGCGGTTTTTGTCCGTTGATGGTTTCGGCAACAAAAACGCCTTCTTCTTCGGCTTTGTGCGCCAACATTGCACCGCCGATAACGTCGCCAATGGCATAAATATTAGCAGCTTCGGTTTGTAGTTTTTCGTTGACTTGGATGAAACCTCTTTCTGTCAGTTTTACATTTGTATTTTCCAAACCTAAACCTTGTGTGAAAGGTCGTCTACCAACTGCCATCAATACATAATCTGCTTGTAAAGTTAGCTCGGTTCCGTTTTTATCTTTAAACCAAACTTTTGCCGAATCGCCTTGATTTTCAACTTTATAGACTGATTGTTGCAACTGAATTTCAACGCCTTCTTTCTTCAATATTTTTTGCAAAGTTTTGCCCAACTCGTGGTCCATTGTCGCAATCAGATAATCAGCGTATTCCAAAATGGTAACTTTGGTGCCAATTCTGTTAAAAATAGAAGCCATTTCTACACCAATAACGCCACCGCCAATAATGATGATTTCTTTTGGTTGATCGGTCAATGCCAAAGCTTCGGTTGATGTGATGATACGCTTTTTATCGATTTCAATACCAGGAATGGATGAGGGTTTAGAACCTGTTGCGATGATAAATTTATCACTTGAAATTTGAGTTTCTACACCAGAAGCGTCCAAAATTTTCACTTGATTATTATTGATAAAACTGGCTGTACCGTGTAATTTGGTAATGTTATTTTTCTTCATCAAAAACTCCAAACCTTGGGTGTTTTTCAGAACAACGTCAGCTTTGCGGTCGTACATTTGTTTAAAATTTAATTGTACCTCGCCAACTTCAATTCCTTGCACTTTGAATTTGTGCAAAGCGTCCGAAAAATGATGCGTACTATCCAGCAAAGCCTTTGAGGGAATACATCCAACGTTGGTACACGTGCCGCCCAGCGTGTCATATTTTTCGATAATTGCAGTTTTGTAACCCAATTGAGCGCTGCGAATTGCCGCTACATAACCGCCAGGACCCGAACCAATTACGGTGATATCAAAATGTTCCATTGTCTTTTTGTTTTTAATTACATCATCTTTTTAGGGATGAAAATATTGTTAAATACCAAATGGTATATTTATGTTTAAAAAATTTTTAAATTTTAATTTCGGTTTCAATGATTTTTATACCGCGGTCAACCGCCAAATCCATATACTTTTTATCATTCATAGTGCCTGACAATAGTATGCCTCCTTCAATTATCATAATGAATTCCTTAGCATAATTATCTGCCGAAATGTCTTTTTTGAAAAAACCTTGCGTTTGACCATCTTCAATGACCTGAATGAATTTCTTTTGCCAACCTTGAAACTGTCGCTGTACCGTTTTTTTTAGGAATTCCAAATGATTGTCGGCTTCCGTTGCCGCATTCAACATTGGACAACCACCGGTTTTCAAGACTTGCATCAACTTTTCACGATGATATTCCAGCATACCGATTAAAGCGTCCAACGGATTTTGGGAGGCAGAAATAACTTCGTCCAAACCACCACTGCGCTTCGAAACATTGTAACGAAGAGCCTCGATGACAACTTCCTCTTTATTCTCGAAATTGCCATAAATACTGCCTTTCGTCAATCCAGTCGCTTCGGTAATATCCGACAACGAAGTCGCAGCGTATCCTTTTGTATTGAAAATAGGCGCTGTTTTTTCGATGATAAATTGTCTTGTTTTTTCTGCTTTACTCATGATTTTGTCTTAAATTTCTAAAATCCAATTGTGTTTTATAAAGATTGAATTTGATTCACCATTCGACCCAACATCGATGGGACAATCAGCTTGTGAATGGGCTTTACTGGAATAAAATAAGCTTTACCCAAGAGATTATTAAACTTCACCGAAGTCGAAATACTCAATTTCTTCTTTTCTGACTGCGTTGGTTCTATAAAAAGGGAAACCCGAAAATTCAAATGTTTATCATCTTCGCCCAAAACCACTTCATTTTCCGATTCATGAAAAACTTTAAACAAACCAACATTTTGACCTATTTCAGCATTGAAATTTTTCAAATCTTGTGCTTTACCAGAAGTCGTTCCCGTGGTTTTCAATCCTAATTTTCCAACTGCTTTATCTCTAAGTTTCATTAAAGTTTTTACCCAATTTGGCTCGGAAGTGAAAAATAATTTAGCAATCTTTTTAATGTTAATTTCGTCTTTTGCATCTGCAAAATCGGTGCTGTAGCCATCAATAAACTCATAGCTGGAATCCGCTTTTAAAAACGAATTAAAAGGAAGCAAGGATTTTTCTATTTTCAAATTATTTGCCATAATGCCAAAGTTTTAAATTGATACTTAAACGATTTCACATGGCAAAGTTACAAACAATATACCAATCGGTATATTTTATTTCAAAAAAAATGTCTTTAATAATTTTAAAGACAAATTTTGCAAGTTGTTAGGAATCAGCAACATTTCTTGTTTTCCTGTATTGGCGGACATTTTGCCGTGCCATAGCTACAATAAACGCAGCAATCGCCTTGTTTTGGTTTTAAAACCGACTTGCATTTTTCGCATTCGTAAAAATATTGACATGCATTTGTCGGCATTATTTCTTCCTTTTTGTGTCCACAATTAGGACATGTAATTGTTGAATTTAATATAATTTCCATTTATTTTTCCGTTTTGTTAGTCACTTTGTAGCCCGTAGAATTGATGGCTTTTTCTATTTCGGCGATTGTCGTTTTGGACTCATCAAACTCCACAATGGCATTCCCGTTTTCATACGAAGCAGCAGATTTTACGATACCTTGCAACTGGTTCACTTCATGATTAACATGGTCGCCACACGCATCGCAAGTCATACCGCTAATTCCAAATTCAACCGTTTTCAGATTAGACTTTTCAACAACAACGATTTCTTTTTCCGTTTTGGGATAAAATATATTGGCATAAAGCGGAAAACTGAGCATTAAAACTGCGAAAACACAGATGATTGCAAGAAAAGCTTTGGATTGCAAAAATTTTGGTTTCTCCTCGGTTTCACAATTACAATCGATTTCTTTCTTCGGTTTTAATTTCTGATACCACGCAAAAGCCAGCACCAGAACGGTGATTGCAATAAAATAAGGTCTGGCAGGTTGAAGCCACGAAAAAGTCGAAGCCACACCGCTGGCACCTGCGAAAAGCGCAAGAACAGGCGTGATACAACAAAGCGAGGCAGCAATCGCCGTTAAAAGTCCAGCGCCTAAAAGTTTATTTTCTGATTTCATATTGATTCGAGGATTTCGGATTTATCAAGAATTTTGAAAATGGGTTGCAAAATTTTATCGTATTCATTGGTCAAAGAATAGAAAATGGTCTGCGCTTCTCTTTCGGTTTCGATGAGTTTTCGGTCTTTTAATTTTCGTAAATGTTGAGAAATTGCTGAAACTGTCATTCCCAAAATATCGCTCAAATCGCAGACGCACAAACGTTTTTCCTCATTCAATAAAAAAAGAATTTTCAATCTAACATTGTTGCCAATTAACTCCAAACCTTGCGACAAATAATCAAAAGTATCATCCAGTTCCGAAACCTTTTCTTTGCAACGGTTGATTTGCTGAGCATCCGCTTGCTGCCTTATACACGAAATTTTTTCCATAAGGCAAATGTAGTTAATTTTATTATTTAAGCAATTGCTAAAATAAGTATTTTTGAATTTGAAATTTAAACGAAAGTAAATTCAATAACAGATTGCAAAGCACTGATTTTTAAATAGATAAAAATAATTTAATTTTACTTTGAACATTTATTTTGTCACCAACTCAATATTAGAATGACTTTCAATGATTTCTAAAATAATTTCGAAATAGGTTTTTCCGTTTCCATTTTGCAGTTCTTCGATAGAGTTTTGAATTAACTCTACATTGAAAACTTCAGGATATTTCAGTTTGTTTTGGTAGAAATTCAAGGTAAAGTCATAACCGAAAAGTTCTTTCATTCGTTCAAAATCTGTCCAGACAAAACGAATGGCTTCGTTGCCATTAATTTCACCAAAACCGCCGTACAACAAGTCGTCCAAAGCATCCAAACTTTCGCCCAATTCCCAATCTTCATTAGGCATCAATTTGTCATTAAACTCTTTATACAAACTCGTCAAATCCTGAATTTTGGAACCATCAATTTGGATTTCTTTTTTCATTTATCGTGAATTTTGTTGATTCGCAAACTTACAAAAATCAAACTTTTTTTAGCCTTTTTGATTTTGTTGAAAAGCAGTTTTTTTCTAATTTTAAACTCCTATTTAAAACATAAATCTCATGTCAGAAAATACAATTAGTAATCAAGTCGATAGAAATCATCCCGCTTTTCGTAAAAATGCAGATGCGTTTTACAATATCGTGATGCAAGGTTTAAAAGGCGAAGTGGATGGCGAACATTTTTGGGATGCTGTGGATGAAAACGCTGTGTTCGAGTTTTTGTACAATTTCCCGAATTTTCCCAATAGAATAGAAGGGAGGCAAGCCTATATGGATTGGTTTGGCGGTTACGAAACCCAGCTCGATTCAGCAGATGGTTTACATGTTTACAAAGACCAAGCGCAAGGAATTGTCACTTTGGAATATGCTGTTCACGGTACGATTCCAGCAACGGGGAAGCCTTATGACAATAGGTTTTGTTCCATAGTGACGATAAAAAACAGGAAAATAGTGCATTGGCGAGATTATATGGATTCATTTGCTGTGATTATCGCGAATACCAAAGATTAAAAAAATTAAAACCACCTTTTATGAACATCGAAGAACTTCGCGAGTATTGTTTGTCCATTCCTTTGGCGACGGAAGATATGCCTTTTAAGAATGAATATCTGATGTTTCGGGTTTATGACAAATGGTTTGCGGTGATTCCGTTAAATGATGCTGAGCTTAAAGTTTCGCTAAAATGCAATCCCGAGGAAGCTATCGAACTTCGTGAACGTTACGAAAGTGTTGAGGCAGCTTGGCATTTCAACAAAAAATATTGGAATACGATTATGCTAAACGGCGATATGGATGACGAAACCTTGAAAACGTGGATTAAACATTCGGTACAGGAAGTCGTTAAAAAGTTGCCGAAAAAATTGAGGGATGAATATGCAGAATTAGAGAAATAGAAACTTGAAGTAAAAGACCTCCGCGAGCTATTGCGAAGGTCTTTTGTATTTAATCACTTTTCTATATTTAAACCGAAGTCTCGGGCTGATACATTTTCAAACGTTCCATTAAATGAGTCGTCATCTTTTCTATGGTTTTGTTGTAATTGGTCTTTTTGGCAGGCTGTGTTTCGTCGGCTTTCTGATGATTCCCCCATTTTACAAATTCCATAACCAAAGGAAGTAGGCTAATTCCTTTTTCGGTCAAAGTATAGCCTACACGAGCTTTTCCCGAAACTTTATGTTTAAAAATAAGTTCGGCACATTCCAAATTTTTAAGTTTATCTGTCAAAATATTGGATGCAATTTTTTCGTTTGATGCCAAAAAATCCCCGAACGTCATTTTATCCGAAAACATCATATCCCTCAAAATAAGAATGCTCCATTTGTCGCCAATAGTGTCCAAAGTGCAGCTAATAGGACAAGATGATCTATTTTTAGTTGTGCTCATTTACTTGCGTATTACAATTGCAAATATAATAGTTTCAATTTTTAGAAGAGAAAATATTAACTAAATCACAATTTAACTACGAAATAGCTAAAGTTGCATAATCCGTATAACCTTTTTCGGTACCGCCATAAACTGTTGCATCGTCCAAAGGATTAATTTCTACATCATTAAGCAATCGATTTGTTAAATCTGGCGTCGAAATAAAAGCTTTCCCAAAAGCGATGGCATCGGCATAATTTTTCTCCAAAGTTTTTATTGCAATATCGCGATCAAATCCACCTGCTGTGATAATTGGATTGCTAAACAATTTACGGTAATGTGCTACCAATAGGCTTTCAACATAGGTTTCGACTTCGCTTTCCGATTGTAAATTCTGCGGTTCTTGAGATTCGATGATGTGCAAATAAGCAAGATTGTATTTTTCCAATTTATTAACGATGTAGTCGTATAACTCGAAAGTTTGAGGATCTAAGCCGATTGTTCCTGTAAAGAACGGCGAAATGCGCACACCTACTTTTTTGTTTGGAACAACACTCAATACAGCATCCAAAACTTCGAACAAAATACGTGTACGATTCTCGATACTTCCACCATATTCGTCATCGCGAACATTAGAAACACTTCTGAAAAATTGTTCCATAAGATAGCCGTTTGCAGCATGGATTTCGATACCATCAAAACCTGCTTCCATCGCATTAATCGCAGCTTGACGATAATCTTCAATGATTTGCTTGATTTCTGGAATGCTCAATGCATGCGGCGTTTCGTAAGGTACACGACCCCAATCTGGCAAAAATGCGTTTCCAATCGCAGGAATAGCCGAAGGTGCAACAGGCAAGCTATTATTCACCTGAAATGCCGAATGAGAAATGCGTCCCACATGCCACAATTGCAAAAAGATACGTCCATTATTTTGGTGAACGGCGTTGGTTACTTTTTTCCAACCATCGATATGCTCTTGATTATAAATAGCCGGCGTTGTTGGATAACCTTGCGCTTGTTGGCTGATTTGGCTCGCTTCTGCGATAATAAGTCCAGCGTCGGCACGTTGCGCATAATATTCTGCCATCATATCATTTGCTGCAAAATCCTTGTTGGCACGCATCCTTGTAAGCGGCGGCATTACGATTCTGTTGGGAAGTTCTAAATCTCCGATTTTTAGAGTTTTGTTAAATATTGAATTTGTTGTATTCATTTGTTTTGTACTTTTAAATTGCAATCGCAAATATATAAATAAAATTGCAAAACGCAAGTGCGAAATAATTTTTTATTTAAAATGAATGCTTGAGTTTTAATGTTTTATTGAGAAAAAAAGTACAAGAAAAAAAATAAATATTTGTAAATGTGATATTTAATTTCATAGCTAGTGAAAACGTCTATTAAAATAATTAAAATGCGTTTAATTATTAATCATAAAAAAAGCTTGCCTAAAATATTAGACAAGCCTTTTACATTAAATTGATTTGAAAATATTCTACTTCGACTTTTTCAACATCAAACAAAGGATAATTGCAAGCAAAGGAGCGACAGCAAAGGAAGCGTAAAGATAAATCGAAGCTTGTGTTGTGCCGCTAATTCCACCAGGTTTGGTGATTCCGCCAAAGTTGGTAACAAGTCCTGCAATCGCTGCACCGAAGGATGTTGCAATCAGTTGTACAGTCATTACTGACGATGAGGTAAGGTCTTCTTCACCTTTTGGCGAGAGCGAAAATACTTTTGTCAGTAAATGTGGCCATCCCATTCCGATGCCGATGCCGATGAGTAGCAGGAATGTACATTCTATAATGAGTTTCATCGTGAATGTGTGTAAAGTTGCAATCGAAAAATAGCAAAGTCCAAGCATGCCAATCAACATTACAAATGCACCAAAAAGGATGATTTTGTTTACTCGATTTCCTTTAATTCCAGAAAATAGAATGGAAGATAATGTCCATCCAATGGCAATTAATACCGTAAGATAGCCTGATTCCAAAGGCGAAAGTCCGTCGATAATCTGTGCAAAATAAGGTACATAAATTTCGATGGATGTGGCAATGGTTAGCAATGCCATAATGCTGTAAATGGTGCCCAATTGCGAAGTTATTTTATAAGCACCAGTTGGGAGTAAACGGTTTTTGGAATTTTTCTCCGAAATAACTAAAATCAGTAATAAAAGAAAGGCAATACAAATTCCGATGAGACTTCCGACTATATTTTTCTGAATACTACCAATAGAAACCGTTAAAGCTGCCAATCCCAAGAGCAAAAGTTTGAGATAAGGGATTTGTGAAACCTTTTCTTCAGGCTTTGTTTTGGGTAAAGTTTTGGAAGATAGGATGAATAAGAAAACGCAAAAAATCAATAGCACGCCAAACGCCATTCTCCAATGTCCATGTTCTGCGAAAATTCCGCCAATAAAAGGTCCCGAAAATGCTGCCACGCCCCACATTCCCGAAATTAAAGCCATTGCTCTGGACCATAATTTTTCAGCGAAAATCAATCTAATCATCGCATAGGATAAAGCGAATAACAATCCGCCACCAAATCCCTGAATAAAGCGTCCAAGCAACAATACATACATGGTTGGCGCCAAACTACACAGTAAAACGCCCACCGAAAATAATAAAATCCCGATTTGATAGGCTTTTCGAGGACCCGATTTCCCCATTTGATTTGCCGAAACTACCGAGCCAATGACCGATGCAACGATAAAAATGGTGGTATTCCAGGCGTAATATTCCAAACCGCCGATTTCCTTAATGATTGACGGCATTATCGTTGTTGCCAAATACACATTTGTTGCGTGTAACATCACACCCAAAGCCAATGTTGTGGCTTTTAATCCGTTTCCGTTCGAGAAAAGATCCTTCCAGGTTGTATCATTTTTGTTCATATAAAATTGCATTAAAATAATAATGCAAAATTCGGTGGAGCCGGAGATTAGCGCAATATCGAATCTTCGGTAAAAGATTCAATTTTTACGGATTATGTGATTTGAGAGGATATATCTAATCTGTTTTGCATTATATTTTTTAACGCAAAGGCGCTAAAAACCAATAAATACTACGTTTTATTAAGGCGCAAAGAATTTATCTTCGATAAATTATACGATTGAAAAAAAGGAAAATCTTTGATTTTCTTGCGCCTTAATTAATTTACATTGTTTGAAAATCTTGCGCCTTTGCGATAAAAATCACAGGAAATTTCTTCATTTTACTTGCTTTTTCTGTAATCGTTGGGCGACATCATCAAATAGCGTTTAAAAAATCGTGAAAAATAAGAAGTGGTTTCAAAGCCCAATTGGTCGGCACATTCTTTAATGGAGCGAGTCGTATGTTTTAGAAGATATTGACTTTCCAACAATATCCGTTCGTGGATAATCTGCAAAGCCGTATTTCCCGTTTCTTCTTTAATCACTTCTGTTAAATGTTTTGCCGAAATTCCGAGATGCGAGGCGTATTGTCCAATAGAATTCCACGTTGTAAAATGCTCATCAACCAATTTTTTAAATTCGTAGGTCAGCTGATAATTTCGGTTCATGGTTTTCTCAAATCCCAACAAACAATACTCACAAGCCCTGTTATATTCGTACAAAATCTCCATGATGATTAAACGAATAATATCTAAATGATAAGCGTATTTTGAGTTTAATTCCCTTTTTATTTGGACAAACTTTTCCTTCACCGAATTAAAACTTTCGTTGAGTTCATACATCGGCGGATATTTGGTATTTAGCAAAAGTAATTCGTCAATAATTCCCTCTTTCAGGATGATTTTCTGCAAAAACACCTTTGTAAAAAGGACTTGTTTTACTTTGAAATTATCAGAAACATTTTGAGTAGAAATGAGTATATCGGGAGGCAAAATTGTGATTGTTCCAGAAGTAATTTCAAAATGATGAAAACCAATTTTAATCTTAGCATTTCCCTCCGAACAGATTAAAACCGTGTAATAATCATTCTTGATAGGACTTGCCAATCTTAAGTTATCCGTTTCTTCCGAATATTTTACCATAATTCGTATCTCAATAAAGAACAAAATTAAAAAATAATTTTTCCTCAAAAAATCATCTCAACTAAAAAGCTTGCCTAAAATAATAGACAAGCTTTTTCCTCAAATAAAATTCGTTTTAAAAGTTATAAATCTCCCGCAAACTTTCTTTTAACGGTAAAGGTTTTCTACACAAAAGATGTTCTAAATCGTTAGACAATAGCTGAAATATAGCATTTCGCTTGTCGGTTACAAATCCAGAAATAGCAAACAGTTCACCTTCATGAACGCCTTTTTTTCTTAAATGATTTTCGTATTCTTCAACCGTAGTTTGCGCATAAAAAGGCACTTGCTTTCCCGATAATTCAGACAAGGCATCGGCAACATCGGCGTAAGTGTAATACTCAGAAGCTGTCAATTCATATTCTTTGTTCAAATGTTTTTCGTCCAAAAGTGCATTGGCAGCCGCTTCACCCAATTCGCGTCTCAGCGCAAACGGAACTTTTCCATCCGCAGCATGAAGATAAACTCCGTTTTCCAAAACATCGTTGCCCACAAAAAGAGGAATTGCATCCGCATACATCGTATTTTTCAAGATGGTGTACGGAATTCCACTTTCCTTTGCATAGTTTTCGGTATCCAAATGCTGCTGTAGTAAAGCTTTCAGCGGAGATTTTTCGATATTTTTCACCAAAAGACTGGTGTAGAGAATATGTTTTACGCCGTGTTTTTTTGCGGTATCAATTACATTTTTGTTTTCGCTAAAAATTGTTCCGCTTGGCGACGGAATCAAAAGCAATTGGTCGATGCCTTGCATGGCTTGTTCCAGAGAATTTATGTCTTCGTAACTCCCAATTTTCACGTTGATTCCTTGGTCGATAAAAGTTTGTGCTTTACTTTCGTTTCGAACCAAAACTGTGATTTCTTTCGCATCTTTTAACTTTAGTAAATGCTTGATGGTTTGTTGTCCCAAAGCGCCTGTTGCTCCCGTTATTAATATCATTTTCTATTATTTTAATGAGAATTTTCCGAAACTTTTTCAGAATATTTGATTGCAAAATTAGAGGAGTCATTTGCGATTTATACTATTGGTTTCCAACAGGAAACTGGTGTGTTGTAGGAAACCAAATCGGAAATTTGTTACCTTTATCAACTATAAATTATGCATTTTGAAAGACGAAAAAAAAGTTCTGAATCCAACCCAATGCAGCCTGAGAATGGTGGGGATGAATGATGCAATGAGCATACTTTCTGGCAAATGGAAATTCCATATTTTGTCGGCGCTTATCGTATTTGGGAAAATGCGTTTTAGTGATTTAAAGCGTGAAGTAACGGGCATTGGCGCAAAAATGCTATCGAAAGAATTGCAAGATTTGGAAATGAATCTTCTGATAACAAGAAGCGTAAAACAAACCAAACCGATCACTGTGGAGTATGAAATTACGGATTTCGGGCGTACTTTGGAGCACATCATCGTGGAGCTTGCAGAATGGGGCATAGAATACCGAAATGTGTTGATTAATAAAAATGCTTCAACGGAAATTTAAACCGAATTTTAGTGGAAAATGCAAACAAAATAATTAAAATTTCTACCACGCCTTTGGATGAAAATTCGTCGAAAGTGCGGCTGGATTTTGATGGTTATTCGGTTATGGAGCAATGCAGCAATACGGCGCAACATGGCAGCTTCTTTCTGGAAGAACATAGTCTTTTCTTTTTGTTGGATGGCAGTTTGAAATTAACGCATGGCAAAGATGTTTTTGAATTGAAGAAAAATGAAATGATTCTATTCAAAAAAGCGACTTTCCTAAAATTTGAAAAATCTGCCAACAGCGGTCCAACCTACGATTGCATTATTGTAAGCATTAAAGATGCTGTGCTAAAATCTTTTTTGACATCATCGAATATGAAACCAATTGCAAAGCCAGATGCAGAAGCCAATTCTGCCATTTTTCCGATGCCCGAATGTCAAATTCATTTCGCCCAATCTGTGAAAATGTATTTGTCGGGAACTTATCCTGTTCAGGAGGGACAAATCCACATCAAAATGATGGAAATGCTTTATAACATTGCTATTGGCTCGCAACCGATGTATGCACAACTATTGCAATTCGATCAACCAATTCGTGTGGACATTCAGTCGGTGATTGAAGCCAATTATACCTCACCAGCTTCCCTCCAAGAACTTGCGTATCTGTCTGGTAGAAGCCTTTCGGCGTTCAAAAGAGATTTTCAAAATATCTTCAATATGCCGCCCGCACAATTAATTCGAGAGAAAAGATTGGCAAAAGCGAAAGATTTGCTGGAGACAACGGCGATGTCCATTAGTGATATTTGTTATACTGTTGGTTTCGAAAACGTTTCACATTTTTCTCGCATTTTCAAGGATTTATACGGCATTTCGCCATCTTCTTATCGCCATCATTTGTAGTTTTTGGGCATTTTAATCCATTTGGACTTTTTAGAAAAG
Organism: Empedobacter sp. GD03797; assembly: GCF_029842105.1. Taxonomy (NCBI): domain Bacteria; kingdom Pseudomonadati; phylum Bacteroidota; class Flavobacteriia; order Flavobacteriales; family Weeksellaceae; genus Empedobacter; species Empedobacter sp. GD03797. The sequence goes on from NZ_JAOCFS010000001.1 coordinate 167,458, forward strand.
AAACTTGGACTGTTGGGAAAAGTAGTCGGCTAAAAGCTGCTTTACCTTTGCAGTACAGAAAAATAAAGTTTAACATTAATTGAAACAAATGGAAAATAAAAACGCGAATTCCATCACGGATTACGAAACAATTATCAACACGATGAAAACCTATACAGAAGGTTTTAGAACAGGTGATACAACGATTTTTAATGACGTTTTCACGAAAGATACGGTGATGTATGGCTATTGGAACGGACATTTTGTGGAAGGTTCTATCGAAAATCTGCACACCTCGGTAAAGCATGCAGGTGCAGCGCCCAACATTATTTCGCATGTTAGTATTTTGGATAAAACAACCACGACAGCAGTTGTACGAAATGAAGTAGAAGCTAATGCAACGGGCGATAATTTCACCGAATTTCATTCTTTAATCAAGGAAGGTGATGATTGGAAGATTGTCTCAAAAGTTTTTCACAAATACGATAAATAATGATGAAAATAGAAATTTGGAGCGACGTTGTTTGTCCGTTTTGTTATATCGGAAAACGAAATTTGGAACTTGCATTGGCGCAATTTCCGCAACGAAATCAATTGGAAATTACATGGAAAAGTTTTGTTTTGGATCCTCATCTTCCCGAAACAGCCGAAGATAGTTACGCCGATTATTTGGTGAAGCGAAAAGGTTTGGCGTTGGAGCAGGTCAACGGAATGATTGCAGGAATTACGCATACCGCAAAAAATGTTGGTTTACATTTCGATTTTGATCATTCGGTTTTGGTCAATTCTCATAAAGCGCATCAACTAATTCAATTTGCTAAAACAAAAATGTTGGGACAGCAGGCAGAGGAAGTTTTGTTTGAAGCTTTTTTCATCAATGGACAAGACACTGCTAATACCGAAACCTTGTTACAATTAGGCGAAAAAATTGGTTTGGATAAAACGGAATTGCGTTTGGTTTTAGAAAATAAAAGCTTTTCCGAAGCAATAGAAAAAGACATCGACGAAGCCCGAAAAATAGGTGTAAACGGTGTTCCGTTTTTCCTGATTAATGAGAAGTATGCGATTTCTGGAGCACAACCACCCGAAGTTTTCCTTAGTACCATAACCAAAGCATTTGAAGAATGGCAAAGGGAAAATCCTACCAATAGTTTAGAAATTATTGAAGGGCAATCTTGCAGTTTGGACGGAAATTGCCAATAAAATATTGATTTCAAAAGCAAGCGAGGTTTTTCCAAAAAGAGAACCTCGCTTGCTATTTAAATTTTGTAAAATATGTTATTTAATAGCCGCAATCATCATGTGGGGGCTAAAGGGCAGCAAGGTTTCATCATTTTCTGTTGCCATCAATAAATCATTTAAAACACTTCTTCGCTTAGGATTGAGCATGTTAGAATAATAATCTTTGTCAAGCCAAATAAAACCCTCAACCGCAAACATTTTATCAATTTTAAAATTGCATTGCAAGAATTCGTCTTTCAAAATCCTTGGTTTATGATAAAAAGCCTCAGCTAACAACCACGGAAAATCGTCTGGAGGCGTATGAATACCTGATTTTAATTCGGATTTACACATGTCAAAAAACGGCGGTTTGTAGATCAATCCATTTAAAAGACCTACTAAAGTGGAAGCTGTAGAATTAATACCAAAACCCAAAATAATTCCATTTTTCTTCAAAACCCTTTTAGCTTCGTTAATGACAAGAATGCGGTCTTCGGCGTTTTGTAAATGATACAAAGGTCCGTGAAGTATGACTAAATCTGCAAAATTATTAGGAAAGTCCAAATTTCTTGTTTCGCCTTTTATGACTTTGAACTTGTTTTTTAATTTTTGCGACCTACTTTGGGCAATTTTTAGGTGTTTATCAACAGGTTCTACCAAGTAAACGTTGTGATTTAGTTTGGACAACCATTCCGAATATTTGCCTGTACCACCGCCAATATCAAGAATTGTGGAAGAATTTTTAAGATACAAACTGATCAAATATTTTATGCGCTCAAATTCGAAAACGCCCATTCCTTTTGAAAGTCTATCTTCTTCGGATGCTTTATTGTAGAAAAGTTCAATAGCAGAACTTATTAAATTATGTTTTTTCATACTAAGATTAGTGCAAAACACTTTAAGATTAATTTATAGAAATAAAAAGTCGCGACTACAAAAAGTAATCGTTAAAACCTCTGAGAAACGAGGTTGTGATATGCGCACTTAGTATAAGATGTTGCAAAAATAGAAAAAATATTTAAAAGTGGAAATTATATATAAATAGTTGATTGTCAGTTTTATAAATTGAATTTATAAACGATTTGCTACAGCCATTCTCAAACTAAATTTCAAAAAAAACAAACAAAACACTTTGCATTTTAAATTTATCATCGTAATATTGCAATGTTAAATAAAAACAAATGGGCGTTACCAAATCGGATATTTTTTCGGAAGAACAAAACAAACTTGCAGGCTTTTTCAAAGTTTTGGGACATCCAGCTCGTGTGGCGATTTTACAGCATATTATCAATCAGAAAAGTTGTATTTGCAACGATTTGGTAGAAGAATTGGGATTGGCGCAAGCAACGATTTCTCAGCATTTAAAAGAGCTAAAAAATATAGGAATTATTAAAGGTTCCATCGAAGGAAAATCCGTTTGCTATTGCATTGATGAAGAAAAATGGAAACAAATTCAACAGGATTTTGATGTATTTTTTAATCAAAATGTAAGCACCAACCAATGCTGTTGAAGGCATTTTTTTTGACTTTCAATATCGTAATATTGCAATATATAAATAATAAAATTAAATTGTATGAAACTATCAAAAATTAAAGAAATCTTGCCTCAATTGGGCAATGTACAGTTTCAGTTGGAAAATGGAAATTTTGTTCCCGAGCATTTTCATGTGACGGAAGTCGGTATTATCACTAAAGATTTTATCGATTGTGGTGGAAAAATCCGACATGAAAAAACAATCAATTTTCAGTTGTGGAATGCCAACGATTTTGATCATCGTTTGAAACCCACAAAATTGCTAAACATCATTCAATTGTCTGAGGAAAAACTGGGTATCGAAGACGCCGAAATCGAGGTGGAATACCAAAGTGAAACCATCGGGAAATACGATTTGGATTTTAATGGCGAGCATTTTTTACTAAAAAATAAACAAACGGCTTGCTTGGCTGGCGATGCTTGCGGCATTCCCGTTCAAAAACAAAAAGTGAATTTATCTGATCTCAATACTACTAACTGCACACTAAATTCTGGATGTTGCTAAACTCAAAATCATGTATCAAAATTTAGCCGAAACTATTACCAGCATTGCTTCTGCGAAGAATCTAAACGAAGATCGAAAGGAAATTTTACAGCCATTAATCGATTATATTCAACAGAAAATAAATCAAAAAGAAAGCGTCAATATTCAATTCATTTGCACGCACAATTCGCGACGAAGCCATCTGGCGCAGGTTTGGGCACAGGTTTTTGCAGCACACTTCCAAATTCCAAAAGTGAATTGCTTTTCGGGCGGAACCGAAACGACGGCGCTTTTTCCAAAAATCGTTGAAACACTTACTGAGCAAGGCTTTTCTATTGCAAAGATTTCAAAGGACGAAAATCCAGTTTATGTCCTAAAATTTGACGAAAATGCATTGCCGATTATCGGTTTTTCGAAGCGATACGACCATGCTTTTAATCCCGCTTCCAACTTTGCGGCGGTGATGACTTGCTCGGAAGCGGACGGCGGATGTCCATTTATTGCAGGTGCCGAAAAAAGAATTCCGATTACCTACGAAGATCCAAAAATCGCCGACAATACCTCGTCTCAAACGGAATTATACGCAAAACGCAGTTTGGAAATCGCTACTGAAATGTTTTATGTTTTCTCAAAAATCAATCGCTACTAAATGCAAACAAAACTAAAATACCTCAATCGTTACCTTAGTTTATGGATTTTTCTGGCGATGGCAATTGGCGTTGGCTTGGGACATTTTTTTCCAAATATCTCGAACGCCATTAGCCAAGTTTCGGTTGGATCTACCAATATTCCGTTGGCGATGGGATTGCTTTTGATGATGTTTCCACCGCTCGCAAAAGTCGATTATTCGCTGCTTCCAAAGGCATTTTCAGACAAAAAATTAATGCTGATTTCCTTGGTTTTAAACTGGATTGTTGGTACGGTTTTGATGTTTGGACTGGCGATTTTGTTTTTTAGAAATTCCCCCGATTATATGTCGGGATTAATCTTAATCGGCTTGGCAAGGTGCATCGCAATGGTGATCGTGTGGAACGATTTGGCAAAAGGAAACCGCGAATACGCCGCAATGTTGGTCGCCCTCAACAGCATTTTTCAGATTTTGTTTTACAGTTTTTTGGTTTGGCTTTTCATCAACGTTTTGCCAGCAAAACTCGGATTGGCAAAATTCAACATCAATGTCTCTGCAAAAGACGTCAGCCAAAGCGTTTTCTTGTATTTGGGCATTCCTTTTCTTGCAGGTTTTCTCAGCCGATATTTTTTGGTAAAAACGAAAGGTTTGGCATGGTATAATCGGAAATTCATACCCAAAATTTCACCGCTATCGCTTTATGCGCTTTTGTTTACCATCATTTTGATGTTCAGTTTAAAAGGCGATAAAATCATCGAATTACCGATGGATGTGCTTCGGATTTCGGTGCCGCTCATCACTTATTTTGTCCTCATGTTTTTCGTCAGTTTCTTTATCAATAAGGCTTTGAAAGTTCCGTACGACAAAAATGTGTCGATAGCGTTCACCGCAACGGGCAACAATTTCGAGTTGGCAATTGCGGTGGCTATTTCGACTTTCGGGATCCATTCTTCGCAAGCATTTGTCGGCGTTATCGGCCCTTTGGTGGAAGTTCCCGTCCTTATTTTATTGGTTAAAGCGAGTTTATGGCTAAAGGATAAATACTATAAAAATTAAATTCTTTGCGCAACTTAATTTCCAAGATTATTTCTTTTCCAAAGCTGATCGATTTTGTAAGTAAGTGCCACTTTACAAGTTGGCCATTCGTTTTCGATAATAGAGAAAACAACCGTATCACGAACCAAACCATTCGCCGAAATCATATTGTTTCTAAGTACGCCATCTTGCTTTGCACCCAATCTTGCAATCGCATTTCGGGATGGAAGATTGTACCAATTGGTGCGAAATTCAACGGCAATCGCCTTTAAAACCTCAAAAGCATGTGTCAAAAGCAAAAATTTGCATTCGGTGTTAACGTAAGTTTTTTGGTAAGATTTTGCATACCAAGTGTGCCCAATTTCCAACTTTCGATATTCGGGAACGCCGTTCATATAACGGGTTGTACCGATGATTTTGTTCGTTTTTTTGTCAATCACCACAAAAGGCAAACCTTTGTCGGCATTGTGTTCTTCCAACGCCGCGTTGATGTACTTTTCAACCGTTTCTTCCGTCGGAACCGTTGTAAACCAAAGCTCCGACAAATCGCCGTCTTTGCTGGCTTCCACCAAATCGTTTTTATCTTCGATAGTGAGTGGGCGAAGCAATACATTTTCAGTTTCGAGGACTATTTTATTGAACCATTTTTCCATTTCTAAATTTTTTATGTTTCTAATTTCGGGAGCAAAATTACTGACAGAAAAAATGCACTTGGTAGCTCAGATTTGATTATTCTGATAGTCCAGATTGCTGGTCGTCCATTTTCTTGAAAAGTTTAGCGAGATAGGTCACTGTAATCGTCAATTCCTGTTCATTCATCGAAGCAAAACCAAATCTGAACGCGTTGAGCGCTTCATCCCAACGCTTGATTTTCAACTGCGAATCTTTTACCAAATCTTTGATTTTATAAAGCGCTTTTAATTCAATCCAAAACGCCATTCCACCAGACGGAATATTGTATTGAACATACTTGCCGAGTTTTTTTTCTAAAAGTTCATTCAAAAAATCACGTCGAAAATGATAGGCTTTTAAAGCTCTTTTCAAATGCCTTTTTAACTCTCCATTTTTAATCAGCGAAGCCAACGCATTTTGCATATAACCGTCGCCACCCACGTCAATCAACTTTCGAAGTGCGACCGTTTGCGCAATGAAATTAGCAGGCGCCACCATAAAACCAATGCGCAACGACGGGTCCAAAATCTTGGAAAAAGAACCGATATAGATGACATTTCCGTTGTGATTAGCGTTCGCCAAAGGCAAATACGGCGACGAATTGTAGTGATAATCGTAGTCGTAATCGTCCTCGATAATCACGAACGAATATTGCTGAGAAAGCGCCAACAACTTCATGCGACGCTCCACGCTCAAAGTCACGGTCGTTGGATAATGATGATGCGGAATGACGTAAACCGCCGTAATTTTTTTCTTTTTACAGATTAGCTCAATTTTATCAACGTCCAATCCATTCGCATCAACATTTACCTCAAGCAATTTGGCACCAACTTCCTCAAAAGTCTCATTAGCGTTGGAATAATTGGGATTGCCCACAACAACGATGTCGCCGTCATTTAACAACAATTTTGAGGCTAAATAAATACTCATTTGTGCTCCGTGCGTAATGAGAATATTGTCTGGTTTTATGTTTAAACCACGCGATTCTGCAAGAAACTCAGCCAATTCCTCACGCAAACTTATCGTGCCTTGGTCGTTGCCGATATGTGCATTTTCAATCGCATAATTTCGGGCTAAATATGAGCGATACGTTTTCAATAATTCATCCAACGGAGAAAGTCGAACATCGGGATAACCGTCGTTTATCGTAATTTTTGAATTATCATTTTCTGAATTTTTGGGTTCTTTTTTTACGATTTTAAAAGGTAGAGATAACTTATTTTCATAAGCTAAAACCTTGTTTTGCTTAACATCAATTTTGGGATAAAGCATCGGAATTTGGTTAGAAACCGTGATGCTTTTGCGTGGACTACTTTGTATCCAATCCTGCGCACTCAGTTCCTCGTAAGCCGCAACAATGGTTTTGCGATGCAAGCCCAATAATTTAGACAATTCGCGGCTACTCGGCAGTTTTGCACCAGCTTTCAAAGTTCCGTTGTTGATGGCATTAATAATGGAAATTGCGATTTGTTTGTAAATAGCAATATTGCTGTTTCGGTCAACGCTAATTATATTTTCGAATGGAAGCATCTGGACTATTGATTAAAACAATTCTTACAAACAAAGATAGTCCTTTAGGAAAATAACTATGTTCATTTTGGCTTAAATAATTTCAATTCGAATAAAATGGTTTGCACTAAAAATTAAGTCGCTACAGTTATCGAGAAGTTTTTTATTTAATAGTTTTCGATACGCTTCGCTACTCGAACTGACGTATGAATATTACAATTTAGATAAAAAGCTCCGTTTTTAAATCAAAAATTGGACTACCTACAAACTGAAATCTGGATGATATAGACCATCCAAATTAATCTTAATTTTGCATTGTTAATTAAGGTCGGATGGCTGAGTGGTTAGGTGAAGGCACGCAATGTCTTTTACAGTGGTTCGAATCCATTTCCGACCTCTATTTTTAGAAAAAGCATGAACAAAAAGAAAATTATCATCATCCACAGCAAGGTTTCCTACGGCTTTGTAGGGCTTAATACGACGGCGTTGGTACTTCAATTGAGCGGTTTCGAAGTCATCACCATTCCGACGGTGCTTTATTCCAATCATCTGGGATTGGCGACGATTGGTGGCGGCGCTGTTCCTGACGATTTGTTTCAGGATTTGTTAGAAGGCGTTTTGAAATTAGATTTGCTCAACGACGTTGCAGCGATTGTTATCGGTTATATTGGCACGGAAACGCAGGTGGAAATGACGGCTGATTTTGTTCAAAAAATTAAAAACTCGCATCCATCACTTACGTATTTGTGCGACCCTGTGATGGGCGATATTGACGCTGGTTTGTATGTAAATCCGAACGTTTCTACGAGTATTGAAAAGCTTTTGCTGCCGCTTGCCGATATGTCGACGCCCAACCAATTTGAAATTCAAAAAATTCTGAATACCACTACAAATTCTGCTGATGAAATATTGGATTTAATCCGTTCTAATGCGCTATTTTCTACTCAAAAAATTGTTATTACTGGTGCAAAATTCAAAACTACTTTACACGGAACTTTGGATAATTGTATTGTCGAAAATGGCGAGATGACCATTATCCGAAACAAAGAAATTCCTGTTCAAATGGCGGGAACGGGCGAACTTTTCGCTGCACATTTACTGTCTTTTTTGCTCAAAGGAATTCATTTAAATGAAGCCGTTTTGTTGTCGGGCGATATTCTGTCGAATGTTTTATTGAGAATGTTCAACAACGGCAGAATGGATTTTAACAGCGAAGATATCATTGCTTCACTGAATATTTTAAACCTTAATTCTTGCAGTAAATGAGCGTATTTGATTTAATTATTCAAAAAAAAGAAGCGGTAAAACTGGAAGATGTTTTCCTGAATGCGGCGAACAAAAAAGCGATTTCGCAACTCATAAAAGAGCATAGTTATTTGCCAGAATTGCAGAAATATGGACTTCCTGTGAACAACAAAATTTTGTTGCGCGGCAGTTCTGGTTGTGGTAAAACGACGACTGCAAAAGCGATTGCCAATGCTTTAGGGAAACCGATTTTAATCTTAAATCTCAGTAGTATTGTCAACGCAAGAATTGGCGAAACTTCTAAAAATATCAAAGAAGTTTTTGAGAAAGCTGGACGAGAAAAAGCGGCGCTTTTCTTTGATGAATTCGACCAAATTGGCAAGGCGAGAGGTAGCGACGACAAAGATGTTGGGGAAATGCGACGATTGGTAAATACGCTCATTCAGTTGATTGATTATTTTCCTGAAAATGCCTTATTAATCGCTGCTACCAATCATTCGGAGATTATTGATACAGCACTTTTAAGACGTTTTCAGTTACATATTTCTTTTGAAAACCTACTAAAGACGAATTAAATTTATTTTACGACAATATTTTATCAGCAATCCCAACGCATTTAAAAAACTTCAACCGAAAATATGAAATTTCGTACGCCGAAGCTAAAGATGATGCTTTCACACAGGTTAAATCACTATTGATAGAACAATTGGAAAAAGAAAATGCCAAGAATTCAGATCATGCTGAGAAAGTTGATTTATTATACATTCAGAAAGGTGGTTAATTAAAATCTATTAAATTATGAACAAGAACATCCTCGAAAATATCGCAATAATCGTCGACCGCATGAATAAGGCTTGTCAAAAAAGTGGTCGAAATCCCAACGATGTAAAACTACTTTTAGCTACAAAAACCGTCGATGCAGAACGTATAAAAGTAGCTTTAGACGCGGGTTATACCATGATTGCAGAAAACAGAGTGCAGGAATTGAAAGAAAAATATGAAGCTCTAAAAACGACGCCACACACCAATCATTTTATTGGGCATTTGCAAACCAATAAAATTAAAGATATCATCAAATACGACGTGCAATGTTTGCAATCCTTGGATCGATTAGATTTAGCAGAGAAACTACATCAACGTCTTCTGTTTGAGGGAAAAAAGATAGACGTTTTTATCCAAGTGAATACTTCTGGCGAGGAAAGTAAATTTGGAATTCATCCCGACATAGCACTCGAATTGGTGCGTCAAGTCGCGCAGTTAGAAACCTTACAAATAAAAGGTTTGATGACGATTGGTTTGTTAAGCAATCATTCTGAGAAAGTACGAGCTTGCTTTAAACTCCTTAAAAATCTGCAACAAAAAATCATTGCTGAAAATATCCCATATGTTGAAATGAGCGAATTGTCAATGGGGATGAGTGGCGATTTGGAAATTGCAATTGAAGAAGGCGCAAGTATTATTCGCGTAGGTTCAGCCATTTTCGGAGAGCGCATTTATCCTGATAGTTATTATTGGAACGAAGGAAGTGATTTGACCTAAAAATAAAGTTGAGACGCAGGATTTTGCTCAACTCGTTTTGCTGCGTCTTGATTATACTTAGAATGTATTGATATCACTTTTAATAAGCAATATCAAAGACTTTTTCCATTTGTTTTTCGTTGACCGAATTTGGCGTTGCTTTTACTAAAGTATTGCGTATCCAAATCGCTAAGGCATTTTCATAATGCGAAACTTTGCCAATAGCAGAGCTGGTATTGACGATATAATGGGCTTTTTTCATACGCGAGTTTTCGTATTGTGTGAAAACTTCTTCCACCGTTTTTCCTTCGCCAAAAAGCTTTCCGAGGACATACGCATCTTCAATCGCTTGACAAGCACCTTGACCCATATTTGGAGTGGTTGCATGCGCTGCATCGCCAATTAAACAAACACGATCTTTTTGCCATTGTGAAATCGGTTCCAAATCGATAATGTCACTCACAAAGATATTTTCCTTTGGCGTTTCAGAAATCATTCTGACAACATCTGCATTAAAATCGGTAAAAAGTTCCACAAGATTGTTCGGATTTTTCACCAAATTTTCGTTTACAACGGCGTACCAATAGACTTTTTGGTCGTTGATTCGCACAAAGCCAAAACGTCGTCCTTTTCCCCAAGCTTCATGCGCCTGATGGTTGTATTTCGTTGCCCAATCCATGTTTGCAACGCCACGCCAACATTTTTGTCCAGAATCTCTAAGTGTTCCGATGTTTAGAATTTGATTTCGAACCGCCGATTTTATTCCGTCAGCACCAATAACAACATCCGCATTTGCAATAGTACCATCATCAAAAGTGAGCTTATAGTCCTCGTTTTTCTCGATTTTAGCCAAACGCTTGGAAAGCTGAATGTTTTCAAATCCGATTTCCTCAGCCAAAATCAGTTGCAAATCGCCACGATGGATGGCAACATTATGAACGCCATATTTGCTTTCGAATTTATTCAATTGTACGTCAGATAAAGTCTTCAACTGCGGGTCTGTAATTTTGATATTTGAAATTTTATGACCAGCATTTTCAATTTTGTGTCGAATACCCAATTTATCAAAAACCTGCATTGCATTATTTGCCATGATAATCCCAGCACCGACAGGTTTTATTTCGGGAGCACTTTCGTAAATTGTTACATCCAAGTTGTTTTTTTGTAAGGCTAAAGCTGTTGTCAAACCGCCAATTCCGCCTCCTATAATTGCTATTTTCATTGTGATTATGTTTAAATGATGAGGCAAAATTACAAGTCCGAAAAGCCAAAAACGTTCACTTAAGTTAATTTCGGAATCAATAAATCCGTTTCCGAATTCTGCTCAAAGATTGTGGCGTGATTCCCAAATAGGACGAAATATATTTCTGCGGAATTTTGTTCAGAATCTCGGGCGACTTTTTCAAAAGGTTGAGATAACGCTCTTCGGGGGTGTAGAAAAACAATTCGTCCAAGCGTTGTTTTGCATCCAAAAATGCCAAATCAGACATGTGTTTTGCCAGGCCAAGCCAAAAAATATCTTTCTGAATCAAAGCTTCAACATCTTTCTTGTCAAAATATAGAACTTCGGTTTTCAATAAAGTTTGTATCAAAGCGACCGACTTTTTGCCCGTGATATAACTCGCATAATCGCCGATGACATCATTATTCACCTGCAAAAGATAGCTGATGTCTTCGCCTTTTTCGTTGACATAATAAATGCGAACAGCACCATTCAAAATGAATCCCAAACAGGCGAAAACGCCGTTTTTGGGTTCTATCATTTTGTTTTTATCATAGTTGACAACATAGCAAATTTCCAAAAACTCATCCACACGTTCCAACGAAAGTTGAAGCGTTTCCGCCAGTTTTTCTTTTAGTACGGTTGTCATTATTTCTATGATTTTAAATTTATTTCCATTCCTCGTTTAAAATCGCAAAAACCACGTCATCTGCCCAAGTTCCGTTTTGGTAATAACTTTTCACGAAATGCGCTTCCTTACGCAATCCAAGACGTTGCATCAATTTTTCAGACGCTGTATTTCTTGGGTCTAAAGAAGCCATAATTCGGTGCTTTTTCAAATCCTTAAAAAGATAATTAATTAACAAATTCAAAGATTCTGAAGCCAAAGCTTTTCCTTGAAAGGCTTTATCCAAGGTGATTCCAAATTCCACTTGCAAATTTTCTTCACCAAAAAAATGTACACCAATATCTCCAACGAGATTTCCTGTTTCTTTTTCCAAAATCACCAGCTGAAACCACGATTCAGGCTGATTAAATTCCGCTGGATTCTTCTCAATAAATGTTTCTACCTCCTCCAAATTTTCAGGAATCCAACCTTGATAAGCGTTGGCGATTTTGTCAGCACGATATTCTAAAACTCGCGCTGCATCTTGTTTTGCAATAGGACGCAAAATAATTCTTTCGTTTTCTAATTTCATTTTCTTAAGCTTTAAGCTATATTCCATCGAGAGAGCGCTTCATCTTTTGTGGCTACAAAAATAAACTTTCCTGCTTTATTACTTTCAAAAATAAAATCGTTGAGGCTTTTACTTTCATAAACTCTAAAATCACCAACAATCGCGATTTCAAAGCCATATTGCGTGAATTTTTGCAACATTTCGTCCGCCAATTTTGTTTTCAACTCAAAAAAATCGGGTGTAATATTTTCTTGATAAAAAATGGCTTTGTACGCCTGATGTTCATACTTGCAATCCATCATCAACTGCATTGCATCTTCGGTATTTGTCAAAAAAATTCCGTTGCGTGTTATTTCGACGATGTTTTCATCGTTTAATTTTATGATGTTGATGGTCATGTTCTTTTAATTTAAAATTTAACTTAACAACTTCGCAGCCATCGCTTTTGCTGATTCCAACGCAGATTTATTTTTCTGATAATTCGCCGTCATCGTTGCGCCTTCGATAAGAAGAAAAAGAGTTTCTGCCAATTCGGTTTTGGAAAATGAATCATTTTTTGATTCTTCATCCTCAAGAATCTCAAGTATTAAAGATTTGAATTTCATTTTATGTGTGTTGATAATTTCAAAAGCTTTGGTATCATCAAAAGGAATTTCGGAACTTGCTTTTAAAAAGGGACAACCGCCAAATTTGTTAGTCGTTTGGCGTTTAATTCGAAAATCAAACATCGCTAATATCTTAACTTCAGGCGTCTTTTGCTTCTTGATAAATTGATGCAATTGAGCAAACCAAGCATCGTTCGTTTTTTCCAGATATGCGTATAACAAATCGTTTTTTGACTTGAAATGATGGTACAAAGACGCCCTTGCAATCTCGGCTTCATCAATAATCTGGTTGATTCCTGTAGAATTGTAGCCTTGTCGATAAAACAATTCAGACGCGGTGTCCAAAATACGGTCTCTAACGGCAACAGATGATTTCATTTTACTTTTTCTTTAAAATATATACGCCAAACAAAATTAATAAAACCCCAGCAATGTCGACCCATCCGATAGGTTCTTTGCCCAAAGTTGCGCCAACAACTAATGCAACAATGGGTGCGATGTAAGCCACCGAAGCAGCCTTCACAGCGCCCATTTTGTCGATGATAAAATAATACATCAAGAACGCCAAACCTGTTCCCAGTACCGAAAGTCCCAGTATTAAGCCGATAGTTGCAGTCTTGTCTTGTAGAATATTCAGAATTCCATGAAACGGTGTTAAAATCAATAAAATAATCGATGCACCAACTAATTGATAAGATGCTAATGCCAAGCCCGAAATCTGCAAAGGACTGACATATTTTTTAGCATAAATAAAGGAAGCACCAAAACTGATGGAACCAATTATCATGTACAAAACGCCTTCCCAAGTGGTCGCGGTAATGGCTGCATTAAAAGGCTTTGCCAAAAGAATTATCCCCAACATTCCGATGATTAAACCAAGAATTTTTAATGCTGAACTTTTCTCTTCTTTTAAGAATATCAAACCTAAAATAAACGAAAATAAAGGCGTGGAACCGCTGATGGAACCCGCAATTCCCGAATACAAAAGATGCGAACCCATCACAAAACAATAATAGTAAATGACCGCTGCCAACAACGACATCACCAAAAAATGATACCAATATTTGAAGTGCCATTTTTTAAAAGCTTTTCTTGCAAACCCGAATGCCACGATTGGAATTGTTGCCAAAACAACGCGTAAAAATACGACTTGTATGGGCGAAATGTAATGCGCAGCCAAACGCATATACAAGAAATTACTGCCCCAAATGCATCCTAAAGCTATAAAAGCAGCTAAAGCTAAATATTTGTCATTCTTTATTTTATCCATTTTTGTACTCTTGATTTGGCAAAACTAAATATTATAAAACATATAGACAAGTCTGTCTATTAAATTTGTTTTTATATCTTTGAGAAATTATTGCAAAAGGCTGTTGAAATTCAGTAATAAACAGTAAATTTCAAAAAAAGTAGATATGAAGAAAATACTATTGGGTACGTTATTAATTGCGGGAATTGGTTTTGCACAAGCACAAAAAACAAAACCTACTGGTTTTCCGCTAAGTTCTTCCTTAGCTTCTGGTCAACATGTTTTTGTCTCGGGACAAATCGGAATGAATCCGCAAACTTCAAAATTAGCCAATGAAAGTTTTGAGGCGGAAGTTCGTCATACTAATTATTCTAATAACATTTTAAGTCTTACAAAGTAAAATTTTATTGAGATGTTTTTTGATAAGAAAATATTAGGCCGAACTTTTCCATAGTTTGCCAAATAATACCTTTTTGATGATTTTAGTTTCTTAATTATAATATCTTTACTTTATACGATAAGATACCATTACTTCGAAAATTATAGACCAAAAAGATGAAGAAAATATTCTTAATTTCCCTTAAATGGAAAAATAGAAGACTACTAGAAAACTTTCTGTTCCAAATTTAATCAAATTGGAAATTTTTTAGAAAATGAACAAGGATTTTTAGACAGTGAAACCACTCTAGCTATTGTTCACAAACTACAAGGAACCGAATTAATCAGTCTGCTTGAAAATTCTATAGAAAATGAAACTATCAAAATTGCAAAATTATTGGATAATAGTATTTCATCTGAAATGGATTCTAATTTTTCTGTTTTAAAGAAAAGTCTTGATGATTTTGATATTGGAGAGTTTGTGTAAGCAAATTCTTTAATGATTTCAAATTTTCTCTTTTAACAAATTTAAAAAAAGCTCCATTGCTGGGCTTATCCATTTATTGGAATGATGAGCTGCAATTAAAGTAATATTCTGTTTAAAATCTTTAACAACAATTTCCTCAATTTTTCCATTTTTCAATTCATTAGTAACGACAAATCGCGGTAAACATGCGATTCCAAGATTATTCATGACACTCTGTTTGGTTGCTTCAATGCTCCATACTTCTAGTGTTTGACCTGTCATTTGCAGATTCTTTTCTTTTAAATAATCTCTCAAATAAATCTGATAAACTGCGTTGGGATCATTGTTGATGATGGTTGTTTTTTTTATTTGATTTTTAGTATTAAAATCACGTTCTGATTTGGAAAAATTAGGTGAAACCATCAAACCAATACTAAAATCTTTTATTTCAACAACATTAATCTGATTATCATAGACAAACACTTGATAATGAATGCCTAAGTCTATTTCGTTGTGAACGACATCTTTTTGAATATCATAGGAATTTTTGACTTTAAGTTTCAGTTGTACATTAGGGGCTTTTTTCATAAATTCTATTAAAATAGGTTGAATGATATAAGTCAAAATACTGTCCGAAACCGAAATAGTTAAACTGCCTTCAATAATTCTATTTTTGGCGTTCAACAAACGAATTTGCTCTATTTCATCAAGAATATTTTTAATATGTGGAATAAGTTTTAGGGATTGTTCGGTGGGTACCATTCTTCTCCCAATCTTTTCAAACAAGGGAAACTTGATTTCATTTTCCAATTGCTGCATTTGATAACTAATAGCAGATAACGAGTAATTAAGTTCGTTCGCAGCATCTAGAAAATTACCTTTTTCTACAATGGTTTTAAAGCTTTTAAGTTGATGAATATCCATAGTTCAAAATTATTGAAGTAAAACTACAAATAATTCCGATTGTTTTAAGTGTTTGTGCGTTTTACCTTTGTCAAAAATAAAATGATGTGTCTAGACATCGTAACTAAATACTTCAAAATGATCGAATTTCTTACTTTAAATTTTTTATTGATATTAATTACATTTTTCGTTGCTGGATTTGTTAAAGGCGTTGCAGGAATGGGATTGCCTACCATAGCAATGGGAATATTAAGTATCATCATGTCACCACTAAGTGCAGCGTCATTGCTAATCATTCCTTCCTTTGTAACCAACGTTTGGCAATTATTTACTGGACCAAAATTTCTTGATTTAATCAAAAGATTTTGGGTGATGATGGTCGGAATTATTATTGGAACATTGGCTGGATCTTGGCTCTTAACAAGCATCAATACGCCTTATTCGAGTGTTGGATTAGGTTTAGCCTTGATCATCTATTCGGTACATGGACTTTTTGGTAAAGCATTTTCAATCCCTACCAGACTAGAGTCAAAATTATCACCAATAATTGGTATCACAACCGGACTTCTCAATGGCGCAACGGGAATTTTTACGCTTCCTGCAGTTCCATACATACAAGCGCTGAATCTTTCAAAAGACGACCTTATACAGGCACTTGGATTGTCATTTACAGTTTCAACAATCGCACTCGCAACAGGATTAGCGAATGGTGGTGTTTTTCAGATGGATAATCTTCTATACTCAGCTATTGCGATTATTCCTGCTTTAATGGGTATGTGGGTTGGAGGTATCGTTCGCAAGAGAATCAGTATTAAAACCTTTCGTATCTGCTTTTTCATCTTTATTGCGATGATTGGCATAGAAATTACGCTTCATCCATTTATATAGAGCTATGATGTTGAATAAGCTTTTAAGGGAAGTGTTAGGTTGTTTAATTTTTACTAAGGTTAAATTACTCATATTTATAGCATATATCTATTAGTGCTTAAACTTCTCAGCAAATGAACTTGAATTTTAGAGCAAAACGAAAAGCGTGAAAATTGTTTAATTTTGTTATTCGTAATCATATCGAGTCAAGAATGGAAACAGCAGAAGAATCAAAATTAAAAACAATCAGCTTTTCAGGAATTTTCATGTTTTGTTTTTACAGATTATAGCGAAAAGTGCGTTCACGCCACACCCGAGCATACCTTGGTTTATTTGTATTCTGGAGAACAAGTGATTGAGGATAGAGATCGAAGGATTGTTTTAAAAGCTGAAAGTTGTGCATTTATCAAAAGAGATCATCGCTTGAAAATGTATAAAAAAATATAGGTGAAGAATTATACAAAGAAATTTCCCTTACTTTCAAACGAATTGAGGTTTTATCGTAGGTAACTTTCATTAAATAAGGTTCTACTTTACCTAATGATAATGGAGATTGAATTTTTTCTTGCGCAAAAGAAGTTGATTGACTCCAAGAGTTAAAATCAGAAATAAGTTATTTTTGATAATATTGCAAATCATTTTTCTATTCATCAAACTATTTTCACTTTACTTATTCAAATAATCTGAAAGTGTTTTTTACCTAAAGGCATTCCAGGATCTATTCCTTGCGTGACTATACCATTTAATCCATTTTTATCTATTTTTTTGATGGACGAAAAAAGAAACCTATACAAGCAATAATCATTAAATTAAAATCAACTTAAAGATAACTGATTTACTGCGAAAAAGACTCGATAATTTCAAAAGTTAATCGTCAATTCTAATGAGAATTTAATGAATAGTTTTTTTGAGAAAGTAGAATTTTAGTTATCTTGTGGTAGTTTTTATTTATTAGTTTGTTTAAAATAAACGTTTTATGTTACGAATCTATTCGATATTAATAATTATATGTGGTTTTTGTTTTACAAAAGCTCAAAATTTGAATGTTGGTGCTCAATTCCCGATTAATAAAATTGAAAATGTCAATCAATCTTCAAACTTGAAAATTATTGTATTTACGCCAAGTTTATACAAAACGAATCCGTATGCGAGCATGATGACAACATCGCTGAATTATTATTTTGTGAAGAATTTGGCATTTTCGTCTCAAAATTCTCCAAAAATTGATGTGATTTATATCGTAAATGAAGATGATAAATGGAGTAAAGAACCGCAACAAGCGTTTGCTTTTAGCGAAACTTCGAATCAAAATAAGTTAGATGGAACAAAAGTATTTTATGATGAATCTGGAAAAATCTATAATGCAATTGGTTTGAAACCTTTTAAGCAAAATTCAATTTCGAATATAATTCCAACTTCTAATTCTAACAATGTTTTAGTAGAGAGTTCGATTCTTTTTTTAGTGGATAAAAACAATAAAATTTTGATGCGAGACAATGATTATCGTGCGCAAGGCGAACATCTGAAACCTTTGGAAAGATTGATAAAAAGAACGTCTAAAACTGATAATATAGAAGTAAATGTTACTCAAAATAAAACCTTGAAAGTTGGTGATAAAGCACCAGATTTTATCTTGAATGGACCAAATTATAAGACTAATTCAACAGAGAAATTTTTGGATGATAAATCAAGTTTTAAAGTATTGACGTTTTATCCTGCGGCGTTTAGTGGACAAATTTTACCAGATTTTACTTCGATTGATACAAAAGCTGCAATGACTTGTGCTGCTCAAATTCAATTAATCGATCATAATCCATTGTTGCAAAATATAAAAAGTTACGCAGTTTCTAGTTCTACAAATCCTTTGTTAGAATTATGGAAATCAGCTTTGCGAACAAATAATATGACATATTTGAATGATGAGAATTATACAATTTCGTTGATGTATAATTCGTATAATCGTTTAGGTTACAACAATAGAGCGACTTATGTGATTGATAAAAATGGAATTATAGTGTATGCAAATCCAGATTTGACGTTTGAAGATGAAGCAAAATTTCCAACTATTTTAGAAAAAATCATTCTGAATAGTAAGTAAATTATGAATCAAATTGTGTAATATCTTCAAATTTAGCTTCAATCAAGTTTCCTAAATCTTCGGCATTTAGAATAATTTGCAAACCTCTTTTTCCTGCACTGATACAAATCTGATCTTGCAAAATTGCCAGTTCTTCTATGTAAGTAGGAAATTGCTTTTTCATTCCGATAGGTGAGCAACCACCACGAATATAACCTGTAACATTGAGCAAATCTTTCAACGGAAGCATTTCGCAGTTTTTATTTCCAGAAACTTTCGCAAACTTTTTCATATCAAGATGTGTGTTCGCAGGAATTACGGCAACTAAAAATGGTTCTATATTTCCTTTTAAAACCAAAGTTTTATAAATTCCTTCTGGATTTACACCCAATGATTTTGCAACATGCAAAGCATCAATATGTTCTTCATCAACTTCATATTCACGCAATTCGTATGAAATATTGTGCGTGTCTAAAATTCGGACTGCATTTGTTTTAGCAGTTTTATTACTCATTCTATAATAATTTACACAAAGTTAAAACGAAAAACTTTTTTAGACTATTTTTATAGAAAAATACCAATGACTTTAGATGAAATTATACGTATTAATAAATGGATTAATTTTTTAATTGCAGGGTTCGTATTTGTATTAGTACAATTCTATTTTAACTCTGATAATTATAAAGATGATTTGTTAATGAAGTATAGTTTTCAAGTTAGTCGTTATGAATTGTTACAAAAAACTAATGAGTCAGAAAATTTAGATCATTTAAAAAATGTTATTAAACAAACTAATATTGAAATAGGAAAAATAAAAACAGAGAATGAAAAAAGATTTTTTGATAAAAAGTTTATGATATCAATGATGCTTTTTTGTTTAGGGATTGTTTACTATTCTAAAAATAAATATTTTAAGAATAAAATTTTAAAATTAAATGAAAATATCTAAAATGAAATTTTTATACGTATTAACTTTTATGACAATATCTTTTTCTTCATTTGCTCAAAAATCAAATCCAAATTATGATGAAGCATTAGCAAAAGAGTTGAAAGGTGATGATTATGGAATGAAATCCTTTTTTTTTGTTATTCTAAAAACTGGTTCTAATACATCAACTGATATAAAAATGATTAATGAAAAATTTAGAGGACATTTAGATAATATTAATCGTTTGGTAAAAGAGGAAAAATTAGTGGTTGCTGGTCCGATGGGCAAAAATGAGAAGAATTATTGCGGGATTTTTATTTTTTAGAATATTGAATCGAAAGAAGAATTGGAAAAAATTCTACAAACTGATCTTGCTATAGAAGTCAAATTGTTGGATATCGAGATTTATAATTGGTATGGATCGGTTGCACTTCCTATTTATTTAGAGGCTTCGGATAAAATTTGGAAAGAAAATCCTTAAACTAAAAAATAATACTAACTTTGCACAACAAATGAAGTTTTTACAACACATATTACGTTTACCATTTTTTAGCACTTATTATAGTACAATATTTGCTCGGGTAGGCTATGTGTATACTTCGTATTAATTTTGTACGTAAAAATTTAATCATAAATCTACAAGCCCGAGCAGTTTTGCTCGGGCTTTTTTTATTAAAAAAATCATGGAAAATCTAAAAAAATTAAAAGAAAACGTTGCTATTTTTTTACCAGAAAATGGATTGGAAGAAAAATTAATATTAGCTGAAAAAGAAAATCGATCATTACGAATCAAGTTAGGTTTTGATCCTACAGCGCCCGATTTGCATCTTGGTCATGCTGTTGTGTTGAAGAAATTGAAAGAATTTCAAGATTTAGGACATCAAATTGTTATTTTGGTTGGAAGTTTTACAGCTCAAATTGGTGATCCGACAGGGAAAAATAAAAGTCGTCAACCGCTGAATGCAGAACAAGTTCAGAACAATGCAGAAACATACATCAACCAATTGTCAAAGATTATTGATGTAGAAAAGGCTGAAATTGTATTTAATTCGGATTGGTTAGATCAATTACCTTTTTCGGATGTTATTCAGTTGTTATCAAAAGTTACTGTTGCGCAATTGATGCATCGCAATGATTTTAATAAACGTTTCACAGAAAATACGCCAATTGCAATGCACGAATTAGTTTACCCGATTTTGCAAGCGTTTGATTCTGTTCAGATAAATGCTGACATCGAAATGGGAGGAACCGATCAATTATTTAATTGTACAATGGGACGACAATTGCAAGAAACCAATGGAGAAGCTGCTCAGATTGTGATGTGTATGCCACTTTTGAGAGGAACAGATGGAAAAGAAAAGATGAGTAAATCGCTGAATAATATTATTGGTTTGACGGACGAACCAAATGAAATGTTTGGGAAAACGATGTCTATTCCAGATGATTTATTAGAAGAATACATTGCTTTAGCAACTGATTTTTCTATTGGGGAAAAATTAAACTTAAATCAACGATTAAAAACAGATAATCCAATGTTAATTAAGAAATTAGTTGCAAAAAATATTATTACACAATATCATTCTGAAAAAGAAGCTGAGCAAGCAGAAGAATTTTTTAATAATCAATTTCAGAAAAGAAATGATGATAATCGAGTTTTTGAAATAATTGAAATTGATTCATTCAATTTTGAAAATGATAAAATTACATTGTTAGATGTTTGTCATCAATTAAAGAAAGATTTGTCGAGAAATGCGATTAGACGTTTGATAGAAAGCGGCGCTGTACAAATTAATGGAGAAAAAAAAATGGATGCTTTTGATGATTTTGAATTAAAAACCGAAACTAAAATTAAAATAGGAAAACGAGATTTCTTCGAGTTGAAGTAAATAATAAAATGAAAAAAAGCCTCTAAAACAGAGGCTTTTGATTTATAATTCTTTTTTCATTTCGTATTGTTTGTCGTACAATTCTAATCCCATTGATTGAATAAAATCATTTGTAGAGATTTCTCTTTCGTCAACATTAATCATCTTAATTTCTTTGTTCTTCAAATCGCTAAAAAGAATTGAAGCTAAATAACGATTTCGATAATCGTGATGAACACCAAATTGATAAATACGTGTATTATTTTTGTTGATAATTTTATAAGCAACTAAAATTCCATCTTCATAAATTCCATTTATTTGACAATCTTCGATGATATTTTTTACACTTTGAATATCATTTTTCCAAGTAGGTTTTATGTCCCAAAAATTTTCACTTGTAATCAAATCCAAATCACTAAATTCTACAATTTCATGTAATGGATTTACGACCAAAATAGGAATTCCTTTATAACTATTTAAAGTTCTTGTTTTTTCAAAACCACAAGCTTCATAAGCGTTAATTGCAAAATCATTTTTAGTATTTACCTCTAAAAATATATTTTTCACTTGTTGTTCTTTCAATTTTGGAAAACTAAAATCTAACATTTGTTGCGTGATTTTTTTTCCACGATGTTCAGGACAAACGCCTGTTCCACCAATATAAGCTGTTTTTACATCGTTATAATTTCTAATTCCATAAAGTAAAAAACCAACTAATTTTCCATCAATACTAGCACCTACAGAATAATCAAGATTGATATCTTCCATTTTTAATTTTCCCTGAAATTGTTCAGTCGAAAGGTTGATAGAAACGTAATAATTTTGATAAGAAAGATTATATAAGGCTGATAATTCTTCCAAATCAACATGAGTTAATGAGTGTATTTCAATGTTTGTTTGCATAGCTGTAATTTGCAAAGCAAAAATAGCCCCAACATTTAAGTTTTTTCTAAAAAAAATCTTAAAAAATTAGTAAAGATTGAATTTTATTTGAACTATGTAATCCGAATTTGATAAAAATATAATTTATTTAATAATATTGACTGAATAATTATACATAAATTTTAAAAATAGTGTAGAGGATAATAAATAGAATTAAGAAAACTTCTTTTTTTTATGATTTAACATAAGCTTATTATTGATTATGCTGAAGAAAATTCTGTAATCGATAAATTTGCATACATTTTTAAAACTAAAACTACGAGAGAAGTCTAACTTTCTCCTCATTTGTTGAAACAATTATTCTTCTCTCGATTTTTTTTGAAAAATAAGCCTCGAAGAATTCTAGTAAAGTGTATTTCGTACACTAATTAAAATGTCAAATTCTCAAAATTTCTTTCCAAAACTTATTTCAAAATATCTATTTCTCAAAAATTATTTAAAATTTTGATGAATTTAATAAAGCTTTAAAAATTTATCAAAAAATGATTAACGAACATTTGTTAGTTTTTTTCTTTTGATTATTTTAGTCGTTCAAATTATCACAAAAAAATGAGTAAAAATTTAACAAAATTGGCTTGTCTAGCTATATTTTGCAGCTATAGCTATGTCTCTGCTCAACAGAAAACGACAGATAGTGTGGTTGTAGAAAAATTAGAATTAATACAACCAAAAGAAAACAAGGACAAAGTTGATGTGCAGTTTTATGGATTTATCAGGAATGATATTTTTATGGATACGCGTCAAATGATTGGAGCAGGAGAGGCTTTAGTGCCGCTTTATCCAAAAGATCGTTTATCGGATGTAAACGGTGCTGATATCAATGCAGCTTCTAAATTTCACATGTTGTCGATTGTTTCGAGAGCTGGCGTTAATTTGAAAGGTCCAGAATTACTTGGGGCTAAAACTTCTGGTATTTTAGAAGGAGAATTTTTTGGAGCAACAGAAGGAGGAATCAACGAGTTTCGTTTGCGTCACGCATATGTGATGTTGGATTGGGAGAAAACGCAATTAGGGATTGGACAATATTGGCATCCTTTCGTTGTGTTAGAAGCTTTACCAAACGTTGCAAATTATGGAACTGGTGCGCCTGTTTATGCTTTGAATCGTAATCCTCAAGTTCGTTTAACGCATAAATTCACGGACAAATTTAAAGTTATTGCTGCTTTACATTCTCAACGAGATTTTACTCCAAATACAGAGCCTTTCCGAAATAGTGGAATGCCAGCGGCTCATCTTCAATTTCAATATAAATCACAAGTTTTTACTGCGGGAATTGGTGCTCAATATGAGAATCTTAAACCAAAATTATCTTCAGGAAATCCTCCCGTTAAGTCTAGTGAACGAGTTGAAAATGTTTCGTTTATGGCTTATTCAAAGTTAAATACAAAACCTTTACAAGTAACTGTTGCTGGATATTTGATGCAAGATGCGTCGTCTTTTGTACAACTAGGTGGAATTGTAGGTTATCAAACAAGTCCGACAGCTGTTGAAACATACAAACCGATGAATACACATAGTATGTGGATTGATTTGCAACAAAACTCAACAGGTAAATTTTCGTTCGGATTATTTGCAGGTTATGTTAGAAATAACGGTGTCAAAGATCCAGTAGAAGGAGCAATTGCATCAACATCTTATGGTGTAACGACAAATTGGGGCGCAATTTCTGCAACTCCAGGTACACGTACTGTAAATTATTTGTACAAAGTAGTTCCTCGTTTAGATCTTACCTTAAGCAAAGCCTTAAAATTTAGATTCGAATATGATCGTAGTACAGCGCAATGGGCAGATGCGACGATAAAAGGTACGGGAACCGAAAACAAATATTTAGCAAATAACAATAGATTTCAACTTACAACATTATTTAACTTCTAATATCACAAAAAAAACATGAGTACAAATACTTTAGATACTTCGCAAACAGTAGCGAAGAAGGATAATATTTTCCAAATTATTTTAGCATCATCTGTCGGAACCTTAATCGAATGGTACGATATGTTCTTGGCAATCATCTTGGCTAGTGTATTATCGACACAATTATTTCCTAACGATGGTTCGTCACATTTCTTAGAAACACTTGCCGTAGTGGTTTCATCATTTATGTTCCGTCCGATTGGATCATTAATTTTTGGAAGTATTGGGGATCGTATTGGTAGAAAATATTCATTCTTAGTTTCTTTAATTATGATGGGAGCAGCAACATTCTTGATTGGTTGTATTCCAACTTTTGATAGTGTAGGTTGGTTTGCTCCTGTTTTATTATTGTTTTGCCGCATTATGCAAGGACTTGCAATTAGTGGAGAATATGCAGGTGCGGTAATTTATGTCGCAGAACATGCGCCAGCAGAGAAGCGAGGATTTTATACAGGATTTATTCAAGCAACTGTTCCAATTGGATTATTATTATGTTTATCAGTTGTTTTCTTAACACAATCATTTTTATCAGAAGAGGCTTTTGCAAGTTTCGGATGGAGAATTCCATTTTTATTTAGTGGAATATTAGTGATTTTGAGTTACTTTATTCGTCAACGTTTACACGAAAGTCCAATTTTCGAACAATTAAAAAAAGAAGGAAAAACATCTAAAACACCAATTAAAGATGCTTTTACAACGCCAGGAAATGTAAAATTGATGTTGAAAGCAATTTTTGGAGGAAATGCTGCGCAAAGTACAATTATGCAAACAACGTTATTCGTAACTCTTTTCTTTTTACAAAGAGCGGTTAATTTACCTTACGAAACAGTTTTAATTGTTGTTTTATGTTCTACATTATTTAGTTCATTTTTCTATCAATGGTTTGGAGCATTAAGTGATAAAATCGGGCGTAAACCTGTTATGTTAGGAGGAATGATTTGTAGTTTTATCTTAATTCCATTATCATTTTTCTTGTACATGAAATTAGGAAATCCAGAAGGATTGAAAGAAGTTCATGATATTTCGAATTTAGCAGTTTTCGGAATTGTAGTTGTAAGTTTAATTACTTCAATTGCAGGAGCAGCAACTTATGGACCACTTGGCGCATTTATGTTAGAAATTTTCCCAACTAAAATTCGTTACACAAGTATGGGATTTGCGCAAAATATGGGGAATGGATTTATTGGTGGAGCAACGACTTTTGTCACAGAATTAATTAAAAGTACGATTATCGTTTCGGCTGCTATGTCGCCTTATATCGGATTAGCTTATCCATTGATATTAATCTTTATTGCGATTTTAGTGAATTACTTTACAATTCCAGAAACGTACAAAACAGATTTAACAGAAGATAATTAAATCAATATTAGATAAAATGTAAAAATCCTTCAAGTATTCTTGAAGGATTTTTTTTGAGGAATTAATTAAATTTCAAGGCATAAAAAAATCCACTCAAACGAGTGGATTTTTTATTGTATCAGAAATATTATTTTTTCTTTTTTGTATCAACTGCTCCTGATAATTCAGATCCAGCTTTAAATTTAGCTACTGTTTTAGCAGCAATTTTAATTTCTTTTTTAGTTTGTGGGTTGATACCTGTTCTTGCAGCTCTCTCAGATGTTGAGAAAGTACCGAATCCTACTAAAGCAACTTTGTCTCCTTTTGCTAAAGCTTTAGTTACATTTTCTGTAAATGAGTTTAAGGCTTTTTTAGCAGCTTCTTTAGAAATTCCAGCGTCAGCTGCAATTGCATCGATAAGTTCTGATTTGTTCATAGTTGTAACTTTTTAAATTAATTTATACACAAATATACTCTTTCCCTTTATTTGTGCAAGTTTCAACGCAATAAATTTCAATAAAAATGCAAAATTTTATGAAATCGGTGTCAAAAATCAGTAAATAAGTACTTATTTTACGAATAAGGTATCCTCGTTTTGATGTCCATTGATAAAATCTTTGGCTGTCATACGGCGCTTTCCTTCGGGTTGAAGTTCTAAAATTTCGTAAACTCCTTGAGGTAGATTGATATAAAGGTTATTTTTTTGTAAAATTAATTGATAATCTTCTCCATCTACAACAATATCCGTTTTTAGACCAGCATATATTTTTAACGATTTGTAATTTTCGCCATTTCCAAAAGTTGTCCACGCACATGGATAAGGAGAAAGTCCTCTAATTTTGTTGTGAATAGCATTGATAGAATCGTTCCAATCTATTTTACAATCTTCTTTAAAGATTTTTGGAGCATGTTTCAATTCTGTTGTTTCGTCTTGTGGATGCGGTTTTAATGAATCATTTTCTAAACCATCCAACGTTTTCACAACTAATTTTGCACCGATATGCATCAATTCATCATGAATTTTTCCAACATTATCATTTTCTCCAATTTCTACTTTATCAGAAATTAAGATATTTCCAGTATCAATTTTTTCATCAATCAAAAAAGTTGTTACTCCAGTTTCCTGATCGCCATTCATCACAGCCCAATTGATAGGTGCGGCACCACGATATTGCGGAAGAAGTGAACCATGAAGGTTAAAAGTTCCTTTCGAAGGAATTGACCAAACAACTTGTGGCAACATACGAAAAGCTACAACAACAAAAACATCAGCATTCCAGCTTTTTAATGTTTCGATAAAAGCTTCGTCGCGTAATTTTTCTGGTTGTGCCAAAGGCAAATTATGTTCAACTGCATATTTTTTGACATCAGAAATATTCATTTTTTGTCCTCTACCAGACGGTTTATCTGGAACAGTAACAACTCCAACTATTTCGTGATGACTATTTGTATTGATTTCATTCAAAGATGTCGCCGCAAATTCGGGCGTACCCATAAAGACTACTCGCATTTTTATTCTATTAGTTTATAAGAATCGAATCCAATTGGTTGAACTCGTATTTCGTCTATCAAATATTGCAATTCTTCGACGATTTTATCTTTTGGCGAATTTATGAATTTTGAAAGGATTTCGGCTTGCGTTTTTGTACCTTCTTTCAAATATTCAATCAAATCAGATGAATTAAAGCTTTCATTTTGTTTTTTGGATTGACAAACATCACATTTACCACAATTTTGATCAGATTTTTGATTAAAATAACCAAATAACAAACGTTCTCTACAAATAGTATTTTGTTCGGCATAATAAGCCATTGCTTGCAAACGTTTCCAATTATTCACTTGAATTGATTCGAAATCTTTCCATAATTTATTTTTAAACGCATTCGAATCGCGTGGAACAAGAAATCTAAATCGCGCTAAAAATCGATCTGAATAATCAATCGAACCATTTTTTGCATATTCGTGTAAGCTATTTCTAATGTCGCCAATACTCATGTGTAACTCAAACGCCATTTTACTTTCCGAAATTTCTCTATTATAAGTATAAATTCCAGGATAATGTCGTTGTAAATAATCAAAAATTCGGTTTTCATTCAAGTTAATCGAATGTGGTGACGCTAAAATTTGAATACTACTATTTTGAGAATAATTTTTTTGCTGAATGATTTCTTTCGTATTGAGAAATTCTAAAAATTGAAGAACCATTTTAAGATTTAAACCAAATTTTTCTGCAAATTTTGGAAGATCCAACTGATAATTCATTTCCGTTAATTCGCCTTCCGCCAATTGTAATTGACTAAACAAACAATTCCCAATTTTGATAAAATCTTGTTGCGAAGGTAAATTCGCTTTGAAAATATTTTCTGCCTGAATTCGATCATCAGGATTGTATAAATAAATTCCATGCGATTCCTGTTCATCACGCCCAGCGCGTCCAACTTCTTGGTAATACGCTTCAATTCCTTGCGGTAAATCGATATGAAAAACGGTACGAACATTTGGTTTGTCAATTCCCATTCCAAACGCATTTGTCGAAACCATAATTCTAGAATTACTCAACATCCAATCTCGCTGTTTTTGTTCTTTTTCGTCTTTCGTTAATTTGGCGTGAAAAAAATCGGCATCAAAACCATTTTGACTTAAAAAACTTGCAATTTCGTAGGTTAATTTTCGATTTCGAACAAAAATAATACTCGAACCAGGATGTTTTTTTAAATAATAAATCAAATCATTTTTCTTGTCAGCAGAAAGAAAAACATTGTACGAAAGATTTTCCCTTTTTAAAGAAGATTTAAATATTTCTGGTTGATCTAACTCTAATTTTTCTACAATTTCTTGCTGAATTTTTTCTGTTGCCGTTGCTGTCAATGCTAGGATTGGAACTTTAGGAAGAATAGTTTTTAACCTCGAAATTCGATGATATGCAGGTCGAAAATCGTGTCCCCATTCAGAAACACAATGTGCTTCGTCAACTGCAAGCAAACTAATATTGATTTGTTTCAATCGCTCGACAAAAATTCTACTTTGCAAACGCTCTGGTGAAACATATAATAATTTGATTTTATTGTTTTGACAATCGTCCAAAATTTTTCCAATCGTATTTTGGTCAATTTCATTGGTGATATATGCCGTCGAAATTCCTTTGGATTGTAAATTTTGAACTTGATCTTTCATTAACGCAATAAGCGGCGAAATGACCAATGTTAATCCTTCAAAAATAATTGCTGGAACTTGATAACAGATAGATTTTCCGCCACCAGTCGGCAAAATAGCCAACGTATCTTTACCTTCCAAAACACTTGAGATGATTTCCTCTTGCGGCGTTTTGAAAGAAGGATAATTCCAATACTTAAAAAGAATTTCTTTTGGTGTCAAATTACAAAGCTTTGTTGTAAATTTAGGCAAAATCTGTGATTTTATGTTTAAACTTAAAACTTCATAAGTTAATTATTTTTTAATTGTAAATAATTTTATGCTTTTATAGCAAAGAAATTGAGTGATTTTTGGTTTTAATATTTAATGAGTTTATATCTTTTTTATATTATCCAATAGATATCCCATTATAATAAACATAAATAATTGAAATCAATAGGACTATAGATTCAATGATCCAAATAAATTTTATCGGAATTTTTATACTTATTATAATAAGTTGTTCAATTAATAAAATAAAAAAGAAAATAATTAATACAAAAAAAGCGATTGTTCCACCCAAAGCATTTCCTCCATTATTATCAATAAAAAGATAGTTTATAGACATAAATAAAAGGAAGAGTTCTAAAATACTCAACACAATTAATATTGGTGTAAGTTTAAATTTCATTTTAAAATAGTTTCCAGAAATTACAAAGCTTTGTTGTAAATTTAGGTAAAATCTAATGATTTATGAAGACGATTTTTAGTTTAGTTATTTATATACTTCCAATTCTTCTTTTTTCTCAAAAAAAGGATTCAATTTATGCTTTTATAGGAAAAGTAATAGAATCAAATAAAGTAGATTACAAAGAACATTATGACTTGAAAGATAAAATAACCAATTATTCTTTACAAATAGGAGATACTAAAAATGATTATCAATTAATTGATAAAGCTCCAATTTTAATGGATGAAATGTATGTAACGAAAGTAAAAGTGATAAAATGGTTGAATAATGATATTAAAAAAGATATAATAGAATTTGTTTCATTTGATCATTATGGTAAACCAGATTTTTTATCTGTAGAATATCCAATTTTATATTTAGGATTCAATAAGAAAAAGAAAGAATTCTATCAATACAAATATCAATTTGATATTGCTTATAAAATAAAAGAAAAATGGTTAGGAATTTATCAATTTAGAGATCTTTATATCACTAAATATCTAGCAAATGTAAAAACAGTTTCAGTTAATATTCCTTATAATTTACCTGAAAAATTCAATATTGATAATGAAGAGCAACGTGAAAAATATTTTCCAAGAGATTTTTATGATATTAAATCAAATAGAGAAGCTTTTATTCGAAAACTATATAAAGTTGAAGATTTAGCAAATGTTAGAATGAATAGTTTGACATTGAGATAATATTGAAAATAAAAATCAAAAACCTATGAAGTCAAGAAATCTAATTTTATTAATCTTGTTGATGGTTTCATCATCGATTTTTGGGCAAGAAAAAATCAATAATATTGAACTTTCTATTGGAAATTCAAAAGATTTTTTTGAGAATGTTTACGTAAAAGACCTTGAATCTCACCAAAGAAAAACGCTTAAAGATGGATTTTATATTCTTGAAAATTCTTCTCAGAAAGGAAAATTTGAAATAAAAAATGAATTAATCAATGGAGATATTGTTTTGTATGAAGGAGAAAGTTATAGAAAAGAGTACAAGATTCAGAATTCTAAAATTATAACATTAAAAATATATCATAATGATTTATTAGAAACTGATGCATTTAGAGAAAATAATAAATTAAATTTCAAGAGTTATAATGATCAAAATAGACTTACCAAAGAAGGTTTTGTGTCTTTGAATCGTCAAGCGCATTATAAAAAAGGAATTACAAAATCGTATTATAAAAGTGGAGGTTTAGCTTCTGTGGAGAATTCAATTTTAGGAATAAATACGAGATACTATGAAAATGGAAATAAAATGGAAGTTCATGGTAAAAGTTATGAAAAATATAATGAAGATGGGACTTTAGGAACAAAACAATATACGAAAGAAGGTGTTTTTTATGTTGAGAATTATTATAAAGGAAAACTAATGTCTAAACAATATGAAACGAAGGATAAGGAAGAGGTAAAGCTTGTTTATGAGCATGATAAATTTATAAGAAAAGAAATTATTAAGAATATTGATGGCGAAAAATATCTTTATAAATATTCGCCGAATGGAGAATTTATTGAAAAAGAGAAATATTATGCACCAGGAAAAGTAACTTCACCTTAATCGATTATACCTTTTTTGTATTTTACAAAAAGTGAAATTTCGTTTACTAATAAAACAATATTAAATCCTAAAAATAAAAGAATCTCCGAACTCATATTGAAGTAAGCCAATTGATCTTCCAAAATCATAAAAGGGACTGCAATTGCGGCTGATAAAAAAATACTGAAAAAAGCAGATTGAATAAGTGTTGCAATGCGAATCATATTTCGTTTTGCAACTTGTGATGGATTAATTATCAGGATAATGGAATTGAAAATGATAAATGCAATTATTCCTGTATTTATCGATAAAAATGATGATGAATCAAATGAATGAAAGATTGATTTTAAGCTGAAATAAATTCCTTTATCGTAACAAAATTTACAGAAAATAATGAATGAAATTAGCGTAATACTTATCGTAATTGCCTTATTAATTCTGCTTTCTTTTGGTGTTGCAACTAATCTTTTTCCGGTGAAAATGGAAGGAATATAGTTTTTGTTTCCGTCTAAATAATTGTACAACAAAACAATAATGGAAAATCCAGTAAAAATAAAAAGTGATAACAATTGTAAAACTAAATCTTGTTCAATCAATTTATAATTTAAATCAGATTTATAAACTTCATTTGGAACAAAAATATAAATTCCAATCATCACAACGACATAGAGTTGATAAACAATTCCCCAAACAGGATTTAGGTAAAAAGGCTGATTATAATCTTGAAAAATTTCGCTATAACTTTTTTTATCTCTGAAACTATTTGATTCTTCATTAAAATTGGTAGAATAATGAAAAATTATACCAGTAACTGCAATAAAAAATATTGAAGCTATTGCTCCAAAAAATACAAAAGCTGTGATTTGATCGTCGCAAAAATAATCTGTAATAGTTATTAATAGAGGAATTATAAGGAACAAAATCCATTTCGGGCGAAGGTTTATTTGCCAAATTTCTTTGAAAATAAGTGTTTGAAATCCAGCAATCGCTAATCCAAAAATTAAGAAAATAAAGGTCATAGAGTAGGTTTGGTTAAAAATACAAAAAGCCAACAAATTTGTTGACTTTTTGGTTTGAAATTTATTCTGTAATCCCTTCTAACATAAATAAGAAAGCATCTTCTTTTGCATCTTCTTTCAACGATTCGAATCGACCAGAAGCACCACCGTGTCCTGTATCCATATTCGTATCTAAAAGTAGAATGTTATCATCTGTTTTTAAATCTCTCAACTTTGCTACCCATTTTGCAGGTTCCCAATATTGTACTTGAGAATCGTGTAAACCTGTCGAAACATAAAGGTTTGGATAAGCTTTCGCTTTCACATTATCGTAAGGCGAATACGATTTCATGTAATCGTAATATTCTTTTTCGTTTGGATTTCCCCATTCATCATATTCCCCTGTTGTCAATGGAATAGAATCGTCTAACATTGTTGTTACAACATCCACAAAAGGAACTTGCGCAATTACTCCATTGAATAATGTAGGCTCATAATTAATCACAGCTCCCATCAGCAATCCACCAGCAGAACCTCCCATCGCATACAAATGTTGTGATGACGTGTAATTTTGTTGAATCAAATATTTTGCTGCATCAATATAATCGAAAAATGTATTTTTCTTTTCTAACATTTTTCCATCTTCGTACCATTCGCGACCAAGATATTGACCACCACGAATATGCGCAATTGCATAAATAAAGCCTCTGTCCAAAAGACTTAATCGAACCGAACTAAAATAAGGCTCGATAGTGTAACCATAAGAACCATAAGCGTAAAGTAGAAGAGGAGTATTGGCAGAAAGAGGCGTATCTTTTCGACGAACTAATGAGATTGGAATCATTTCTCCATCGCGCGCTTTTGCCCAAATACGTTCAGAAATATAATTTTCTTTATCAAAATCACCTATAACAACTTGCTCCTTTTTGATTTCGAATGTTTTATCATTCATGTTAAAATCAATCACAGAAGAAGGAGTTGTCAATGATGTATATCCGTAACGTAAAATGTCAGTATCAAAATCTGGATTTGTGCCAACATTTGCTGTATAAGTTTCTTCGTTAAATGGTAAATAATAATCCGTTGAATTATCCCACGCTTTGATATTCATCTGCAATAAACCATTTGTGCGCTCTTCGATAACCAAATAATTTTTGAAAATTTCGAAACCTTCAATCAATGTTTCTTCACGATGAGGAATCACATCAATCCAATTTTCTTGTTCTGTTTTTTCGACAGAAGTTTTCATTAATTTGAAGTTAAACGCATCATCTTTATTGGTTTGAATATAAAA
The DNA here is from genome assembly GCF_029842105.1 of Empedobacter sp. GD03797. Taxonomy (NCBI): domain Bacteria; kingdom Pseudomonadati; phylum Bacteroidota; class Flavobacteriia; order Flavobacteriales; family Weeksellaceae; genus Empedobacter; species Empedobacter sp. GD03797. Next base: position 200,917 of record NZ_JAOCFS010000001.1, read on the forward strand.
TGAATCACCAAAATGTTCGATTGAATATTCTAAATCACGTTCCCTTTCTTGAAAGATTTTAAACGCTGCATCTGGTTGATTAGAAGGAATATATCTAAACTCATCTGAAACAGTACTTGAAGATCCAATAATAATGTAATCTCTTGATTTTGATTTGTAAACAAATGCATTGAACGTATCATCAGTTTCTTCAAAAACTAAGACATCATCTTCTTGTTTTGTCCCTAATTTGTGTTTCCAAATTTGATAAGCACGCAAGGTTTCATCTTTTCTTGTATAAAACAAAGTCTGATTATCAGCGGCCCAAACAGAACCTCCAGTTGTGTTTTCTATTTTATCAGAAAGAATTTCTCCAGTTGTTAAATCTTTGATTTGAATCGTATAAATTCTTCGCGAAACATTGTCAACTCCAAAGGAAACCAATTGATTATTTGGCGCCATCGAAATTCCGCCCAATTGATAATATGAATGACCTTCTGCCATTGTGTTGACATCAAAAAGAATCTCATCAGAATTCTCTAAACTGTCTTTTCGACGTTTGTGAATCGGATATTCTTTCCCTTTTTGATATTCTGTCAAATACCAATAACCATTCAATTTGTAAGGAACAGACGAATCATCTTCTTTGATTCGTGCTTTCATTTCCTCAAAAAGCTTTGTTTGTAATGTTTCCGTTGGTTGTAAAACAGCTTTTGTATAATCGTTTTCTTGGTTCAAATAATCGATAACTTCAGAGTTTTCACGATCATTCAACCAATAATAATTATCGATGCGGATATCTCCGTGTTTTTCTAATTTTTGTTCTATTTTTTTCGCAATAGGTGCTTGCATTTTCTAAAATTTAAGGTGCAAATGTACTATAAAAACTTACTTTGAATAAGTTGTAGTTGACCAAGATTTATCACCTGTTTTATATTCGATGATGATATTATTTCCATTTAAATAACCAATTGTTTGATAATTTCCGTTTTGAGAAATCACTGTGACATGGAAAACATTTTGTTGAGTAGCTGGATAAAATTGTGCAATAACTTTTGAATTTTCTTGATCGATTAATACAAATTCGTTGTTATTTGTACTTGCTGTCGTGTAATTTTTTCCGTTCGATTTGTAAACGTTTTTGTTTTCTACAGTTTTATTTGATTCTTGATTAACGATTTTATTAGTTGTTTCTTTAATGGTTGGAATTTTTGTATTTTCTGTTTTAGTTACAGGTAAATCTATCGCATTTTGTTTTCCCACCTGATTCATAGCAAGTGTTAAAGCTTCTTGATAACCTTTTGTAAAATCTTTTTCTTTTGACGAACCTTCATAAGAGCTAACAACAGCATTATTGCAATCAGTAAAAGTCACTTTTAATTTATTTCTAAACATCACTTTTACTTCCTCAATGTTAGCTTTTGTAGCTAAACATGGATTGATTTGCACATCTAACGGAATAGAATTTTCATTGACTACTTCATAATCTTTTTTTCTCAAAGCGGTTTTTAGTCCGGTATTCAATTGAAAATCGTCTTTCGCAAAATCTTTAAAGAGTTGAGGTACGATAACATATTTGTAATCTGTTACATTTTGTGCTTGAAGTGATGATAAAGCAATAATAAATATACTTGATAAAATAGTTTTCATAGTAGATTATTTAGCAGATAATTTAATTTCTTTCCAAGTATTATTTTCAGAAACCTCGTACGAAATAGTATTTCCACTGATATAACCAACCGAAAAATAATTTGAATTTCCTTTGGTAACAATTACTCTATAAATTCCACTTTTTAGAGTTGGTTTAAATGTTGCAACAACCTGATTTCCGTTTTCCGACATTAACATAAATCCACCATTATGCAGTTCTATTATTTGATACGTAGTTGTTCCGTCCGTTAACAAATTTGTAGTTGCAACTTGTGTTCCTATTGGTTCGGGTATATATGCAGTTGTTGTTTCTGTTTGGGCTTTTTCTAATTTCACCATTGGAACAGAAGCTTTCGCATTTTGAGATTTTAAAGGATTTAAGGCTAATTTTATAGCTTCTTGGTAACCTTTGTCAAACTCTTTTATTTTAGATGTTCCTTCAAATTTTTGAATACTTTTATTAGAACAATCTGTAAAACTTACCTCTAATTTATTATTCAGAAAACTTTTAACTTTTAAAATATCCGCATTCAATGCTAAACAAGGATTTAGAACAACGTCTTCTGGCCAAGTAGATTTATCAGAAGGTAAAACTTCGTATTTTTTCTGCGTTAAAATATATCTTAATCGATTACTTAATTGATATTCATCTTTATCAAAACCCGAAAACTTTTCTGGAATATTGATGTATTTATAATCACTTGTTTCTTGTGCATTTATCGTAGAAAAACTACATAAAAGAATAGCAGCTACTAAATTTTTCATTTAAAAAGTTATTTGTATCAAATATAAAAAATTAGAATTGTTTTTAACCTATATATAATCGATACAAAAATTAATAAAGAATATTTGTTAAAATTGAATGATTTAAAATAATGTTATTTATACTAAATGATTTATTTATCCGATTATAAATGAGTAACTTTATTCAAATTAAAATCATAAAATTATGTCAAGTTTAAAAGATAAAGTTGCAATTGTAACAGGAGCGAGTTCAGGAATTGGAAAAGCAATTGCTGAATTATATGCGAAAGAGGGTGCTAAAGTTGTGGTTTCGGATATTAATGAAGAAGGCGGAAATGAAGTGGTGGAAATCATCAAAAAGAATGGAGGAGAAGCGATATTTTTCAGAGCTGATACTTCTTCGCCAGAAGATAATGAGGCATTGGTAAATAAAACGCTTGAAGTTTATGGAAAACTTGATATTGCTTGTAACAATGCTGGAATTGGAGGGCCTGCTGAGTTAACAGAAAATTATCCGTTAGATGGTTGGAAAAAAGTAATCGATATCAATTTTAATGGTGTTTTTTACGGATGTAAATATCAATTGCAAGCAATGGAAAAGAATGGAGGAGGTTCTATTGTCAATATGGCTTCTATTCACGGGACAGTTGCGGCACCAATGAGTTCGGCTTATACTTCTGCAAAGCATGGAGTTGTAGGTTTGACGAAAAATATTGGAGCTGAATATGGACCAAAAAATATTCGTTGCAATGCAGTTGGACCAGGTTATATTATGACACCTTTGTTGTCGAATAATTTGAGTGCAGATCATTTAGAATTGCTTGTTACAAAACATCCAATGGGTCGTTTGGGGCAGCCAGAAGAAGTTGCGGAGTTAGTTTTATTCTTAAGTTCGGACAAAGCATCCTTTATGACAGGCGGTTATTACCTTGTTGATGGAGGATATACAGCGGTTTAAAATATTTTTGATCGAATCTTTAAGATTAAATGGTTTTCTATAATTTAATCCTTAATTTTGCCTGAACGAAATACAAACAAACAATGAAATTTTTTATCGATACAGCTAACTTAGCTGACATTAAAGAAGCCCAAGATTTAGGAGTTTTAGATGGTGTAACAACAAATCCATCTTTAATGGCAAAAGAAGGAATTACAGGTCAAGAAAATATTTTGAATCACTACAAAGCAATTTGCGAATTAGTTGACGGAGATGTTTCTGCTGAGGTAATTTCTACTGATTTCGAAGGAATGGTAAAAGAAGGTGAAGCTTTAGCAGCATTAAATCCTCAAATCGTAGTTAAAATTCCTATGACGAAAGATGGTGTAAAAGCGTGTAAATACTTTTCTACAAAAGGAATTAGAACTAACGTAACTTTAGTTTTCTCTGTAGGGCAAGCATTATTAGCTGCAAAAGCTGGTGCAACTTACGTTTCTCCATTTATCGGACGTTTAGACGATATTTCGACAGATGGTTTAAACTTAATCGAAGAAATTCGTTTGGTTTATGATAACTATTTGTACGAAACTCAAATTTTAGCCGCTTCAGTTCGTAATACAATGCATATTGTAAACTGTGCAAAAATTGGTGCTGATGTTATGACAGGACCTTTATCATCAATCTTAGGATTGTTAAAACACCCATTAACAGATTCTGGATTAGCACAATTCTTAGCTGATTACGCAAAGGGGAACCAATAATTTGAAATAGAATTTTCTATATATGAGTCGCTTAATTTTAAGCGACTTTTTTTATGAATTTATATTAATGAAAAGCTTTTAATTATCAAGTTGATAAAAATAGTGTTAATAAATAAAAAAAGATGTTTTATTGTGAATAATATAAAATTATTAATTGTAAATTGATAAAAGTATTAGAAACTAAAATATTTCTTATTAGTATGTTAAAAACATTTATTTTATTATCAGTCACGCTTGGTATCCCTTTTTTATTAATCATGTTTCTATATGGAAGCACATTTTTTAAGAAAAATATCAATAATGACTAATAATTTTTTCCATTTACTAAATTAAAAAATCCTTCACTTGTATGAGCGAAGGATTTTTTTATGATGGATTGATAAATGATTATTTTATTACAACTTTTTTGTTGATTTCCATTTGTTTTCCAACAACTTTGATGATATTAAGGGGGATAGAACGAAAAGTATAAATAAATAATAATAAAAAAAGCCTAGAAAACCCGATAAACAAAGGGATTGAAGCAAAAAAGCCCTGTTCTGCAACTTCTAACGAAAAGTATAATTAACTACATTTAACTACCATTAAATTACCCTTTTTAAATCCTTTAAATACCAATTAGCGTAATCTAATTACATAATAACAATAAATACTGCTTGAAACTACTATTATAGCGGTATTATGAAATAGTTAAAGCCTTTTAGATATCTGTTTAAAAGGCTTTTTTGTATAAAATATCTTTGAAATTGAAATATTGATAAACGATACAAAAATAGTTTTTGCAGTTACGGTTGGGGTTACTTTTGGGGTTACTAAATAATGATGAAATATTATTATTAAAAATGCTATAACGCTAAAATTTTAGCATTATAGCATAAAAAAACCTTATTAGCATAGGGATAATCCTATAACAATAAGGTTTTGTATTATTATAATGTATTGAAATTCAGTTTTTTACATTAAAAAGAGCGTTTTATAACATGAAATATTTGTTTTATATCATCTACAGGGTATTTGAATGGTTTACATTCTGGATTTCTTGATGTTAAAACTAATTTTCCATCATTTGTAATTTCTTTAATGTCTTTGTGCCAAATTCCTTGTTTTGACACAATTATAAATCCGTAAGTGGTTTTTCTAAATCCGTCAATCCAAAGTTGGCGATCTATTTCACGTCCAAGTATATCAGCTCCAGAAGGAGTGTCATATCCTCCATTATTCCACATACTGTCGCCTGTAGATTCAAAGCCTAAATAATAACCTCGTCCAATATGATCTACTTTAAAAGTGATAGTTGAAAAGTCTTCTTTTAATTTTACTTCATCAAAATAACTTTCTACATAACTGGCGTATGCAGGGAATGGGATTTTTAAAACTTCAATTCTGATAGTTCCATCTGGGTAAACATGAAATTTATTTCCATGACTATTCGTAAATATTTCTGGTTCTTGACTTGCATCAAATAATTTCACTTCGTCTCCTATATTGTCAGCTATATAACTGGTATTTATTTCATTAACATTATTGTCAATAGGTAGGTTAGAGAAATTGTTATCAATATTATACATAGAGCCATTTCCAGTTATCAACCATTCGGCATTGATATCAGGAAATTTTGCTAAAATTTTAGCAATAACTTCGCCTCCAACTTCACTAAATAAACTTTGGCTTCTGAAATTAGAGCCTGAAACTCCTAATTCTTTATAGAATTTATTCTTTTCAAGTTCTTTTAATTCAATTAATTGTATAATTCTTTGTTTTATTGGTGCTAAAATTTTGTCCATATAATTTGTTAATGATAAAATTTTGTCATTATCTTTGTTCAAAATGTTGGAACAATGAAAACGATAGGCAAACCTACAAAGAAAAAAAACAACTACAATGCTTTAGTAGTTGAAAGATTAATTGAAAAGTACGGAGTTTCAAAGCGTTTTATAACCATGAGTTTAGATGGTGACAGAAAATCAGAGACTTCGGATAGTATTAAAAAAGATTACAAAAAAATGTTAAAAGAAGCAGAAGCTTCTGTGTTAGAGCTAAAAAATAATCTTAAAAGAATATAGTTATGACAATATTTTATCAATCTCAATTTATAGCAATTGAAGATAATCTAAAAGAAATAATCAAATCAATCAACGAAGAGTAATATGTTCGAATACCAACAAAATATTTTATGTGTAGCCAGTAAATGGTTATGGGAAAATGAGATTATCAGTGAAGGCAATTATAAAAAAATGTGTTCTACTGGTAAGATCAAAAAAATATCTGTTGGTGGTAACGGACGTCGTGCATTGGTTGCTTACGAAAGTATTCCTGATCGTTTTAAAACGAAGATTAAAGCTTTAGCTGGTGATCCATACGAACAAGTAAGATATGTAGTGTTAGCAGATTATATCGAGTACGATTTAGAAGCAGAAAAATTCTACAAATCTTATTTGTTGGAAGATGGATCAAATCTACCTGAAGAGAAGCAAAAGGAATACACGCATCAAGCAACAATCTTCAATGCAGTTAATCATGTTGCCACTAATGTGGTTGTGCAACGCAAGTTTGGAGGTAAAACTAAAATGTGGTCTAAAATGTTAGAAGCAATTCAAAATTTACCAACAACATGGTTGCATACGAGATACAAGAATGAATTGTCGTTTAAAAGAGCCTTTAAGAAGTATTTAAACGATGGTTATGAGGCGAATGTCTCAGGGAAGTTCCTAAACACGAATACGGTTAAGATCACAGGAGATATTGCAGACTTTTTATTGGCTCAGTATTGTTTACCGATTAAATATACGGTACCTGAAGTGATGGATGTGTATAATGAAGTTCGTGAGAAAAATGGATGGAAGTCGATAGCCGAGAAAACAATTTTGACTTGGTTAAATAAACCTGAGCAAATGCGCAAATGGTATGCAGCACGTCATGGAAAAGATGCTTACATGAAAAAGTATGGGCATTCTCTTTCCAGAGATCGTTCTGATTTCTTCCCGAATTCTTGGTGGTCGATTGATGGTACTAAGCTGGATTGGGTGCATTACGAGGATAACAAACAGAAAATGGCGGCTTCTATGAAAATTGATGTTGTGTTTGATGTTTACTCAGAGAAAATTATTGGTTGGGATATCGCTTTCACAGAAAATCATGCAGCACACTTTAGAGCAATTAAGCAAGCTGTTAACGTTGCAGGCGCTCGACCGTATTTATTGACGTATGATAATCAATCAGGGCATAAATCGGCTAAAATGCAAGATTTATATGATCGTTTGATGCCTGAAAAAGGAACGCATTACCCACACATGGTTGGTCGTAAAACAGGATCGCCTGCTGAGCAGATTTTTAACCGCCTACAACAACAAGTAATTGGTAAGATGTGGTTCTCTGACAAACAATCGATTAAAGTTCGTAAAGAGGATAATAAACCAAATACTGATTTCTTAATCGAGTTTAAAGGTGCATTACCAACAAAAGAAGAGTTGTGGCAATGGTTTGAGTTAGCGGTTATTCAATGGAATTCAAAATCAAGACGTGATATGACGATTTGTAGAAATGATCTATACGCGGAGGAAGCTCCATTTAGAAGCGAGTTAGACTACATGGATCAAATGAGTTTATTCTGGCTAGATGAATCTAAACCTAAAAAATACTATGGACATGGTATGCCAATGACGGTTGAGGGTAAAGATTATTTATTTGAAGTATATGATGAGAATGGTCAAATCGATATGGAGTTCCGAAGAAATTATGTAGGTGAACAGTTAATCGTTCGCTATGATCCTGAACAATTAGATCAGTATATCGCGCTTTACAAACTGAATGCAAAAAATGAAAAAGTATTTGTGGCGTATGCTGAGAAGAAACGCACTTATCAACAAATACCTGTATTGATGAAAGAACATTCTCGTGATCAGATGCTGAAAGATATTGCAGTACGTGAAGATGAATTCAAACGAGATTTAGCCGAAGCTGAAGCAATTATGAAGCGTGCAGGTGTAACAGTTGAAACAATGATAGAAGATCAAGAAACAGCAATGAAATTCAAAGGACACCTTCCGAAAGAGGAACAAATGCAAGCTGATATAGATGAGTATCACAGAAAGTGGTAAAGCTTTATTTAATCAATGTTTAAACACTATTTAAAGAATAATTAAAAGATATTAAAATGACACAACAAGACAAATTTGTAGTAGTAGAAAATTTAGAGCGTTACATCGCTCAGAAAGGCTCTCAAAATAAAGTTGCTGCCGAAATGCAATCAGTATCAGCAGCAACACTTTCACAAATGAGAAATCATAATTGGGAGAATATAGCTGATGAAATGTGGCGACGTGTATCTGCATTTTTAGGTATTGGAGCTAATGATTGGAAATTTGCAGAAACAAATAATTCGAAAGAATTGATGCGTTTGTTTTCTGATGCGCAAGGATTATCGTTGGTAATGGCAGTTACTGCTAATGCAGGTAGTGGTAAAACTGAAACAGCAAAGTATTATGAAGCTGATAATGCGAATGTTTTTCGATTGAGCTGTAACGAATATTGGGATAAGAAATGGTTTTTGAAAGAATTGCTTTCAAAAATGGGAAAAGAATCAGACGGCATGACGATGCCTGAAATGATGTTGAAAGTTGTTACAACTCTTAAGTCAATTGATAAGCCGTTAATCATTCTTGATGAAGCTGATAAACTTCAAGACAAAGTTCTATTGTTCTTTATTACACTTTACAACGAACTGGAAGATCACGCAGGAATCATGTTGATGGCAACACGCTTTTTAGAAACCCGAATTAAACGTGGGGTTACTGCTCAAAAGAAAGGTTATCGTGAAATCTATTCGAGAATTGGTTTACGATTTATTGAATTAGACCCAACCAGTTATGCAGATGTGAAATCAGTTTGTGAAATAAATGGGGTAACAGATGAACGTGCAATATCAGCTATTTCAAAAGATTGTGATGGGGATATTCGAAGAGTAAAAAGATTAGTAATTGCAAATAAACGAGCAAATGCAGCATAAAGAGTTTCGCTTTCATCCGCTTATTGAAGGTTTAAAAGTAAATGAAGATGGAACAGAGATTTATTTAAATAATGAATTAATCAGACAATATCATAATTCGGATGGAACAATGACTGTTTTCATTAATAAATCGGTAACTACTATGCGATTAGTTTGTGAAGCATGGCACGGGCTTTCTGAGAACAAAGAATATGTTGTTAAAAAAATAGACGAAGAAAAAGGTCAGCATTATTCAAATTTACAATGGAGTAAAAGAGGGCAAGGTATTAATCATAAAAGTAGCAAAAACTTTTGCAAACCAGCTCAGTGGACAAAAAAAGAATTTCTAGAAATAAAAGCTAAACGGATGCAAGGTGAAAATATTCTAGATTTTTTTGAGCGATGTAAAATAAAAAGGCAAACCTATTACATATACAATAAAAAGTATGGCAAAAAAGAAAACTAACCGTGCTTACTCTATATCTAACATCACTACCAAAAAATTCTCGCCATTAAAATTAGAAAACGAGTTCTTTGATTCTTTAGGAAATCCTGATAAAGCATTCTCAGCTATCATTTGGGGTAATTCTAGTAACGGTAAAACGTCTTTTGCGATGCAGTTAGCTAAACACTTGACAAAATTCGGTACAGTGGCTTATAATTCATTAGAAGAAGGTTTAAGCCACACGATGCAGATGACTATTCAACGAACTTTTATGGAAGATTGCGAAAACTCATTCATTCTATTAGATCGCGAACCATTTGACCAGATGATAGAACGAATGAATAAACACAAGTCTCCACAGTTCTTGATAATCGATTCTGTGCAGTATACAAGAATTAATAAAAATCAATACTACCAACTCAAAGAATTGATGCAAGATAAGGGCAAAGGGATTATTTGGGTGAGTCAAGCAAAAGGAAAAGAACCGAAAGGAGCTTTGGCAGACGATATTCGTTATGATGTCGATTTGAAATTATGGATTGAAGGTTATAAAATGTTTCCTTCAGGTCGATTGAATGGAGGAGGGAAACCTTTTACGATTTGGGCTGAAAAAGCCGCTAAATATTGGAAAGAAATCATCTAAAACAAAACACTATGAATTACGAGGTATTACAATTAGAAGTTAAAGCTGCATTACAATTATCAAATATGCAGTATAGAAATGAAATGCGAGTAGCATTTGAAGTATGGGCTTTTAGAACGGCTCAAATTCAATCAGTTTTACTTGAAAAAATAACAAGATGTGATGCAGTATGGAACTGGTATCAGAATGAATATCGAAAGATTGAACATCGATTTTACAACGAAAACAAAGATTTCTTTACTGGCGAATTTGATCCAATGCAACTCTTTCAGGTTTTTAGATGGATGACTGCTGAAATTGAGGACTTCTACCCACAAACATTAATCAATAATCTAAAACACAATGGACAAACAGTATCTAAATAAAAAACAACTTGAAAAGCGAATTGAACGATTAAATAATTGGCTGATTCAAAATCCTAATGATCCAATGGCAGGAACAGCAAAAAATGAAGTCTATTACTATCTCGATCTCATATCAGATTTAAAAGATTCAAGTTCCCTAACCATACAAGATCAGTGTCCAACTCAAATTCATCAACAAATAGGTGTTTTACTATGACAAATGAAAGATTAAATCGAGAACAGTTAGAAATGCTATTGGTTCTTAATTACGATACGAATGCTCAAGAAGTCTTAACGCTCACGGAACGATGTGAAATTCATAAAGCGATACACAGAGGTGCAGATTTAGAACGATCTACCCGAACCAAAATAAAAGCTTTGATCCTAAAAATTAAAGTAAACAATTACAAACCGAAATTTTTCAACTGGGTTGAAAACATCGACAAAGGTGGCTTTGTTCAATTGCCAAACAAATTTAAAGAAACGTGGAATTACTTAAAATAACAAATATGACAACAATAGACATCGAGAAATTATCTCCAGCAGATTTAGAAAAATTACAATCTCAAATCAAAGAAAAGGAAAAAGCTGAGAAGGCAAAAAAGCAACAAGACAAAGATTTGCTTAAAAAATTAGAGAATGATGTGGTTCTATCTGAAGTGCCTTTTTTCATCGATAAACGTGATGATGTGGAGGAACGTTTACTTAATCTTTTCAAACACATAGAACCAGCAATTGAATTAAGAGCTGAAGTGTACGGAAATAAAAAGCGAGAACAAGATTCGCACACATTTACACTTGATGATGGTTCTGCGTCGATAAAAGTTGGTTGGAATGTAAAACCTTCATTCAACGGAACAGAAGGCGAAGGAATTGTAAAAATCAGAGAATATATGTCGAGCCTTGCAGGTGAAACGGAAAACGAAAAGATTTTGATGGAGTTCTTAGAAATCGCATTAAAAACAGATTCTAACGGAAACTACGATCCAAAGAAAGTTCGTGAATTAAATAAAATGCGTGATCGTGCCAACAGCGAATTGTTTTCTGAAGGAATGGATATCATCGATAAAGCTTTGATTGATATTAGAACTTCACGTTTTGCTCGAGGTTACAAAATGGTTGATTTCGGTGAAGGAAATATTAGACGTGTCAACTTTAATTTTTCAATCGATTAATGATAAAAATATTAGAAGCTATAGCAATCATGATAGGGTCATGGTTGCTATTCATAACAGGCTTATTTGTTTATATATACTTTAAAGGAACTAAAAATCACGATTAACTATGCCAAACCAAATCACGCAACTATCAGACAAAGGATATATAGTAAACGGCAAGGCTGTTTATCAATCCGAATCAGGAAAATGGATTCCTGAAGTAAAATTCGAATGGTTTGAGATAACACTATTTAAAAACCATTTAAAGGCTATTCAAAAAGACGTTAAAGTTAAATTTAAAAATATAGAGTAATGACTGTAAAAGAATTAATAGAGAAGCTTCAGAATGTTGATCAAGACAGAGATATTTATTTGGATGATGGATTTTCTTTAAATCTTATTGAAGCTGAGACAGTAGTTGAGGATAATGTAAATCAAATAATTGTTATCAGCCCAAGAGAAGCAGAAAAGGATGATTTATTAGATAATATGCGATTATTATGACAACAATTAACCCAGAACAAATCCAAATCATACAAACGATTTGTAGTGGAAAATTCTCTAACCGTGACGAGCGGTTGGAGTTTTTCTCCGAGTTTCTTTTTAGAGAGGTAAAATCTACAAAAGACCTTTCAAGAAACGAAGCTGACGACGTAATAACTTACTTAACGACTGGTAGAGTTGCAGATTACACTTCTTATGCGCTCTTTGACAAAAACAATCCTCGACACATGAAAATATTATCCTTAGCTCGTGAGCTTGATTGGATAGATGAAAAGACAGGATTTGCAAGTTTAGAACGCTTAGGCGGTTGGTTTAGATCAGCAAGATGTCCAGTACAGGATAAGAAATTAAAGGATATGAATTACGAGGATATCTCGAAAGTCATTAAAGCTTTAGAAAATATGGTAAAATCTAAATGGAAGTAGGATGACAAAAAAAAGAAAAGATTAAGGATGCGTGGGGAGATTACTATTTAGATGTAAAGGAACAGATTGATGAATACGGATTAGTGTCTGAAAAATTTTTAACCAATAATCAATGTAAAATGCTTAATGATGATTTGAGTATTGAGATTTATTCTCCTGATGAAGGTTATTATTTTTATCGTCCAAATTCACTTCAAGGAATCGAAACAAACAATGGTTGGATAAAAATTGAAAGCGAAGATGATTTACCGAAATACATAGTTGATTGCTGGATAATATATAAAGATAAAATATGCCTTTCTTTATATCAAAGCAAGCATTTTGTTTTAAAAAGTGAATTTAGTTTACTCCCTTTTAATTTAATCTCTCACTACCAACCAATCGAAAGACCTAAACCTCCAATTTATTAGATATGCAAAAAATAAAGTTTGAACTAAAAAATGATGAATTGAATATCATTAATCAAATCATCGAGAACAGAATAAACCAGCAAAGCCTTCCAACGCCTGAAACCAAATTAGTAGAATCCATCATTTATGAATTGGCGGATAAGATGCTCAAAAAATTCATAACAGAGCGAATGAATGTGAAGGCTTTTAAAATCAGTTTAAAATACCATCAAGCGTATGCACTTCATTTTATTTTAAGAGATTTTCAGCAGGTTGAATCCGAAAGTCCATATATCAATATGGTAGTTTTAAAAATCGCAAACCAAATACACGAGCAATTATGATAACAAATCAATTTTTAATAGGAATTTTAGCAGGAATAGCAATAGCTTATTTCGTAGAAAAGCTGAGAGGCTTGATAAAAGAATTATTTATTTACCGTGAAATAATGAGAAAAGATGAAGGGGAAAAAATACATCATAACAAGTGATCACTTTACAGGTGAAGTGATTTATGAATACAATCTTAATGGTTGGTTAATTCTTTTTCAACATAACATTTCTAACACGATTGTAGGAATTGTAAAGTTCTTTTATACCAATATACCTTACACATTGGATAAGATGGAAGAATGGAAACAAAAAGCCAAAGACTTTAAAGTCGAAGAGATACCAGCAGATTTGAGTTTTGACCGATTTTGGGAAGAATACGGAAAGCATGGTACAAAATCCGTTGCAAAAAAGAAGTACGAAAAGCTAAAACCATTAGAACAATTGGCTGCTTTGCTTCATCTACCCAAGGAACGTGATAAAAAGAAAATAGACGGTACAGCGATGCCGTATGCTGAAACATACATAAACCAAAAGAGATGGGAGTAACATTGAATGTTGAGCTTTTTAAGAAGTTGCAAAAAGCAAAGAAAAAAGCAGATGCACACGCAATGAATGTTGATGTTGCAATTCTATCTTTGCAAAATATATGTGATCATGAATGGGTTTCTGATCCATTAGCAGGACAATATGAACCATCTTATTGCAAAATATGCGGTAAAGAAGAAGAAAAGCCACTCAACTAGAGTGGCTTTTGTTATTTAAAGAAAATATATATCTTTATAAAAGACTTTTCGTAAAAAATATATAATGAGTGATTCAAATAAACAACCTGATTGGGCAGATTTATTAGCAGCTCAATGGATGGATACAATAAAAAACAATATTTCAAAAGACGCTAATAATATACAGAAAGATCACATAAATAAAATTCCAAAACCGATAATTGGAGAAATTAATTTTGATCAACCAGACTATCTTTTGAGAAAAATTTTATTAGAAAATAACTGGCAATTTTCGGCAGCTAAAACGTCAGATGATAATATTTTGTTAAACAATTTATTATTAGATGGAAATAGCAATTTGAAGAACTGGAATAATTTTAAATATGATGCGATAAACATATGCAACATAATCGAAATTGATTATAATTTATTACAAAAAGATTATAATACCATTGTTGCAAGCGCTCAAATGAGTCGACTTTGGTACGAAATTCAACGAGATAAAGCCATCTTTCCATTTGTTCAATTTTTAGTTGTACAGGATGATCATACAAGTAAAATTTGTAGTTCTTTACATAATTTAATATTTTCTGTTGATGATCCCGTTTTGGCATGTTATTTTCCTCCAAATCATGATGGTTGTCGTACAACAGTTAAAAAATTACGTTATGCAGTACCGTCAAGAGATTATACCTTGCCAGAAATTTCTGAAAAATTTAAATATAATATACCTCAAATAGTGAATAAAATATTTGGAGATACTTTTCTTAATCCAAAAAATACTAATTTTAAATAAAAAAAATGAAATACTTATACTTACTATTGTTGTTATCATCTTTTTGCATCGGCCAAACAACAGTAGAATATTCAAGATTAAAAGATGAAAATATAGCAATTTTTAACTTTAATAAAACAGAAACAATTGTCATGTTTGGTGATGATAATTTAATATTCAATGATTATAAAAATTCAGTATTTACAACACAAATAGATAAAGAAGGTTCATCATCTTTGTTAAGTTTATTTTTCTTAAAACATGGAGCAAGTGAAAAACTTTTCAATGAATATATTTTATCTGGTGAAGATGCAGAATTAAACAGATTATATGAGTATATGAATACAATTATACCTGAATCAAATGGAGTTGTGTCTCAGAGTACAAAAAGAACTTTTGTAAATGGATATCCTGCTTTGTGTGTCGAAAGAATAAAGAATACAACAAAATCAAATCAATTGAGGATTGATTATGTCATTTCAGCTATTGATAGATTAATATTTGTATCTATTTTAACAGATATAGTTGATATGAATTTAGTAGAAGAGTATAAGAAATCGTATGGTAATTTATGGCAATCATTTGTTGAACAAAAAATTATAATCTAACCACAATAAACCCCAATTTGCAAATCAAGTTGGGGTTTATTAATTTTGTAAACATGCAAGCCAATCAATCTGTAAATATCAAAAAAGGACGTAATGAGAATCTTATTGCTGATCGCAATAAGCTGTTGACTGCGCGCTTTTATTTTTACAGTTCATTGAATGGTCTGAAGTTCTCTAAATGCTTAGAAAACTTAGAGAAAGAATTCTTTATCTCTCAATCGCGCATTGCAGATTTATTGGCTGCTCACACCGATTATATTTGTCATTTAGAAACAGAAAACTTCACAACAACTACGCTGAAAGATTACTTTCCGTTTATGAATTGGAGCTATCATCATGGAAAGATGTCTCAAACTGGAGCACAGTTGTTTTTAGACCTTGCCTAAGTGTTTCATTTCGCATCGATTTTCGTTCGAATGGATAAAATTCTTCGTTTCCGAAACCTTGTAATTTCTTGTACACTTTTTGGCGTAATCGCAAAAATTCTAATCCTTGACTTCTAATTTCTTTTGGAGCTAAACTATTTGTTTCTGTAATTGCTTTAGTGACAATCGTTAATTTGATAGTTGCCCTTACTTCTTGTAATAATCGACTGATATTGTTTGTTGTTGGATAATCTATCGATACCAAAACAGCAGGATAGCTGATTGGAGGAACTTCAACCATTAATTGTCCAAAATCTAAATCACTAAATTTTATTTCGTTGATTTCATCTAATTTTTCTAAAATTAGCTCGTATAATATTTCTTCCATTATTTGAATATTTTTTTAAGTTCCAGTATTGATGCACGACGTAAACGTGCTTTTAAATAAGGCGAATCTTTGTCGCCACCAATGTATTGACGCTTTGGTATATTTTGATGAATCGTACGTTGATGTTCTTTTACCTGTTGCGTTTTTCCGTTTTTCATTTTGCGAGTAAATGCTCTAACATTTTGGTCAACTTTTCCACGAAAACCAAAATTGTGAGCACGTGCATAAGGTGTATCTGCTCCTCCAGCTCCAATATATATTATCCCATTATCAATATCTTCTCTAACAACTTGAATACTTCGCTTTAATTGACCTGTTTTCATCAATAAAGCACGCCCTGTTTCATCAGGCTTCCCCCATTTTGTTGGGTTTTTTCGTTTTTTCCATACTTCCTGAGAATTGCCGCTCCAAGCTTCTTGATCAAAACTATTTAATGAAAAATTAATTGCTTCATTTGCTAATATTGGAGGTAAAATTCTAATTGTATCTGCCAACTTCTTTTGTAATTTACTGATTCTGTCTGTTACCATTAAAATAGTGTTTAAAAGGTTTTTAAATCATAATTAAAAATGTTGTATATTTGTACCAACGGGATTTCGATTCTGTGCCCCCTTTGACTTAGGTTAAAGGCAGTAGGACTTAAGAAATTAAGTCCTACTTTATTTTTAATAGAATTTATCTTTATCAAAAATGTAGATCAACTTTCCTTTATGATCTATAATATAAATTCTTGTAGCTGTAATCTGAAATTCCTTTTTATCAAACAATTCACGCATTTGGGTACTAATCTGTTTTAATGGAATATTATGATTCATTTTAATCACAACATTATTTGATTGCTCCTGGCCATGTTTGATCATTCGACCAAGCTTTGTTTTCTTGAATTTACCTTCATAGCTTTCTAACTCCCAAAAATCAGAACCAACTTTTATATCAGTTACTTTTCCTGCAATTGGTTGCCCTTTAAAATGAAAATCAAAACTTCAATGTTGTGGTAAAATCTCAGGCATTATGTAGGTTTCTTCATTAAAATGTTCTTTCAAAGTTTTAGCTGCAACTTTTCGGTTTTCAAATTCTTGCTTTTGGCGTTCTCTTTCTACTTTACTCTTTGAGAATTTCTCAGCTAAATTGGAAATATGGATTCCATCTTCTTCGTAATATTCTAAATCACTTCCTAATTCTTTCGGTGCATTTGCGATATATTTGTTTTCACTTGTAAATACTTCACCTGTTTGCGCAACATTATTTTTAAAAGCTTCAGGAATTTCAGGTAAGCTGTAATTCTGAGATGGAACTCCGTATCGCAATTTTTTAACTGTTGTACGACAATTGAAATGATTAGGAGGAAAATAATACGCTAATACTGGATCGTCAACCGAAAAAATTAAACCATGTAACGGACTACATATTTCGCTGGTATGATCATCTTGTACAACCAAAAACTGAACAAATGGAAAGATTGCTTTATCTCGTTGTATTTCGTACCACAAACGGCTCATTTGTGCGCTTGCAACAATGGTATTGTATTCTGTTTTAAGATAACGAACCGAATCTCCAATGACTTTTTTTGCTTCATATAAAAAGTCGCTCCAGCTTCTTAATTTACCATTCTCATCTAATAACAAATTGTTAAGACGAACGCAATCATTGTAATTTTTAGCAGCAGAAAATTGCCACATATTTTTGCGCAAAACTTCACGTAAATAAAATTCTGGTGAATCAAAATCAACTTCTCCTAAAATAGAATTTACACCTTGTTCAAAGCGTTCTGCTTGTGTTTTGACAATTGGGCGTGAAACCTTATCTTTTGGTAAATCTTTATCCTTGTAAACTTCCTTTACCGTATCCATCCATTGAGCCGCTAATAAATCAGCCCAATCAGGTTGATTGTCATCAGAATTCAATTGATGCGAATGATTGCAATTTTCATAATCTTTTTCAAGAGCTTTCCAATCCAGCTCCTCGTATAGCGTGAGTTCTATCGAGGAGCTTTGTCGAAAAAATTCTTCAGCTTATTCCAAAAAGATAATTCTTGCGCTTGTACCTTTTTACCTTGAACAGATCTGCTCGTCTTTTTTTGATTCGTTTTTTTTGTTGCTTTTTCTTCTATTGGATCAGTTTCTTCTTCGTCTTCAGGAGTTGGTTCCTCTTCTGTTTCAGGTTTAGCTTTTCTATTTCCTTTTGGTAGTCCAAAATTTTCGTACCAATATTTTTCATCAATACCAGCTTCTGTTCTTTCGTCTACTTCAATTGCAATTTCTAATTGTTCTTTTTTTGATAATGCTTTTTCTTTCTCAGGAAATGAAAACCAACCACCTTTTACAGGATAACCACGTTTTTCAAGAATTGGTAAAAGTTTTTCATTTAAAATCCTTTGAATGTAACGTCTATCAGCTTTGTTGATATCGTTCTCTGTATCTCCATGAACTTTTCCTTGAGAATAACTCGCACCATCTTTTGTTGTCATGGTTTGGCCAATTAATCCAATTAGAATTTGCTCATCACACCATTTTAAAAATCCATCATGTACAACTGCATTTCCTGAAGTTTCACTCCCAATCGTTTTGATGTCTCCATTTTTCGACATGACAATAGAACCCGCAGAACCACGTTTTTGGAAAGCTGATTCCATTTCCTCGCGTCCTTTTTCATCTTCAGGATCGTATAGTCCTGCGAGTTGTGGGATGCCAAATAATTCACAAAATTGCGCATAATCTGCACCTCCATTCCGTTTAAAAATTGCATACGCCATCACTTTCATTGCTAAACCTAAATCATTATCCTTTCCAAGATTCAATAAGAAATCGTTATTCTCATATGAAATACCAACTGTATCAGATTGGTTGATTAAGATTTGCTTTGTTTCTGTATTTAAATGTCGACGGTCAATTAAATTGAACTTATATCCATTTGCAAAATCTAATTCTCCAACAGTTTTCCCTAAAAGAATTGTATTCATTGCTTCTTTTAAAGTTTCCTCAAATTCAGTTGTATCAATGAAATCCATCATTTCTTCAACCTCCTTTCCTTTTGTTTGAAAAACTATATCAGCATTTGTAATGGCACGAACTCGTTTATCCCATGCTTCGAAGAAAACAGGATCAGAATCCATAATCTCTTGAATTAATTCTATCAATGGAGCACGTCGACCTCTGTCTGCTTGTTTCATGGCATTTCGCCATTTCTCAATTCCAACACTACTACGTTGCGGTGGTTTTACAATTAATGTTTGTGATATATTGATTTGTTTACCGCTTTTCTGATTGGCTTTTAATCTATTTTTTCGTGTCATAATTAATAGTAATTAGTTCGTGGTGGGTTAGAATGATATGTGAAACTTGACGCTTTACTATCATCTAATTCTGTTTTTGGTGGTAATGTGGTTGGCATACCTTTGTATACTGCTGTCAACCAATCTACAGCTTGCTGATAACGAAACTTTTTGTCTTCATAATCAATACTTGGATTGGCTAAACCGATTAGTTCCCAAATTGCAATGTCTTTTACAATTTTTAAAAGCAAAGGATTGCGAGCTTTTCCAGTTGTTGCAAAAACAGCTTCAATATCATAATGCTTCATTAATTTTGAGGAAGCATATTCAATTGCCATGTCAATAGAAGCCAAAGCAATTGTTTCGTCGTTTCGTATGATTGCGCCTATTTCTTCTTCATAGGCGTGTGTTTTTAGTTCTTCAGGTGATAAATACATAATATATTTGTTTATACATTAAAGATAAATTTCAATGAAATCGTCTGTTATTAATATCTTTTTTGATTATGATGAGCAGTTATAACTATTGGAGGTCCGACATTCTCTTTTGCTTTATGATTAGCACGCCAAACTCCACCTTCTACTGCATCTGGACCATCATCATGAGCCCGTGATTTAATTGAAAGAGCTAAGAATTGATATTCCATTTCTTTCATGTGTGGATTATCTTTTAAAGCTTCATTAAAAATCAATTTATGATTAGAGTTCAATGGTTCTAAACTTGATTCAATACGATAGAATTTTTCAGGCTTTTTACGATCGTCAGCTTTTAAATGAAGTGTAAACCCATGACGCTTATTAGCCTTTTTAATTTCTTCTTTTAACATATCATCAATCCATGGCCACTCAATCCAGAAGTAAACAGGAACTCGATCATTTACCCAATCTAAAATTTCATATTGCCAATCCAACATCTCAGCAGTAGATGTTTGTTTACAGTAGACCTTTAATACGTGATATTCATCTTTCCATCTACCTATTAAAACAGTTGCTTTAAAATCTCCTTTTTGTTTATATGATGGATCGGTGTAAGCTGTTAAATATTTATAGTCCTTTAAAGGACGCATTTTGCCATAATGAAGCTTATCGAAAACTTTTCCTAATATTATAGGATTGTTAAAGTATTCTTTTTGACCTGATGCTTTTGAAATTTTTGATAAAACTCTATCAATATGTTCTTCTGAATTTTTAGACCATGTTGAACGTCCAAATTCATCACGTATATTAACAATTTCAAAATAATCTGATACTTGAATAGCTTTTTTAATACAACAGTTTTCTGCGATAATATTTCCATTCCATATTGCTAATAAAGGATTTGAAATTGAACGAGTACCATAAACAGCTTGCTCGAACCAATCCCATTTTTTATCAATCAAATCAGGATTTCGACATTCTTCGTCCGTATCAAAGTCATCCATAATGATACTGTCAGGACGTAATTCTTCATTACGAGCTCCACGAGGTGCTTGTCCAGCTCCAACAGCAATAAAACGAGAACCTGACTTTGTTGTGAAATCATCACCAGCCCACGAACCATAATTTACTTGATCGCCATAATCATTTCGTAATCGAGGGTTTTTCTCAAAAGCAAGTTTATAAGGTTTCAATAAACGTTCGGCAGCATCTTTTGTAGCAGAAATCATCAATGTAAATCGTTTGCGTCCTGTACAATGCAAATACATCATCACCAAAAACGTTACACCTGTTTTTGATAACTCACGCGACCAAGCATTAGTTAGATAGATTTCAGGGTTCTGAACAGCTCTTTTGATAAATCGCTTATGAAAATCTGTAAACTCTGCTGTACAGTACTTTTCGAAATGGTGTTTCATCCATTCGATTGGATCAGCTTCTAATCGTTTGATTCGTTTTTCTTTTTCCTCTTCAGGCTCTGAACTGTCAACGATGTCAGTATTCTGTACGGATTTATAGTATTCGTCCCAAAAGTCAAGAGCTGCTTTATCTTCTCGTGATTTTGTTGTAACAAATGCCATTAGCTTCTTAATTTTTGTTTAATAAATTGATCTACATAATTGGCAAGCAGTTTTGTGTCTTCAATATCATTTCGTCGTACAAAGTCTAAGAATTGAGTTAATGAATTGATGATTTCAGGAAGCATTGCTTTAGTTTCTAAATCTTTGATATCCTTTACCAATTGACGACGAACAGAAGCTTCTTTATGATCAGCAAATCGAGAGCCTTCGGGTTTGTTACGAATAAACTCGTTGATTTCGGCTAGTTCATCGTACATCAAAGCCATTTGTTCATCGCGTGTTAAGACAATGTTTCGTTTTAACTTCGTCCAATTCCCTTCTTTTTCCCATGCTCGAAGTGTCTTTTCACTCACTCCAGTACGACGTTTCAATTCTGTAAAATCCGTAACGTTTTCCTTGGTGAATAAAAGCTTCGCAAATTCCTCTTTTTCCTTGCGTTTTTCTGCTGTTAATCTTGCCATTTTCTTCTTATTATGTAGCAAAGTTGGCGTGTAAGCTTCAGCTAATAAATTACTTCACTTATGATACCCTAGAATTTGGGGTATGATACCCTGATTTTTCAGGTATCATAGATTGACTTTTTTTACAGGCGGTTTTTCTAACCAAAATTTGCATCAGAAACGGAATTAGAAAGATGAAAAAATCATATGTATTCAATGATGAATCAAAAAAGAATTCCTACGGTTTTAAAATAAAAACTGATGGGATTGATTTATCAGCAAGATTTAATACGAATCCAATTTGTTTAAACAATCATCAAAACGATACAAAGAATGTATTAGGAAAATGGATTGATGTAGAACAATTACAAGGGTTACTTGTTGGTAAACCTGAATTTGATACAGAGGATTTAGATGGTAAGGAGGTTGTTCGAAAAGTAAACAAAGGAACCATTGTAAGTGTATCTATGGGGATTTTCTTCGAACCTGAAGATATGGTTTATATCGATGGTGAATTATGGTTACTGAAATGTGAACTCTTTGAAGTGTCATTTGTAGCAGTTCCAAGTAACGCAAACTCTGTAACACTTTACAACAAAAAGGATGGTAAACAATATACAGATTCTCAGGTCAAACAATTGACTTTATCAATTAATAATCAACATATCAATATTCAGAATATGAAATTAATAACAACACATTTGCAACTTGCTGATGGAGCAGGTGAAATAGAAGTTTTAAATGCAATTAAAGCATTAGAACTAAAATACTCAACTGAAAACACCCAGTTGAAAACCGAAAAGGCTGAATTAAAAGCGAAATATGATGCAGTCATTGAAAAGCAAACTGCTGAATTAAAAGCTTCTTATGAAACAGAAAGAGACCTAGCAGTCAAAGATGGTCGTATCGATGAAGCTGGAAAAGCTCCAATCGATGAAATGGTGCTTAAATCAGGTTACGAAGCTGGTTTAAAATTATTAACAAGTTTACCTAAACGTACTCCAATTGCTGGTAAGCTCGAAACTCCTGCTGCGCAACTTGCAGCATTAGAAAAAATGAGTTGGGATGAATTAGACAAAGGCAATCACTTAGGAAAATTGAAAGCTGATAATCCTGACTACTACGCTCAACGTTTCGAACAACAATTCGGAAAAAAACCAAATCAATAATTTTTAAAAATCAAACATGGGATTACAAGTAGAATTTTGGCATGATACCATTCAAGAAAAGTTATTACAGGATAATACTTTCTTACAACATATTGCAGATGTATCATCTGACAATATTATTAATGGAACAATTGTTCATATTCCACAAGCTGGAGAACCTTCGAAGGTTGTAAAGAATAGAACATTGTTACCTGCGGCAGTTGCAGAACGAAAGGATTCGGAGATTTTATATTCAATTGATGAATATACAACTGATCCTGTTCGTATTAAAAACGCTGACACCGTTGAGTTGAGCTATGACAAACGTCGCTCTATCTTGGATCAAGATATAGCAAATCTATCGGAGGAAGTTGCAGAAGGTATGTTAACGAATATGGTTGTATCTCCAGTGGGAGACAATAAAGAATTACCATCTAAAAATATTTTGTTAACAGAAGGTGAATTAGTAGATGCAACCCTTCCTGGATCAACAGGAAAACGACATGCTCATGGCTTAAAAGATTTACAGCGTATGAAAGCATTGTTCAAAGCTCAGAAAGCTTGGACGGAAGGTCAAATGTATGCTTTGCTAACATCAGAAGCAATTGCACAAATGTTCCCTGTAGATTCTCAAGTTGTTGCGACATATATGGCGGCTACATCTGAAACTGAACGTAGAGCTGGTGTAATTTATAAAGTACAAGGCTGGTCGATTATGGAGCGTTCAAGTGTTTATGTAATGGATTCAACTTCAAAAGAATTCAAAGCATTTGGAGCAGTTGGAGAAGCAACAGATACAGAAGGGAATTTGTTTTGGAATAAAAACATGGTAGAGAAGGCAATTGGAACTACACAAGCCTTTGAAAGTATTGGTGATCCTACTTATTACGGTGATATCTATTCGTTTCTTGTAAGAACAGGAGGACGTGCAAGACGTAAGAATTATGAAGGAGTTGCAGTATTAATGCAAGCAGCAGGAGTCTAATGATTTTCTTGTTTGCAGGTCATCATAACAAAGATTCAGGAGCAATTGGAAATGATCTTAAAGAAGCTGACTTAACGAAAGAATTGAGAAACTTAGTTGTTTCTCAGTTCAAGAAGATAGGATTCAAAGATTATCAAATTGATGATGACAATGATACACTCTCTCAAGTATTGAGAAAGATTTTTCCTAAAAGTACTGATATCGTTTTTGATATTCATTTTAACGCATCAGCAAATCCAACTAGTACAGGAACAGAAGTTTTAGTTTCAGACGTTGCTTCTGTAAAATCGAAAAAGTTAGCAGCTGAAATTCTTACTGCTAATGTGGATGTGTTGAATTTGAAATCAAGAGGTTTAAAAACTGAAAGCGAATCAGCACGTGGAAAATTAGCAGTTCTAAACAAAAAAGGTTTAGCTGCTTTGACGGAAGTATGTTTTATCACAAATGCTCAAGATTTGGAGCGATATGAGAAAAACAAAGTGCAATTGGCTGAAAAGTATGCTAAAATATTAATTCAATTTAACCAGTAATGAAACCAGAACTACCGCAACCTTTTTCAATTCAAGATATCGAAAAACGCCCTAAAGCGGTAGTTATCTCACTATTAATCGGTTTGTTATTAATTACCTGTACAGTTATCGGTTTTCTATTCGTCCGTAAAGAAGATGATCAGGAACATTGCGAAGCAGAAAAACAGGCATTAATAAAAACAATTCTCGAAGAGCGAAACGACAGAATTCAACTGTACGAAGGGATGATATTTTATAAATCCGAAAACCAATCACTTCGAGAAGAAATGCAAACAAAAGATTCGATAGTACGAGATAAAACGGAAGGGTTCGTTAAAAAAATATTGAAATGAAAAATTTGATTACCATATTATTAGTCTTCATCAGTTGTGTTGCAACTGGACTAGCAATTAGAGAATGTCATCAGTCTACAAAACAAAAAGAACAGTTTGATGAACTTGTGAGTACAGGTGCCAAAGCGACCGTAATAAAAGAGTACATCCGAGATTCAATTGAACACGTCGTTTATCAGGATAAAATCATTCCAGACAATGAAGCTGCAAAGCGTTTAGCCATATCAAAGAGCTATGCTGATAGTCTTGAACAAGCGTTAAAAATATCGCTCAACAAAATAGACCAAGTCACAAAAGTAAACGCTGAGTTGAAAGCAAAAGTTCAATTAAAAC
Organism: Empedobacter sp. GD03797; assembly: GCF_029842105.1. Taxonomy (NCBI): domain Bacteria; kingdom Pseudomonadati; phylum Bacteroidota; class Flavobacteriia; order Flavobacteriales; family Weeksellaceae; genus Empedobacter; species Empedobacter sp. GD03797. Next base: position 226,104 of record NZ_JAOCFS010000001.1, read on the forward strand.
CTAATGAAGCTAATAATTTGGTGTATCAAGATAGATGGCTAACACTTAATTATAATCAAGATAGCAATCAGGTAGCGGTTAATTATGATGTAGGTTTAAACATCGCACGATACAGCGATAAATCTTGGTTTTTAGGTAAGAAAACAAATTATATCGATGTCTATTCCGATGATCCAAGAGTTACCATAAAAGGCTTACAAACTTTTCGAGTTGAAGAAAAAAAAGAAAGCCCTTTAAGTGTTGGTGTTCAATTGGGATACGGAATCTATCAGCAAAATAACCAAATCAAAACAACGCCTTATGTTGGTTTAGGGCTCAATCTCAAACTATTTAATTTTTAGATAATGTCACAAGAAAATATCACTCGCGAGGAGTTAGCTCCTAAAGCATCAGAAATGATGAAAGCACACAATTTACAAGAAGTATATGTGTGTTCGGATAAACAAGGTTTTACAGACAAAGAACGCGCAAACGACCATAGTCGTTATTTGAGTGATAAAGCAGTTCATCATTTTACTTCAGATTCAGTATTGATTTACGAAGAAGGAAAGAAAGAACCAGTTGCAAAAGTTAAAGCAACTGAGACAGATGAAGAGCGTCAACAATTGGCTGCACGTTACGAAGAGTTGTATGGTAAAAAACCTGCTCACAATATTGGAATTGAAAAACTAAAAGCTCAAATCCAAGAAAAGGAAACCGAATTAGCTTCTAAATCTGATGAAACAGGTCAAGAAGAAACAGGTTCTTCAGAAGAGTCAAAAGATAATTCTGAACAAAAATCAGAAGAGAATCCAGCTGACAAAAAAGAGGATTAATCAGTGTTTAAACATATTTTAAAACATATTTAAAATGGCTACAGTAAAAACATACGGCTTAAAAAAGATTAGTTCAGCAGAAGTTTCAGCAGATGGAACGATGCCAGCGGTATTAGAAGAATTATGTCAAACTTATCGAGATTCGTGTGAGTTCACAGAAGATGATCCACAAATCACGGATGAATATTCTGATCAAGAAGATGATCCAATTCAAACATTCGCGATTAAAGGTGCCAAAAATATCAAGCTTTCAACTTTTGATTATTCACCTGAGACACTTGTTAAAGTCAAAGGAGGTACAATTGTCAATGGACAATGGGCAGAACCACCGGTAATGCCTGAGATTTACCAAGCAATCGAATTATTAACGAATACAGATTTACCATTTCATTTCCCGAAATGTCGTGTAATTGCGAAGTTTAATACCAAGTTGGTGAAAAATGGATTGTCATTGTTAGAAATCACTTTGCGTCCTCAATCACCTGGTCCAGGAAAGCCAGCAGTTTTAATTGGTAAGAAAACGCCTTAATGGATTTCAAACTTGAAGAAAGAGCTGCGAATATTATATTAAAAAGAGGTGTTAAAGTGCCAGTCACGGCACCTCTTTTTTTACGCTTATTCGGAACGAAAAAAATAAATCTCGTGGTGAAAGCTCTTTCAATTTACACCTTAAAACGAGTAGCTGTGCATTATTTACAAATGCAAATCAAATCAACTGAAGAAATGACAATTCCTTCAGGGTTTGAAATCATCCAACTTCATGATAAAGCAGTAAGTAAGATAATCGCTGAATCAATTTTAAATAATCGTTGGTTGAAGTTTTTAGTTCCATTTGTAGCTTATTGGCTTCGTGGAGGACTTCAAGCAACAGAATTATTTTCATTGTTTCAATTGGTTATTGTTTATGGAGGGATTCAGGATTTTATCAATACTATCAGATTAACGGAGGCGACACGAATAACGATGCCGATGAATCTGAGTCAGAAGGAGACGACGAGTTAACAAGCGAAAGCTTCCATAGCGTTGCAGGTTTTGTTTGGATGGTAGCAAAAGAAACAGGTTGGTCATACAATGAAATCATCTACAATACAAGTTTTGCTGCATTACAGTTAATGATTGCTGATGCACCAAAAACATCTTACAAAAAGAAAGGAAAAGAAGAATTCGAATCCGATGAGGATTTGGCAAATTGGCTAGGTGCTGAATAGAACAAAAAAAACATGAGTGATTTAGACCCAATAGAATTAGGTATTGCGATTAATTCAGAAGAATTAATGCAAGAGTTTCAGAAAATGATGACTTCATCTGATCAGTTGGATAAGTCACTAGAAAATACAAAAAGAAAATTTAACGAATTTGTACAAGCTCAATTAACTGGTAATGGAACATTGAGCGAAAATGCTAAGTTGACAGAAGCTCAATCAAATGCAATAAAGCGACACGCAGAAGCTTTGGTTTGGCTAAAAGAACAGGTCGCAAATACTTTTGATCCTACACAATTAAAGGTGTATGAATATCAAATTCAACAGGCTGAGAAAGCTATTCAAAACATTATAGATTCAGCGAATCAAGGTGTTGAGTTTATGGATCAGGCACAACTTGAAGTTGCGAATAACAAATTAGTTGAAGCAGGTAAATTGATTGATCAAATATCTGATAAAACTTTTACACCAAATTTCGCAACTCCTGAAGAATTAGAAGTTTTATCTGAGCATATAAATGCTGCAGAAAATGAAATGGATCAGTTGGGTGTTGTGATTGATTTTGTATCAAATAAATTGGCAGACATTGATCCAGCTTCAGAAGAATTTGCTGCACTTGCAAATGATATCAACGAAGCAAACGAAATGTTAGGACGTTCTCCTGCTATTTATGACGCTACTGGAAATAGTATCGATCAAATGAAAGATGCTTTAGCAGAATTTCAAGCACAATTATCTACAGAAACTGATCCAGCAAAGGTTCAAGCACTAAATCAAAATATTGAAAACCTAGAAAATTCTATCAAAGCAGTTAAAAATGCAGGTAGAAATGGTTTTGATGAGTTTGGAAATAAAATCGTTGAGCAAAAAGAAACTACTGTTCAATTGCAAACAGAATTGGAGAATTTAATTCAACAAATGGCTCGTTTACGGTTAGAAAATCAACAAGGTTCTGAGGAATATCAAGCATTAAGCTCGCGTGCTACTGAGATTCGAACAGCTTTAAATGGTGTTAATCAAGAAGTAAATTCAAGTGCAAGTGTCTCGGCTAATCTTGATACTTTGGTACGTGCAACTACTGCAATCACAGCAGGGTTTTCTATGGCTCAAGGAGCAGCTGCTTTGTTTGGTTCAGAAAATGAAAATGTACAGCAAACAATTGCTAAAGTAACTTCTGTAATGGCTATTCTACAAGGTTTGCAACAAATTCAAATTGAATTGAAGCGATCTGATTCCGTTGTAACAACAGGACAAATTGCTTTACAACGTTTATATACTATAGTCGTTGGAAATTCAACAGGCGCATTGAAAGCGTTTCGTATTGCTTTGGCGGCAACAGGGGTTGGTGCTTTTATTTTATTGCTTGGAGCTTTGATTGCTAATTGGGATGAAGTAAAAAAAGCGATTGGTTTAACTTCAGATGAATTGGAAAGCAATATTGAAGTTGGTAAAAAAGCTAATGATTTATATGCAAAAAAAATATCACTCCTTCAGTATTTAGTTAAACAAAATAAAGACACAACTTTATCTGAACGTCAGAAAAAACAAGCTGTAAATGAGTTTAACAAGGAACTTGGCGATACGCTTGGAACTGTAAAAGATTATGCAGAACTCGAATCAAAAATTATTGCTCGAGCACCTGAATATGTAAATTATATGCAGATTAAAGCGCAAGCTGATGCTGCCTATATTTTAAGTTTAGAAAAACAAAAAGTTTTACTTGAGCAAATTACAGCTCTTTCAACTGGAGACTTGGCCTGGTATGAAAAAATCAATCAAACGATTGAAAAATGGGATGTTTCTACCAATAACTTTTTTGGAGGTAAAAAGAAATTAAAAACAAATATATCTAATGAAGAGATTTTAAACTTCTTAAACTATCCAACGAAAGAACAAGCGCTGAAAGCGTTGAAAGCACAAGGTTATGATCAGGTAACCATTAAGTATGTTGCAGATATGTACAAACAGCAAGTTGATGGAAACAAATTGCTTAATACATCAATGGATTTAATGGGTAAAGCAAGTGAAGCGGCAGATAAATTAAAAATAGTAACAGATAAAGGTGTGTCTGCTGAAATAGAAGCTGCTGAAAAACAATTAGAGATAGCCAAAGCACGTGGTAAAAATACAGAATCATTAGAACGATCTATTCTCAATAAAAAGATTGCATTCTATAAAAATGATAAAGCTGAGCACGAAAAATGGACGCAAGCCAAAGCAGTATTTGAAGCAAGTGTATTGAAAAAACGTGACGAAAAATCGGAAGAAGCTCTTAAAAAGAATGAAGCAGCTCAAAAAAAAGCTATTGAAGATGCGAAACGTTTAAAAGACGAACAGCTTAGTGTATTACAAGATATTGCTGATACAGAACGTGATGTTCATAAACAAACTTTAGAGCAAAATGCACGCGAAATAGAAGATATAAAAGATAAATACACAAAACTACGAGAGGAAGCTAGAAAAGCGAAACTTGGTTCTCAGGTTCTCATCAAAATCGATACTCTTGAAAAAACTGAAACTTCTAATGTTACTTATGCACAAGGTACAGATGCATTACTGAAACAACTTGAAAAAGAGAAAGAAATTTTTATTGCTTTTGAACAGTTAAAAACTAAAGTTGGAGCTGAAGAGGTTACAAAGCAATATCAAAATCAAATGAATGGTTTCTTAGATTTTGTAAGTCGACTTCAAGATGAAATGGATAAAATATTAACCAAACCACTTGATCAACGAAGTAATGTAGAGAATAATCGTTTAAAAGCACTTGAAGATTTACAAACAAGATCAAAAAAAGAAAGTGAAGATTCTGAAAATCAAAAATATTTGGCAGCTTATGAAGCTACTTTAACATATCAAGATAAAATTAAACAAATAGATGCAGATTATTTGTCTACCAAAAAGGAATTAGAAAAAATATCAGATACAGAAATTAGTACCGCAAAACTTCAAGAGCTTGAAAAACAAAAGAAAGCAAAGATTAATGCTGTAAAATCAGAATATAACGAATCATTGGATATATGGCGAAATCTATCTTCTGATTTAACTGGGATTTCTCAGAAAGAACTTGATGTACGCATTGCTTCTCTTGATGAATATTATAAAGAAGCTAAAGATTATTTAGATGAAGATCAAAAAAACTTTATTGATTCCGAGTTAGAACGTGCTAAAAATGTAAAAGGTCGCTCAGAGTTAGAAACTCGCGAAAATATTGCACTTGAAAAAAAGAAAAAGATAAAAGCTGAAATCGCAAAATATCAAGGAAAGCAAAATGAATTAGTTGCACAAGAGGTTGCTAATTTGGAATCTGTCAATCAAGAACTGGAGTTAATTCAGTTGGAAAAAATGCAAAAAGTTGTTGAAGGATTTCAAATTGTATCTCAAATATCTGGTGCGTTAGCAGATGCTTTTGCAGATTCTAACGAAGAGCTTTCTCAGATCATGAAAACCATTTCTGAATTAGCAGATGATGTTGGTAAAGTTGTGAATGCCTTTATGAAATCTATTTGGGATGGTATTGTCGCGCTTATAGCTGCATTAGTGAAATGGATAGGTAAGTTATTCTCAATGGGAAAAGCAGCTCGAGAATCTCGTAGAAAAGCAATTGAAGAACTTAAAAAATGGCAAGCTGAAATCATTGCTCAACAGTTAGAATACAATAAAACTTTACGGGATCGTGAATTGATTGAAACTCGAATAAATGATCTTTATGTCTCTCGTGTTCAAAATATCCGTGAAGAAATGGAGGCTTTGAAGAAAAATAAAGCTTCAGTTATGGATGATATGAACAATGTTTGGAAACGTTTACTTGGTTCCGATTCTCTATATGATAAAACCTTTAAAAAGAAAGGAGGTTTTCTTGGTTTTGCTAAAAAAACCAAAGTAGTTGATCATTATGATTCAGTAGCTAATTTACTTGGAATAGATAAAAACACTCAGATAACAGATGAACTATTTGCTAAACTTGAAAAGTTAAACGCGATGAAACCTTTAACAGGTGATGCAAAAGAAGCCTATGAACAATTGAAGAAATTGAAAGAAGAGTATGGTTCTATCGACGATGCTTTACGTCAATTGGAAATAGATTTGAAAAACGCTGTAACAGGTACGACTTCTCAATCTATTGCAGATTCAATTATTGAAGGGATTAAATCGGGTAAAAAGTCTTTCGCTGATTTCGCTGATGATATTGAAGGTTTCCTTCGTAATGCAATATTAGCTGGTATGTCTGCCAAAGTTCTTGAGCCTGAAATGCAAAAGCTTCAGGATTTACTTTATGAAATGATGGGCGATGGTGTTTTATCTGAAGAAGAACGTAAACAATGGCAAGAAATGTATTTGAAGCTTGCACAAGATGCGCAACAATACATGGACATGATGAACCAAGCAGGCATAAATATGACAGGTTCTGTTTCCTCTGCAAATTCATTGAAAGGAGCTATAGAGGGAATATCAGCTGAACAAGCAGATTTGTTGGCTGGTCAATTTGGTGGTTTAAGACTAACACAATTAGAAACAAATAATATTCTGAAAAATGGTGCTGCTCAGCAATTAGCTGCAACAAGTAGAATGATTGAAGTTCTAGGTGCTATCGAAAATAATACAAAACGTACTGCAAATAATACCGAATTATCATTGTCAGAATTAGCTAAAATAAAAGAATTATTGAAGAAAATGGCTGATGATGGTGGTCGTAGTGGTGGAATTCCTTAATAGAAATTATGGCTGATAAAATAAACAATCAAGATTTGAAAGCTTCTTACGGGCTTGCAATTTTAACAGGTCGTGAAAAGTTATTGTCTTATCCTGAACGTAAAGAACCATTAAATTTTGATTGGAACGATCAAAATGGGAACGAGTATCATTTAGGAAAAGTATTTTTTAAAGACAATGAAGTTGTATTACAATGTGCAATTATGGCAAATGATAATGTTGAATTCTGGACGAAATATAATGCTTTTTTCAAAGAGATTTCAAAACCAAATTGGCAGCAGTTGTTCATTGATGATCACGATATGACTTATGATTTTTTCTATAAGTCAGGAAACAATTTTAAACACTCTTTAAAACGCCTTAAAAACGTAGTTAAAGTGTTTGTAAAATTCGATTTAACCATTCAAGTAAAATCAAATGTATTATAATATAAAAAGAAATAATCAAACTATTGCTTCAGTTGTAGCTGAAGGAACTTATACAGCTCAAATTATGGGTGAAGAAGTTGTAAATATGAGTTTTACTCTTTCTGAATCAGTTGAGTTTTTAATTGGTGATTATGTCGAAATCTATGGGCAAAGTTTTGTTTTAAACCTTGCGCCTGAAGAAGAAAAAATAAGTTCAATTCAATTCAATTATACCTTGCAATTTGAGAGCATTAAGTATGAGTTAGGAAAAATACAATTGCTTTTTCCTGACTCATCTAATGCACTTACTATTTCTGATTTTTCGATAATGGGAGACGCGCATCGTGTATTAGAATTGATTATTCAAAATGCAAATCGTGTCCAAAATAATTGGAAACTTGGAATTGTAGATGATACAGAAACGAAGAATTTTTCTTTCTCTGCTCATAATCTTTTAACAGCATTAACAATGCTTGCTGATGAATTTGAAAATGAATTTTGGATTGATAAAGACAAAACAATTCATTTTACGACAAAGAAAGAGTTTTCAGGTCTAACGTTGCAATATGGAACTCGAAAGGGGCTTAGATCATTGTATCGTTCACGCGTGGATTCATCAAACATTGTTACTCGTTTATTCGCTTACGGTTCTGAAAAGAATATTTCAAGTGAGTACCGTAATTATAGCAAGCGTCTAAAAATGGATGTTCCTTATTTGGAAGCAAACGTGGATAAATTTGGAATTATAGAGCATACCGAAATGTTTGACGATGTTTACCCAAATAGAAAAGGAAAAGTAACGGCAATAAATACTGATAACTTTCTTCAATTTACAGATGATGGATTGGAATTCGATTTGAATTCGTCTGATGTATTGATTCCAAATACAACTGTAAAAGTTACGTTTAATACAGGTCAATTAGCTGGATATACATTAGAAGTCAAAAAACATGGTTTTAATTTCAATACTAAAACTTTTGAATTACAACCTGCAGAACAAGAAAAAGCGATTACAGTTCCAAGCGAGTTAATGCGTCCAGCTGTTGGTGATGAATATGTCTTAACAGATATTATCATGCCTCTACAATATGTCACAGAAGCTGAAGCAGAATTAAAACGACGCTCAGAAGAATATTTAACAGCGAATTGTTTACCTCGTTTACAATATAATGTGGTATCTGATCCATTCTACTTTGAGGCTCAAAACATAGACATTGTTTTAGGAAAAACTATCAAAATGATGGATGCAGATTTTAATTTAGATGCTGATATCAGAGTAATTGGATTGACAAAGAACTTGCAAGATCAATATGATGTAAGTTTTGATTTAGCAGATGAAGTACAAGTTTCTCGTATTGTTCGCGAGTATTTAGATGATCAGCGATGGGCAAATCAAGTGATTACTCATCAACAAAAAGTTGATCGTAACATTCGACGTAATTATCAATTTACAAGAGAAATTCAAGATAATATTTTTGACACCGATGGTTATTTTGATACGGATAAAATCAAACCATTATCTATTGATACAAAAATGTTGTCTGTTGGTGCAAGAAGTCAACAGTTTCAAGTACAAGATGTACAGATGAATATTGTTGATAATTCAACAATTCGTAATACGTCAGGGCAAATGGTACATTTTACTATTGCAGATTCTGAAAGAGTTTGGAATATTTTAGCAACACAAATCAATAATATCTCAGCTGTATTTAATTATATTTATTTAAGATGTCAACGAGAAGGAAATCAAGCCAGTTTTTTAATTACTACTGAACAAATAAAATTTGATGCTGATCCAAATTTCTATCATTTTGAATATGGATATCTCTCTTCAATAATGGAAGGATTTCGAAAGATTAAAACATCTTACGGATTCTCAACGATCAATGGTGGCGAAATTACTTCAGGTAAAATATTAGGACAAAACGGTGATTTGTTTATTGATATTGATAATCGAAAAGTTGTTGGTAAAATTGAATTCACATCAGATTCTCCTGCTTTTTCGCAAATTCAAATTAATATTGATCAATCCAAAACTGACAGTATAAATGCATCAAAAGCATATTCTGATGCTCAAGACGAATTGAAGAGAATTCAAACCGAAGCTTATGCCGATGGTAAAGTTACAGCTGCTGAACAACGAGCAATTGACGATGCGACTGCCAAAGCTGAAGCTGCTAAAATTTATGCTGCGGCACAAGATAATTTACTTCGTGTTCAATTGGAAGCGTACGCTGACGGTCAAATAACAGCTGAGGAGCAACAACGTATCCAGCAAATGCAAGACAATTTAGCTGCTGCAAAAGCGTATGCAGATGCGCAAGCTAATTTAGCGAAAATTGCAGCTGCTGCTTATGCTGATGGTATTGTTGACGAGGAAGAAGCGCGAGCGATAGCTGATGCGACTGCGAAAATGGAAGCAGCGAAATCCCATGCACAAGGATTGGTTAATAACATTCAGATTGGTGGGAGGAATTTGTTTAGGATGGGAATGTTAGGTGGGATATCCGGTGGAAGATGGAGTGCCAAAACTGAAAATTTAAGTATAGAAGGTAATAAGATTACAGTTGTTAGCAATCCAACGGACGTATTTGCTACTACGTTCCATACCAAAGGCAGGGAAATAACAATATCAGGAAGAACTAATATCCCAATTATGAGAGCCTTTATAAACCCATACAATTCGGCTGGAGTCAAGGGTGCAGAGAGTGTTATTACTACGCAAATGGATGGTGAAAACTTTTTGTTAACTTATACCCTACCAGAAAATACTGTAAGAGTAGACTTGGGGTTGGGATTTTACCCATTTAGTACGTATGGCACTTATTGGGTAGATGATGTTAAAATCGAACAAGGCAACAAAGCCACAGATTGGACGCCAGCGCCCGAGGATGTGGAAGCTAACATTCTGCAATCCAAAACAGATAGCATTAACGCTTCTAAAGCATATGCAGACGCACAAGACGAAGTAAAACGTATTCAAACACAAGCCTATGCTGACGGCAAGGTTACAGCTGCTGAACAAAGAGCAATCGACGATGCTACTGCTAAGGCTGAAGCTGCTAAAGTTTATGCTGCTGCACAAGATAATTTGTTGCGCGTTCAATTGGAAGCTTATGCCGATGGTGTTGTAACAGCAGAGGAGCAAGAGCGTATCCAGCAAATGCAAGATAATTTAGCTGCGGCGAAAGCTTATGCAGAAGCTCAGGCTAATTTGGCGAAAATTGCAGCCAATGCATATGCTGATGGAGTTATTGATGAAGAAGAAGCACGAGCGATAGCCGATGCGACTGCTAAGATGGAAGCGGCTAAAGCTCATGCTCAAGGATTGGTCAATAACATTCAGATTGGTGGGAGGAATTTGTTTAGGATGGGAATGTTAGGTGGGATATCCGGTGGAAGATGGAGTGCCAAAACTGAAAATTTAAGTATAGAAGGTAATAAGATTACAGTTGTTAGCAATCCAACGGACGTATTTGCTACTACGTTCCATACCAAAGGCAGGGAAATAACAATATCAGGAAGAACTAATATCCCAATTATGAGAGCCTTTATAAACCCATACAATTCGGCTGGAGTCAAGGGTGCAGAGAGTGTTATTACTACGCAAATGGATGGTGAAAACTTTTTGTTAACTTATACCCTACCAGAAAATACTGTAAGAGTAGACTTGGGGTTGGGATTTTACCCATTTAGTACGTATGGCACTTATTGGGTAGATGATGTTAAAATCGAACAAGGCAACAAAGCCACAGATTGGACGCCAGCGCCCGAGGATGTGGATAACGCAATAAATGAAGTTAAAAGAAAAGCAGAAAATGCATTAACACAACTAACATCAATTGCAAATGATAACATTTTATCTCCATCTGAAAAACAACAAGTAGCGAATGAGTGGAATCGTATTAAGAGTGAATACACAAGCAATTATAGTTTAGCGATTAACAATGGAATCTCAACAACAAACTTTACAAATTCATATAACGACTTATATAATTACATCACGCCGTTATTGGTTAACATTTCAGTTGATAGTCCGATTGTAGGCGATATTTTTCGTGCCAAATTCAAAGCTTATTACGATCAAAACATTGCTTTAATTGTCGCTGTAAATGAAAAGCTACGTTCAGGAATTAATACAAACACAGGAGCAATTAATCAGCTTAATTCAACTTTAGAGAGAATTAATAAGGTTACAAGTTTTTTAGGGACAACTGTCGATAATAATGTGATTGCAACTGGAGTTGTGTTGGTTGGTCAAGGAGCTAATGGAACTGGAGGTCTTTCAGGTATAAGAGATAACAATGATGATTCAATTTTTCTTTTCGCAGGAGCCGATTTCAATAATAGATATCGCGCACGTTGGATAATGTCTCACGGCGGGTTTGAACGTGGTTACCATAGCAATGGAATTTTAGGTTTTGAACGTGGATATGACGGCTCTAAATGGATTTTTAATATGTACAATGAATCAGGAGCGCCATTGTTTCAGCTTGATTCTGTTCGTGGTTTAGTACCTGTTTATTATACATCGGAAAGTTGGTCGCGATCAACGTTATTGAAAACTAACATTACAACAAGAGATTACAATACAGTCAAAAATGATTTAAAAACATTTATTGAAAACAATGTAAATGTAGATTCAAAGCGACATATGCCTGACGAGTATTTTCCGTATATCTATTGGGTGTATAAGTATAGTTATACAAATGTGTACATATGTTGGGAATATTATAATGGCACGCATCCAAATAACGCGCAATATGCTAATTATGTTGGTTATAAAACAACTAATTCAACGAGAGTGGATAATATCACGGACGGTTGGTATTTCCGAGCGATGGAAGGCGTTTTTTCAATGCGAGACGGAACAACAGGAAATCAAAAATTTGAACAATATTCAACAGTTTATTATGTTCAGGCAGGTAAAATAGTAGAAACACAAAATTTAAATTATATCAAATAACAATGGAAACAAATCAATTCGAATTAGTGCAGCGTTCAATCACAGAAATACTTTCAGAAAGCATTTCAGAAACGCATCAAGCAATTTACTCATTTAATTATGAAAATGGTCAGAAACCAAAAGTAATCAGTTTCTATGTGTCTGCTAAAGCAGAGTCAAACGACAAGTTGATAACAGGAAGTTATTTTGCGGAGATTGGTCAATTAGATTTCAAAATTTCGAAATCAATTCCAAATTTAGGCGCAACTATCGATCATGTTACAGCTTATTGTAAGACTATTGTAGATGGTTTTGAAGTAGAATAATTTATCGAATAAAATTCGGTAGAGTGTCCCGTTATTCTAAAAAGCTTTAACGCTGCACTATAAAAGAAAAGGAGGTAAAAGTATCCTCCGACATTTAAAAAAAACTCTCACATTCATTTTAAACTGACGCATCAAAGGTCGTCGGAGGACATAAGTCTTCTGATCCTTTGATGCGTTTATATTTTGATGAATGTGAGAGATGCAAATATATTAATAATTAGAGTAAAAAATGAAAAATTACACACAAAGTCCATTGCCTTTTCAAGGGCAAAAGAGAAAATTTTTAAGCCATATAAAGGAAGTTTTAGTAAATAGTTCAGATAATGCAACTTATGTTGATTTATTTGGAGGTAGTGGTATTCTAAGTCATACTGTAAAACAACTAAAACCTAATGCAAAAGTTATATATAATGATTATGATGATTTCAGCAAACGATTAACAGCAGTTGCTCAAACGAATGTATTACTTGATAAAATTAGAGCAATTACAAACGGATTGCCTAAAGATAAATTAATACCTGAACCGTATAAATTGAAACTATTAGAATTGATTAAAGATGAAGAATGTAGATTGGGATATGTTGATTATATTACTTTATCCAGTTCATTATTATTTAGTGCAAAGTATGTTACTAATTACAATGATTTAGCAAAACAAACCTTTTATAACAATGTACGACAAAGTAATTATGTGACTGATGACTACTTGAATGGGGTAGAAATCGTTCATCAAGATTATAAAGATTTGTTTGATCACTATAAAGATTTGAAAGATGTAGTTTTCTTAGTTGATCCACCATATTTGAGTACTGATTGCTCAACTTACAATAGTAATAATTATTGGAAATTAAAGGATTATTTGAATGTTTTGGACGTATTAGTGAATACAAATTACTTATACTTTACGTCTAATAAAAGCCAAATCGTTGAACTTTGTCAATGGATGGAAGACAGAACCTCAATTGCTGAAGTAAATCCATTTAGTGGCTCTACAACGGTTTGTATCAACACAACGCTTAATCATTCTGCCAAGTATACCGATATGATGTTGTATAAGTTGAATTAAATCTATATTAAAAGCCGTTTAAATCATACTTAAACGGCTTTAATATTTGTGATTTTATTATACATTTCGTTTTGAAATTCTGTACTTTTCGTTTTGCGGATTATAATATAAACACCTGGAGTTTTGAAATTAACTTCAACTTCTTTTTGATTAGATGAATTTGAAACTTCATTAATTAATTGTCCATTGAAATTAAAAACAGAAACTTTTTGAATTGATTTCGAATTATTTTCAAGTTTAACTTTAATCGAACGATTTGTTGCGTTGTAAACTGAAACATCATCACGTTTTTGATATTCGAAATCTCCAGTTCCTAAATCCGAACCCCAAATTTTTTCAGCATATTCAGGATGATCAATAAATGGATTTCTATTTCCTTGGTATCTGTATACTAAATTATTAATGTCTTTTTCGCGATCAGAAACAGGATCATTTAAGTGCCAAGTCATTAATATTTTCAAGAAAGTATCTGTAAAAACTTTATCTTTTGTTTTATTAAACATAGCATAGGTCCAACTTTGAATACCATTTTCTTGATAGCGCGTAGCAAAATAAAAATAAGCACGAGCGATATCCCCTTTGAACTCATCAATTGGCTCGAAAACTGTTCCAGAATATCCTGCAGAGTATCCTGAATTTAAGTTACTTCCTAATTTAGAGCCATTTAGTGATGTGTATGTTGCATTACCAACAACACCATGAGGATAGTTACTTCTCATACCATTTACTTTACCATCAGTTGGCCAAATATGATATGGATCTGAAACCATAGGCGAATTCTCACTAAAAACACTCTGAGGGATTAAGTGTTCTCTATTGTAACAATCTCCTTCATTCTTGTAATTTCCACATTCTTTTTGACCAGGTGTAAAATTATATGGATCTTTAGCTGTTGCAATTTCAGAATAGATGTCTAAAATGGTATTATCTTTTTCATAATACTTATCTTGAAATCCATTATCAGAGTCAGTTTGTCTATATAATCCTTTTAAAGCATCGTAACTTTTTGTTGAATGACCTTTTATTATATTATACAGTTGAGTTTTTAATACGAAACCGCTACCAGTTGCATTGTTGTAATAATTAGCAGGCGCTTGAGCAAAAAGGTTAGAACCTACTAAAAAAATACTAAGATGTAAAATTATTTTTTTCATACAGTATGAATTTAAAAAGAGAATTAAGATACGAAAAATATCTTAATTCTCTCATTTATTATTTAATAATTATTTTTTGAATATAGAAACGTTTTTCAAAATTTTTAAATTGAAATTATTTAAATTTAGTTGCTCAACAAGTGGAAGCCTTGTATTATATAACAAAATTGTAGAAATCTGTTTCATATATTTTATCTTGAAAAGGTTACAAATGTAAATATAAAAAAGACATCTAAAATTAATAAATAGTTAAGTTTAGAGCTTCTTTTACTTACTGTAATTCTGATAAATCACCAATGAATCTTGAATTTGATTATTCAATAATTTATATAAATCTGGTTGGTTTAAAGAGACTCCACCTATCGATTTCAATTTTTTCTGAAAATTCTTAGAGCCTGACAAAAATTTTGCTCGATAAGAATCTCTATCCATGACTTTTTTGGCTTGTAAATCTTTAAAATCTTTTCTGATTTTTCGCGCATATAATTCAGACAAGTCAAATTGCAACTGCATTTCTTTTAAAATTTCTGCATGTTGCATAGATAGCCACGAATTACTTTCGTCAAATTTATTGGTAACCCAAAGTTCAGGAAGTTCTCCAGTAGATTCTGCAATTTGCCAACCTAATTTTGAATCTAAAAATCCTTGAGGAACCTTTGTTTGAATAGGTTTCTTTTTAAAGTTTTCGTAATTAAGTTTTACATCTTTTTTCCATTCAATTACAGATTGTGCTTGAAGAGAATGATATGTGAAAAAAGAAATTAAAATAAAAAATAAACTTGATTTATTCATCAGATAATCAGTGTGTTGATTTTAAATATTTTCTAATAAATCAAGTCTCATGCCATGAGAACCTTTTATCAAAATATTTTGAGTTTTGATTGGATTTTCTTTCAAATATTCTTCAAAGGCAACGCGGTTTTCAAATTTTTGAACTTTTGGATTATTCGTAATTGTTTCGCCAAAATTATGTCCTAAAATAAAAATTTGATCAAAATCTAAACTTTCAGCTAAATCTAAAATACGTTGATGCTCAGCTTTGGATTCTTCTCCAAGCTCGAACATATCACCAATAATAATTGTTTTAGAACCTTCAAATTTTGCAAAATTATTTAACGAAGCTTCCATACTACTTGGGTTTGCGTTGTAAGCATCCATCACAATTTTGTAATTTTCTTTATTGATAATTTGTGAACGATTATTTGATGGAAAATAATTTTCGATTCCGTTTTGAATAGATTTTGCGTCAATCCCGAAATGTTGTCCAATTGCAATTGCACACGAAATATTGCTAAAATTATAGTTTCCTGTTAAATGTGATTGAATTTTTAAATCTTGGTATTTAACCGCCAAATATTCAGTTTCACTTTCTATCAATTCGATTTGAACATTAGCATTATGTTGATCAGAAAATGTAATTCGATTAATATCCTCAGTTTTTTCAACTTGAATTGGATCATTAAAATTGACAAAAGCAGTTCTGTTATTTGCTCTCAAAAAATCATACAATTCAGATTTCCCTTTAATCACACCTTCAATTCCTCCGAAACCTTCTAAATGAGCTTTACCAAAATTAGTGATATATCCATAATCTGGTTGAGAAATAGAAGCTAATAATTCGATTTCTTTTTGATGATTCGCTCCCATTTCGATCACAGCCATTTCTGTATCTTCTGGAATAGAAAGAATTGTCAAAGGAACTCCAATGTGATTATTCAGATTTCCGAAAGTATAATGCGTTTTGAATTTCTCTTTTAAAACAGCTGAAATCAATTCTTTTGTCGTTGTTTTCCCATTAGAACCAGTCAATCCAATAAATGGTATTTTAAGGTAATTACGATAAGTTCTCGCTAAATCTTGTAGAGTTTCTAAAGCGTCATTAACCAAAAAAATATTTTGAGATGTATTTTCAAATTCTTTTTCGTCAACAATTGCCATTACAGCTCCTTGATTAATCGCTTCTTGAGCGAAAGTATTTCCATTAAAATTAGCTCCTTTTAAAGCAAAAAAGATACAATTTTGTGAGATGTTGCGTGTATCAGTCGTAACGATTTTCGATTTAAGAAATTGATCGAATATTTCTGCTGTTTTCATAATGTAAAAATAAAAAATCTCGATGAAATTAATCACCGAGATTTAAAATATTTTGAAAAGGATTATTATCCTCTACGTTTACGTTTTGATTCGAAACTACCAGAGTATTCTTGTGCTACACGGAAACCAATCCAGTTTGTTGCACTTGCTTGGTGTAAGTAGCGTCTTTGTCCTGGATCTATCCAGTAAATAGGGTCTTTCCAAGAACCACCTTTTACAACACGTGTTTCATCAGAGATGTCAGAAGTACGTTTAGAAGAATCTTTTTCTAAGATTACTCGACCTTTTTCATCTACCCTAAATTTACGTTGAGGAGCGTTGTACATATCTTCTGTCGCTTGATCAGCAGATTTACCTTCCTCAGTACGTGGTGATAAAGAAGAATTAGGGTCACCATCACGATAATTTGTTAAATCGTATTCTGTTTGTTTTTTGTAAGCACCTGGTAATCCTCTATAAACTAAACGTCCGTTGTCTAATGTATCATATTCAACATTTGTTTCGTCATATTTTTCAAAACCACCTGCTCCGTTGTCAATTTTTGTTTTTAAAATATTTCCACGGTAGTAGTTGAAATCGTTTGCTTCTTCGTCAATAATTGGACGATAAACATCAGAAACCCATTCAGCAACGTTTCCTAACATTCCATAAAGACCAAAATCATTTGATGGATATTTACGCACATCACTTGTAATTGCAGAACCATCGTTTCCAAATCCTCCAATACCAGAGTAATCTCCACGTCCTTGTTTGAAGTTATCTAAATATTGTCCTCTTTGAGCACCTTTTGTAACTCTCAAGTTATTTTGAGCAACATCTTTTCCTTTGTATTCGTTGTATTCACGATTTCCAGGTAAAGCTAATGCTGCATATTCCCACTCGGCTTCTGTAGGTAAACGGAAAGGTTGTACTTCGTCTGAACCAGTTGCACGATTTGCTTTTAAGATACGAGTATTTTGCGTTTTGATTTGATTCGCTTTCATAATTTTAGTCGAATCAATCGCTTCGTTTACATTTGTATCGCCTAACTTATATTGTTCAGCACTAAATGTTTTATTTCCGTAATTATACTCCTCGTTATTGTAATAATCTTTTGATAAGATTCCTTTGTTCATTAAAGATTTTTCAACAGCACGGTCTGTTAACCAATCACAATAATTAACGGCTTGTAACCAAGAAATACCAACTACTGGGTAATAGCTGAATTCTGGCGAAAATAAATAATTTTCTGTAGAGAAATCATCACGGGATAATTGATTGTTAAAAACCGTTTCATCTGGTAATGCTCCATTATAAATATCCTTGTATTGCGTGTCTTCTGGAGGGAAAACAACTTTCAACCAAGTTAAGTATTCTTTGTATTCATAATTTGTAACCTCAGTTTCACCAATGAAGAAAGATTTTACTTGCATACGAACAGGAGAATTATTCCAATCGTGTAACACGTCATCTTTCGTAATTCCCATCGTAAAAGATCCACCTTCGATGAAAACCATTCCAGGCCATGCTTTGATGTTTTCTTTCTTTTTACCTGAAAAAAACCAACCTTTACTATCGTTTGGTTTCCATCCTGTACGACTTGTGAAATTTTTTGTTCCACCTCCTTTTTTCTTTCCTGAACTGCTTGCACAACCCATGAATACACTCATAGTAACAGCTGCAAGGGCAAGAGAAAAAATACGTCCTTTATTCATTTTCATAGAATATTTCTGGTTTTCGAAAATTAAATTTAATGCAAATAAAAGCATTTGACATTAATCTTACAACGAAAAAATGCTTTATTTCTTGTATCAAACGTAAGAATTATTTTTTTATTTTACGATTGAAAATATATTTGTCAAAATAGCGTTATTCAGACATGAAGAAATATTTTATTTTAGTTGCAACTTTGCTTCAATTTCCTCAATTGTTTAGTCAAAATTACAAAATAAATTGGGAGAATAATCAAACAATTTCTTTAACGAATGGAAATAAGGTAAATGTGCCGTTTTTTTCGAATAAAGATAATTATTTTGTTGGAGGATATTTTCTTCCAGAATTTGTCGTTGAGTTAAATTCTACAAATCAAGAAGTTGAATTGTCAAATGTTCAATTTAGAGAAGTACAGAATGAATTGGCTGATTTGAATACCTCTTCGATTACAGATAAAATTAATTTTTCTTCATATAATATTATTGATAAAAATGGTCAGCAAAAACTGATTGTTAAAGTTGTACCATTTGTCAAAAAAAATGAAAAGATTTTAAAAATAGAATCTTTCTCAATTGTTCTGAAATCAATACAATCTCGAAAAATATCTTCTCGAAAATTAATTGATAATTCGACTACAAGTGTTTTGAAAACGGGAGATTGGTACAAAATAAAAGTTTCGAAAGATGGCGTTTTCAAATTAGATAAAAGTTTCTTTACTAAAAATGGAATTCCGACTAATTTTAATCCAAAATCGCTAAAAATCTATGGAAATGGTGAAGGGCGTTTGATGGAAAATTTGACGGAAGATAGAACTGGCGCTTTGAATGAAATTCCAATAAAATTTGTTGGAGGAGAAGACAATTCTTTTGATAATTCAGATTATGTTTTGTTTTATGCGAAAGGTCCACATCAATGGTATAGAAATAATACGACAACATTACAAGATGCAAAAGTTCGCTATAATTTATATGATGATTTTGCTTACTATTTTATCAGTTTTAATGGAGAAGATGGCAAGCGAGTAGGTGAGCAAACGCTTACTGCAAGTCCTGTAAAAACTTTTTCGACTTTTGATAATTTACAGTTTCATGAAAAAGATTCGATTAACTTAAATGGTCTTGGGCAAATTTGGGTTGGAGAAAATATTGGTTTAAATGGAGGTTTCAAGAAAACGTTCAAAGCGAATACTGTAAATGGTGGAGAAGCCTATTTGCGTTATGCGGTGGTTGGAAAAAGTGCAAACAATACTTCTTATAACGTCAATGTAAATGGACAAACTTTTACTCATTCTTTAGGAAACTCTTTATTTGATAGAAGTGTTCAAGATAAAACAATTTCATTAAGTTCTAATACGATCGATATTGCGGTTTCTTCTAGCGGAACAAATCCTTCTGGATTAGCATATTTAGATTATTTACAATTGCGTTTCAAAGATGGTTTAACCTATAACAATGAGCAATTCACTTTTCAGTTTTTAGAAGATATTAATAATGGAAGTGTGAATGCTTTTTCATTGAATAATGCTGCAAATGTTTCTGTTTGGAATGTTTCTGATATTCATTCAATTTCTTCAATTGTTCCACAAAGTAATTTGTATAAATTTAGTACAAATCATCTGAATCAGTTTGTCGCTTTTAAGGATGAAAATGCTTTTATAGATGCAAAATATGTAGGGAAAGTAGCAAATCAAGATATTCGTAGTTTAACTGATATAAATTATATAATTGTTACGCATCCAAAATATTTAGCAGATGCTCAACGATTAGCAGATTTCAGAAAAAATCATGATAAAATAAATGTTGCAGTTGTTACAACGGAACAAGTTTACAACGATTTTTCTTCTGGGAGTCAAGATCCTATTGCGATTCGTGATTTCTTTAAATTCTTAAAAGATGGGTCAAGTCCAAATTTAGAATATGGCGTTTTGTTTGGAGCAACAACCTATGATCCGAAAAACAGAGTAAAAGATTTTACAAATTATCTTCCAACTTTTACAGACGAACCTTCTCTTAATATTGATGGTGCGATTGCAACCGACGATTATTTTGCAATGCTATCTGATAATGTCGAAATGTTATCGAATAGTGTAGATGGAGTTTATAGTTACGATGCCAATTGGTTTGAAATAGCTGTAGGACGAATTTCTGCTTCTAACTCTGCTGAAGCAAAGGTTTTGGTTGATAAAATAATTTCATATTACGATAAAGTTCAAGGAAAAGGAACATCGTATGGCGATTGGCGAACAAAAATTGTTGCTGTTACGGATAATGATAATAATGTAAATACTCCAGGTTTAAATGCCAAAATTGATACCGAATTTTCTAAGCCTGAGAATCAAATTTATACGATTAATAAAATATATTCAGGAGCTCATCAACCCGAAAGTACTTCTGCTGGAGTTCGATACCCAACCGTAAATCAAGCAATTCTGAATGGAATCGAATTAGGTTCAAACTTCTTAATGTATTATGGTCATGGTGGTCCTCGTAGTTGGGCGCAAGAACGAATTATAACAGCAGAAGAATTAACAAATTTATCTAATTTTAATGCAGCCTATTCACGTTTACCTATTGTTACAACTGTGACGTGTGATTTTACAATTTGGGATTTACCGCAATATAATTCTGCTGGAGAAGCTATGTTGAAAAATGCAAATGGTGGAGCGTTATCTATGATTACGACTAATCGTCCGATTGGAACTGGTTATGGAGATTCTATGAATAATTTTTTGATTGAAGAATTTTTTAAGAAAGATATATTAGAAGAAAATCAAACAATTGGAAAAGCACTTAATCAAGCGAAAATTAAACATTCTGCAGGTCACACAAATAATAAAAGTGTAAGTATTCTTGGAGATCCAATGTTGTCAATTCATCGTCCGCAACAAGATATTGAAATCATCAGCATCAAAAATAAAAAAGATGTAGATGCTCTTGCAGGGGGTAAGATGCAAGCGTTAGATTTTATAACGATTACAGGTAAAGTAAATCAATTATCTAACACTACAATTGATAATAATTTCAATGGGAAAATTGCGATTAGTTTGTATGAAAAACCTGAAACGAAAACCATTTTATCG
Organism: Empedobacter sp. GD03797; assembly: GCF_029842105.1. Taxonomy (NCBI): domain Bacteria; kingdom Pseudomonadati; phylum Bacteroidota; class Flavobacteriia; order Flavobacteriales; family Weeksellaceae; genus Empedobacter; species Empedobacter sp. GD03797. The sequence goes on from NZ_JAOCFS010000001.1 coordinate 247,594, forward strand.
GAGTCTGATTGGGCTGGAAAAACTTTCGAAATAGAAAATAAAACAATTTATAAAGGAACAGGAAAAGTAGAAAACGGCGAATTTACGATTCAATTTTATGTTCCGAAAGATATCAATTATGAGCTAGGAAATCGTAAAATAAAATTTTATGCTTGGGATGAGAAAGATGGTAAAGATGCATCGACTTTAAAAACAATTACGATTGAAGGAATTAACGAAGAAGGATTGAATGATGATGAGCGTCCGCAAGGAAAATTATATATGAATAATCTTCATTTTGCGAATGGAGGAATTACAGATCGTTCGCCTTATTTGGTAGGGTGTTTAACTGATAATTCGGGTATCAATGCAACAGGATCAAGTATTGGGCACGATATTGTAGCAACCCTTGATGGAAAAGTACAAGATGCTTATGTGTTGAATGAATATTATGATGGAGGTGATGCAAATCCTTGTGTAAATAAGAATTTCGAGGATTACCAGAAAGGACAAGTAATGTATCAATTAAAAAATCTTGAACTTGGTCAACATACTGTGAATTTAAAATTTTGGGATATCAACAATAATTCGAATACTGCAACGTTAGACTTTGTAGTAATGGAAAATGGAACAGGACAATTGCATATTGATAAATTGTTAAACTGGCCAAATCCATTTACTAAGAATACGTTTTTCCATTTTGAACATAATTGTGATTCTGAGTTAGATGTAATGGTTCAGATATTTACAATTTCAGGAAAATTAGTCAAAACAATCCGAAAAACTGTTTCGGCAGAACCTTTTAGAGAAGGATATCGAACAGGTAAATATGCAATAGAATGGGATGGTTTGGACGATTTTGGCGATAAAATAGGAAAAGGTGTTTATATTTACAAGGTCAATGTAAAAGGTGTTGATGATACAGTTTGTAAAGGATCAGCCGCAGCAGTTGAAAAACTTGTCATATTAAAATAATAAATAAAAAGAAAAAATATAATCAATATAACACGAATGAAAAAAATTACCGCAAGCTTATTGATTTTAGCATCAGGATTTACGTTTGCTCAAGATACAGGAGGAAATGATACTGGGAACGATTATACAAAATCTAATCCAATTTTAACTGGAGCTCCATTTTTAAGAATTTCTCCAGATGCACGTGCAGGTGGTTTAGGAGATCAAGGTGTAGCCACATCAACAGATAATTATTCACAATACTGGAATGCGGCAAAATATGCTTTTGCACCAGATTATTCAGGAGTAGCATTTACTTATACTCCATATATGGGATCTTTGGTGAATGATGTTTTCTTATTAAATGCAACTTATTACACTTTCTTAGGACAAGATGAGCGTAGTACATTAGGAGCAAGTATCTATTATTTCAATATGGGAGAAATAGAACTTAACCAATTACAAGGAACTGATATTGTTTCGATGGGAAAAGCAAAACCAAATGAATTCTCTATCGATTTATCATATGGTTTACGTTTAACTGATAACTACTCGATGGCGGTAACTGGTCGTTTCATTCGTTCAGATTTATTCAATGGAGTAAGCGATGGTACAGTTCAGCCAGCAAATACATTTGCAGTTGATTTAGCAGGTTATTATCAATCAGAAACAATGGATACCAACAATTTTGAAGGTAAATTACGTGGAGGTTTCCAAATCTCTAATATTGGTCCAAAATTAGATTATTCAAACTCAGAAGATAATGCATCATATTTACCAACAACATTACGTTTAGGTGTTGGATATGATTTCAAATTTGATGATTACAATAAAGTAGGAATTACAACAGAATTTTCTAAATTATTAGTTCCAACTCCAACATATGAGAAAGATGAAAATGGAAATCCAATTCCTGGTACAGGATATATTCCTAATAAAGGAGTAATGTCTGGAATTTTTAGTTCATTTGGAGATGCTCCTGGAGGAGGAAAAGAGGAGTTAAAAGAAATTATGTATTCTGTAGGTGCAGAGTATTCTTATAATGATGCTTTATTTATTCGTGCAGGTTATTTTCACGAAAGTCCAATGAAAGGAGATCGTCAACATTTGACATTAGGTTTAGGACTGAAATACAATGCGTTTGCATTTAATGCGTCTTATTTAATTCCAATGTCAGATACAAACAATGCTTTAGAAAACACATTACGTTTCGGTATTGCTTGGAATTTTGGAGGAGAAACACAAAATAATTACGATTACTAGAAATCGTTAAGATTAAGTTATAATTGGCTAACCTTTTGGTTAGCCTTTTTTTATTTATTAACTTAAATCAAGTTTTAAATTAATAGTTAAAACTAATTTTACATCAATTAAAAAACTAAACTAATTATGTCTAACGTTGGATTAATTTTAGAAGAAAAAGCTGCTGATATAGGAAATTTTTTGGTAGGTAGATTGTTACCATTTCGTCAAAAAAGACATGTCGGACCATTTGTATTTATCGACCATATGGGACCAACAAAAATGAAAGATTATCAAAATCTTGATGTTGGACCGCACCCACATATTGGTTTATCAACTTTGACTTATTTATTTGAAGGAGCGATTATGCATCGCGATAGTTTGGGAACTGAATTAGAAATTCAGCCTGGAGCTGTGAATTGGATGACTGCCGGTAAAGGTGTTGTACATTCTGAGCGAACTCCCGAATATTTACGTACAACTGAAAAAACATTGCATGGATTACAAATTTGGGTGGCTTTGCCAAAAGAATTAGAAAATATGGAACCAAGTTTTGTTCACGTTGAAGCAGATAAATTACCAAATTGGTCAGACGAAAATGCAGATTATAAATTGATTGCAGGTAAGTTTGGTGAACATACTTCTGGCGTACCTGTTTATTCTCCTTTATATTTTATTGAGATTAAAGCTAAAAATGATTTCAAAGTTTCTTTAGGTAAAGATTTGTATGGAGAATCTGCTTTGTATGTATTAGAAGGTTCTATCAAAGATGGAGGAGAGACTTACGGAACAAAACAATTATTAGTAGCGAAAGAAGCTACTTTGTGTGAGTTCGAAATTGCGGCAGGTTCTACCGTTTATATTTTTGGAGGAGAAGAATTACCAGAAGAACATTTTATCTTTTGGAATTTTGTAAGTTCTTCAAGAGAAACGATTGAAACGGCGAAGGAAAATTGGATTAATCATCGTTTTCCTAAAGTTCCTGGTGATGACGATTATGTTCCAATTCCGCAAGCACAACAAAAATCTAAAGTAAAAGAAAACGAAAAATAAATTGATAATGAGTGATATTAATGTAACGTCAACTTCGACGGATAAAAATTATATTTCGAATATTAAAGCAGGAAAACACGAATTTAATGTAGATGAACCTTTAGATAAAGGAGGTTTAGATACGGCTGCAAAACCAAGCGAATTATTGGGAGCTGCATTGGCTTCTTGTACTTCGATTACTTTGCAAATGTATATGAATCACAAAGAATTTGCTTACAAAAAAGTTGAGGTAGATGTCAATTTTGATATGATTACAACTGAGCCAATCACTTTTCAACGTCATGTTATCATAGAAGGCGATTTCGATGAGAAACAACAAGCAAGATTACTGAAAGTTGCAAATTCTTGTCCTGTGCACAAAGTGCTAGAAAAAGGTCACGAGATAGAAACAACGATAGAGTTTATTTAATAAAAAAATCCACTTCATTTGAAGTGGATTTTTTTATCTTAATATTTTATCTAGCTAATCCTGGTTGGATAGCCAGAAATTCCTTCGATTACAATTTTCGGATTACGTTTCAATAAAACAATTAATTGTCTTAATTTTTCTGCGTTATAATCTTCATTAAACATATCATCGTGCATTAAAATTACCAAATGATTTTTTTCGAATGTTTTATTTTGATCCAAACGATGTACAATTCCTTCGTAAATTTTTTCAGGCGAAGAAAGTTGATGATTTGCAGATTTTTTTCCACTTCTTTCCCATTCATAATCCCAACCGTAAATATAATATTGATTTTTAGCCAATAAATCAGCTGCTGGAATTGCATTTTTTACTGGATCGTCTTTTTTACGTTTGTTCAAACGCCATGTGTTACGCGCAGGCAAACGCACCCAACGAGAATGTATATCTAATACCACCTCATTTTTGCGAATATCTTCGTAAACATGTTCTGGAACACTGTAAAAAGCTTTGTATTTGTTGCGAGCATGCGAAAAAGTATGGTTAGCAATTTCTACATTTGGATTAGCTTTATAATCTTCTACATGTTGTTTCAAATCTTTTGTAAAAGCATTAAAACCAACTAAGAAAACCGTTCCTTTTACATTTTCTTCGGTTAATATTTTATTGATATTTTTACTTCCTTTATATGGACCATCATCAAAAGTTAGGTAAACATATTGTTTTGTCGAATCAATAGGATTTTGCTTTTCTTCTTTTGCAATAGTATCTAATTGCAAAGCTGATGAATCAACTTTTACCGTATAAATAGAATCAACATCATTCTGCAAAATTTCTTTTGGCTCAGAAGAAGTTGTTGTTTGATTTTGAATTGGATTATTTTCGTTTTTACAAGAAAAAACAAAAAGTAAAGTTCCAATTGCAAGAACACTTTTTAGATGTTTGTTGATAGTGAACATTGATTGTTTAGGTTTTGTGCGAAATTAATAATTTAATCTGATTTGAAATGTTAAATGATTGATGTTATTTATCAGATTATTAAGTATTTACGGTTTTTAATTGTTGTAAATATTGCTTAATAACTTGAATTACACCATCTTCATCGTTAGAAGGCGCTTTAAAATTCGCTATTTCTTTTACATTTTGATGCGCATTTTCCATTGCAAAACTATATTTTGCCAAATGTAACATCTCCAAATCATTCATAAAATCCCCAAAAACAATGATTTCTTCAGAAGAAATATCCAATTTATTCATCAAAGCTTGTAATGCAACTCCTTTGTTCGATTTTTTATTCATAACATCTAACCAAACTTCGCCAGAAACCACAACTTTTAATCCATATTTTTCAAAATCAACTAATTTTGGAAATACATTAAATTCTGTTCCATCAGCGTGATTTACTGCAATTTTAATAAATTGTTCATTTTCGATTTTAGTTAAATCATCAACCCAAATATTTTTATCGTAATAATTTTTAAAATATTCTAAAAAAGTTTCATCTTTCGATTCCACATAAGCGGCATTTTTGCCAGCCAAAACGATATTTGCGCCTTCTATTTTACGCACTTCTTCTACGATTTCTTTTACAACAGACCAATCTAATTCGTCAACAAAAATTTCTTCGCCTTTGTAGGTAACATAAGTTCCGTTTTCAGCAATAATTGCCAATTCATCTTTTATATTTTCAAAATAAGAAATGATACTATAGTATTGACGACCACTTGCAGGCACAAATGTGATGTTGTTTTCTTTTAATTCTTCGTAAATTTTATTGAATTCTGGACTTAATGAATGATCAGAACGCAACAAAGTTCCGTCCATATCTGTCACGATTAATTTTATATTTTGCATTGATTTTTTCTTAAATAAAAAAGGTCTCATAATTGAGACCTTAAAGTTAGTTATAAATTTTTGTTTTGTTCTTCTGCGTCGCCAACCATATTTCGGACAATTCCTGGATTCGAATGCTTTTTCTTCATTTTCAAATTCAAGAATTCGACTAAAACAGAGAACCCCATAGCGAAATAAATGTATCCTTTCGAAATGTGTTGATCAAATCCTTCTGCTAATAACGAAACACCGATTAATAATAAGAATGATAAAGCTAACATTTTAACCGTTGGATGATCGTTCACAAATTTAGAAACCGCACTTGCTGAAAGCATCATAACTGCAACAGCAATAATTACAGCCGCAATCATAACTTCGATATGTTCTGCCATACCAACTGCTGTAATCACAGAATCTAATGAGAAAACAATGTCTAAAATTAAGATTTGTACAATAGTTCCTGCAAAAGAATGTACTTTCACTTTTCCTTCAGTTTCTTCAACACCTTCTATTTTGTGGTGAATTTCTACAGTAGACTTATAAATCAAGAATAATCCTCCGATTAATAAAATTAAATCTCGACCAGAGATTGCTAATTTTTCTAACCATTCGGTTGAAGTAATGCCAATCCATTCGCCGATATTGAATAGAGGAGTGGTAAGACTCATCACCCAACTTAACGAGAATAAAAGGATTACACGTGTAAACATGGCTAAAAATAAACCAAGTTGTTGCGCTTTCTTTTGCTGATGTGCAGGCAATTTTCCTGACAAAATAGAGATAAAAACAATATTATCAATCCCTAAAACGATTTCTAACATTGTTAATGTAAATAATGCAACTAATGCATCTGGTTGTAAAAAAATACTAAAATCCATCGATAAATTTTGAAGTTTCGAAAATACAACTAAGAATAACAATTAAAGTTTGAGTAATAATTATTTGATGTTAATTTAACATTAGAACTTATACAAAATTATTTACAGATTAAATCAATTAAATCAATTAAATCAATTAAATCGTTTTAGCAATATAGAATTAAACTCTACTTTTGCGAAAAAGGCTTAGAATGATTTCAAAGGTTCAACTTCGGTTGCAGTTTCTCGTACTTCTTTGGGGATTTACAGGAGTTTTCGGAAAATTAGTTACAATGAGTGCATTGCCAATGGTTTGGTATCGTGTTCTTATTGCGGCTATTGCGGTTTTTATTTACATGAAATTCAGAAAAATGGATTTCAAAGTGACCAAAAATGAATTATTGAGATTACTTGCTATCGGTGGAATTGTCGGAATACATTGGTTTACATTTTATTTGTCAATCAAACTTTCTAATATTTCAATTGCGTTGAGTACATTATCGATGGGTGCCCTTTTCAGTGCGATTTTAGAACCTATTTTCTTTAAACGAAAAATTAATCTGCTCGAAATTATTCTTGCCATAATTGTTTCTGCTTGTGTAGCTGTTATTTTTAATGCATCGCCAGAGGATTATAAATTGGGAATTATCATCGGTATTTTGTGTAGTTTTCTTTCTGCATTGTTTGCAGTTCTTAATTCGAGATTACCAAAATCAATCAAACCAACTAAAGTTACTTTATACGAAATGATTGGTGGAGTGATCACACTTTCGGTGGTAATGATTCTTTTTCAACCAGAAGCTATTTCCGAAGTTGTAAATATAAGTTGGTCAAACTTAGGATGGTTGACGTTGCTTGGTGTCATTTTTACAGCTTTTGCACAAATAGAATCAGTTGATTTGCTGAAACATGTAAGTGCTTTTACGTTGATGCTGAACGTAAATTTAGAACCCGTTTATGGCATCATTTTGGCAAGTCTTATTTTTGGAGATTCAGAACATATGAATCCTATATTTTACATTGCTACAGGGGTAATGGTACTTTCTATCATTATGAACGGAATATTAAAAACAAGATTTTCTAAATAATTTATTGTCAAAAAGACGTATTTGTTTTAAAGAATGCTTATCATTTAATATCTTTGCTTCAATTGAAAAGTAAACCATAATCACATGATACACTCTATTATTACAGGTGTTGGGCATTATGTTCCCGAAAGAGTTGTTACAAACTTTGATTTAGCTGAGGTGATGGACACCAATGACGAATGGATTCAGGAACGTACAGGGATTGTCGAAAGAAGACATATCGAGCCAGATTCTAAGATTTCGTCTACAGATTTGGGTGTTATTGCGGCTAAAAATGCGTTAGAAGATGCAGGAATCACTGCTCAAGATATCGATTTTATCTTATTTGCTACTTTATCTCCCGATTACTATTTCCCTGGAAATGGTGTGTTGGTACAAAAAGAGTTAGGTTGTCGTACGATTGGGGCAATGGATATTCGCAACCAATGTTCTGGTTTTGTATATGCGTTATCAACTGCCGATGCTTTTATTAAGGCTGGAGTTTACAAAAATATTTTGGTGATTGGAGCAGAAGTGCATTCATTCGGATTGGATATGTCGGATGAAGGTCGTGGTGTTTCAGTAATTTTTGGAGATGGAGCAGGAGCGGTAATTGTTTCGGCATCGGAAGAAGAAGGACGTGGAATTTTATCGACTAATTTACATTCTGAAGGAGAATTTGCGGAAGAATTAGCAGTTACTTTCCCAGGAACAAAAACAGGTTGGTCGGACGAATTATTGAAAGAAGGAAACACTTTAACTAAAAAAGAAATTTATCCATATATGAATGGGAACTATGTTTTCAAACATGCGGTAACTCGTTTTCCTGAATCAATTATCGAAGCTTTATCGGCTGCGAATAAAAAGCCAGAAGATTTAGATTTATTTATTCCGCATCAAGCGAATTTGCGTATTTCTCAATTTGTACAAAAACAATTGGGATTGCCAGACGAAAAAGTTTACAACAACATTATGCGTTACGGAAATACAACGGCAGCGTCTATTCCGATTGCATTGAGTGAAGCAAAAAAAGAAGGTAAAATCAAAAAAGGAGACTTAGTAATGATGACTGCTTTTGGAGCTGGATTTACATGGGGTTCTGTTTTGATGAACTGGTAAACATAAGTTAGAAATTAGATTTACGAATTTAGAATATAGAAAAACCCTTCACTGAAAAGTGAAGGGTTTTTTGGTTATATTTGATTGATTTAAAGTTGAATAATTACCAACATTGGATTTTAAAGAAATTGTAGAAGCCTGGCGAGATTATTTACAACAATGAAGTTTTAACTGAAACAATGGCTATAAAAGAAAAATATAGTTTACGATTTTCAAAAATTAGAAACAATAATAATAGTATTTTTTATTCATGTGATGGAAATACTAATATAGAAGGTTCAATAATATTGTCTCATCTATTACAAACTGCGGCTAGTGACGAAGCTGAGACTTTATTAGAAGAAATTGAGTATGCTATTGTTTGTACAAATGATGAAGAAGACTATCTATTTGACCAGAATTCTAGTACTTGGATTGAATTTTCTGCAAATAATGCAATTGTTTATGATGGTGGCGGAATTTTTAAGCATCAAATATCCTTGATAAATCTAAAACAGTTATTAGAAGAATGGATAGAATTTGTAAAATAATAAAACTATGAGTACAGAAATAAAATATACTGATTGGTTTAATAAACCTATTTCTCAACAGCAGTTGGGTACAATGAAAGAATATAGAATAAAAACATTTGTAGATGGCATTTTGAAAATGGAAGAATTACATATTAATAGAAAAGATGGAACCTCTTCTAAGATGGTAACCTATTTTCTTGATGATAATCAGGATAAAAATGCAATTTTGTCTAAATATTCCAGTATTTCAGAAAAAATAAGCTGTATGATTTATGAAAATAAAAAAAATGTAAATGGTTTTATGGCGTGGGATTATGAGGCATTTGGTTATGATAAGACATTATCATATAAAGGTACAGATGTTTTTGATTCAAGAAATAGGGTAATAATGCATTGCGGCTTTGATCTAGTAAGTGGTGAATTAATAACTGTAAATAAGAAATTTTATGATGACACCAATAGTTTAGGATATGAAAATTTGGTGTTTATTTTTAATTATAGGATAAATCCTAAACCAGGATATGGGGCCTATACTGTTGAAGATAAATACCAATCAACAGATGAAATCAGATTAATTACAGATGATAAATTTGTGAAGTGGTTTCCAGATTTTTTTAAAGATCATCCTTATTTCAAAGAAATTGAACCATTAATACCAACCACTACTGGAATTTAATTTACTAAAAATCAGTAGATCGTCTTTTCGATTTTTTTGGTAAACTATTGATAATGTCCCTACCCCGCCAATTAACGCCTACTACAGTTCCCACTTTTCCTGAGAATCCACCAAGGATTCCTTTTTTAATTTCTGCCATAACTGGAAGTTTTTATTTTTAATATTCATAAAGTTAGCAATAGAAACAACATCATTTACAAAAACTCCATTTTGTGTCCGCATTTGTCCGCTTCTGTCCACATTTGTCCACTTTTGTCCGGTTGCTTTTTATTCAATAATAGTATTGTAGTAAAATAAAAACCTCGCTAAACCTCTATTCATCATAGGTAGATAAGATTCGTGTTTTTGGTCGATTTTTAGCTTGTTCGACCATCGTTCGACCATTGTTCGACGAATCTTCGGAAAAACGGCATTCTCGTCGAAGAACGGTCGAAGAAAACACGAACGAAAGTGGGAGGTAATTTGTAGAATTGTAGTTATTACAATAATGGGTATTGATTGTTTTTATTGGTATATTTGATTGTTAACTATAGTTTTATGAAAGAATGTAGAGGGAGTTATGAAACTTTTTTGGTTGAATCTATTTCAAAAGTAGAATGGAAAGAATGTATAAAGTAAAATATGAACCAAAATATAATTGATAAATATCAAATAAGATTCGAAAATAAAGTTTTCGATTTTGAAACAGGTAAAGAAATTTATAAATCGATAAGTACCAATAATGGAGAGTTAACCACTTTTTTAAATGACTGGACGGCTCCAAAAATTAATGAATTACTATTACTAGATTTTGATGAAGCGATGGCTAATCCAAGTGAAAAAATAATAAATGGTAGTGAAACAATAAATATTCATATATATAATAATGTTGTAGAATTTTATAATTCAGATTATGATTTTGTTTCGGAGTTGCCTACCCAAGATTTCAAAGAAATCGTGATTGGTTGGAGAGATTTTTTACTTACGCCACCACTAAATGGCACTAAAATGTCTTAGCATTATGAATATAAATAGTAATCGAGAAATCTAAAATTTTGAAATATTCGGTGTTTGTCGAAGTTATTAATTTATTAGGAAGTGATCATACGCAATATATTATAAATGATAATTTGTTAATAAGAAGTCGTATTTGAAACCTATTATTGATTAGCACTTATTTAATTAAAATAAATTATTAAAATTATGGCACGAACATTCATAGACTATAAAGAAGGAAAAGGTTTTGAGATTAATGAAGTTTATATCCAGTTAGCATTTTGTTACATTTATCAGGAAGCAAAAAAGTCACAATATATTTTTTCTAATAAACAAGAAATTTTGGAAAGTTTACAAGACGACATAAATGGCTATTTAGTATTAATGTGGCACGATGATTTAGTAAATCAATCTGATGAACAAACTATGTTACAAGTTTTGCAAAATGTTAAAACAGCTTTACAAAGTAAAGGAGCATATATTTCTGTAGCAGAGCTGCAAACCATTCCTACAGAAGATAAAGATTTCAAACGATTTTATGGTAGATATCCCTTTCCAACGTCAGAGTTAATCAAAGTAATAGACGCACTCATACAAATGTTACAAGGAACATGGGAATCCACCAATTACAATATGGATATCAATTATTAAATTCAAAATTAAATCTCGGATTCATTCTGAGGTTTTGTTTTTTAAAAAAAACTACAACTATGTCTAAAGCGGTAGATTACGGAATACAATTTAATGTTATTAATGATAGTGGAAATAAAAAAAATCCAATTATTATTAATACAGATAAATCGGAAATAGCTCAGAATCTAAAGGAATATATTGAATTTTTAGGACCAGAATTAGTGGATGAAATGATATATGATATTAATCCTGATTATGTTATGAATAATGTTGTAACTAACTATGTTGTTCAAGGAAGTGCAGAAGAAATAATAATAATTAGTTCTCCTTCAGCAAAAGTTGCATTTCATGATACTAATGGTGGGTTTATAAATATTCCTCTATTAGATTTTATTGACATTTTAATAGAATGGAAAAACTTCCTGAATTCATTGCCGTATAAACATACTTTATCAGATCGGTAAAAATTTATAAGTTTTTTTAAAAAAATTAAGAACTGAAAACTATAATAATTGTATCAATACTTTTCCCAATTTCCTAACAAAATTCATTACAATTTTATAACGAAAATCTATTCGATATTGGTTATATTTGTAGAGTTTAAATTAATTATAATAATAAATCAAAATAAAACTATATGAGTTCTTATGATGTAGCCGTAATTGGTGCTGGACCTGGAGGATATGTTGCAGCTATTCGCGCAGCGCAATTAGGATTTAAAACAGCAATTATCGAGAAAGAAAGTTTAGGAGGTACATGTCTTAACGTAGGATGTATTCCGTCAAAAGCTTTATTAGATTCTTCTCACCACTATTACGATGCTGTAAATCACTTTAAAGAGCACGGAATCGAAATCGATGCTCCAAAGGTAAACTTCACTCAAATGATTGCTCGCAAGGTAGGTGTTGTAGATACTAACGTAGCTGGTATCAAATACTTGATGAGTAAAAATAATATTGATGTTTTAGAAGGAACAGGTGCTTTTAAAGACGCAACTCATATTGTTGTAACTGCTAAAGACGGTTCTACTCAAGAAATTGAAGCTAAAAATACAATTATTGCAACAGGATCAGTTTCATCTGAATTACCATTTGCGCCAACAGATAAAACTCGTATCATCACTTCTACAGAAGCATTAGCTTTAACAGAAGTTCCAAAACACTTAATCGTTATCGGTGGTGGTGTTATCGGATTAGAGTTAGGATCTGTTTACTTACGTTTAGGTTCTCAAGTAACAGTTGTAGAATATGCAGACCGCGTTATTCCAGGAATGGACGGTGCTTTGTCTAAAGAATTGACAAAAGTATTGAAAAAACAAGGAATGAAATTCCACACTTCTACAGGTGTAACTTCTGTTGTAAATAACGGAAACGATGTTACATTAAAAGCAACTTCTAAAAAAGGAGAAGAAATTGAAATTAACGGAGATTACGCTTTAGTAGCTGTTGGTCGTCGTGCTTTCACAGGATCTTTAGGTTTAGAAAACGTAGGAGTAGAGGTCGACGAAAGAGGTCGTATCAAAACAAACGATCACTTACAAACGAATGTTTCTAACATTTATGCTATCGGTGACGTTGTTGCTGGTGCAATGTTAGCACACAAAGCAGAAGAAGAAGGTGTTTTAGTTGCTGAGCAATTAGCAGGTCAAAAACCTCATATCAACTATAACTTAATTCCTGGTGTTGTTTATACTTGGCCAGAAGTTGCAGGAGTTGGTAAAACAGAAGAGCAATTAAAAGAAGAAGGAGTAGAATACAAAGTTGGTTCTTTCCCATTCAAAGCTTTAGGACGTGCTCGTGCATCTATGGATACAGATGGTTTTGCTAAAATTTTAGCTGATAAAAACACAGATGAAATCTTAGGAATGCATATTATTGGTGCTCGTGCTGCAGATTTAATTGCAGAAGGAGTTGTAGCAATGGAATTCCGTGCATCTGCAGAGGATTTAACAAGAATGTCTCATGCTCACCCAACATTTTCAGAAGCGATCAAAGAAGCTGCTTTAGCTGCTACAGACAATCGCCCAATTCACGCTTAATCAATAGATTTAAGATAAATTCTAAAAAGCTGTTCGTAAGAGCAGCTTTTTTTGTTATTTTTAAGCATTAATTCCAAAAAATGAAATATTTAAAAAGTCTATTTGTTCTGATTTCTCTTACTGCTTCTACATTTTCTTTAGCTTGTTTAAATGGAGAGAGTAAAATACTTTCTACAGATTCTTATATTTATGAAGATAGAGAAGGTAATATTCCGCATGGACACACGTTTTATACAGAGAATTTGGATAATGATTTAAAGAAAATTGATAGTTTGTTTGCTGTAAAACCTGACGCTGATTTACTTAGTGATAAAGGTTTGATTTTGATTTTGCAAAGAAAATATCAACAAGCGATAGATTTGTATTTAGAAGTTGAGAAAAAATATCCAAACAGATATTCTACAGCTTCTAATATTGGAACGGCTTATGAACTGATTGGTGATAATGAAAATGCTTTAAAATGGATTTCTAAAGCTTTGGTTTTAAATCCAGATTCGCATAATAAATCAGAATGGATTCATCAAAATATTCTAAAAATTAGGTTGAAACAATTACAATTATCAAGTGAAAGTTTGATTAATAGAGATTTTGGAAATGAAGATTTTCCAGTTTCAACATTAAGTAAAGAAGATTTGAATAGTCTAAAAAATCAGCTTTATTTTCAATTGAATGAAAGACGTTCCTTTATTCAACCAAAAGATGAAATAATGGCTCAATTATTATTTGATTATGGTAATATTCTTTTATTATTAGGAGAGAAGGAAGCAAAAGATGTTTATGAAATAGCCAAACAATACGGATTTTCAAACGAATTAATTGACAGAAGAATAGAGGAATCAAAATCAATAAAATCTTATTCATCATCTAATAGTAATGAAGAAAGTTCGTTAAAAAAATTCTTTCAGAAAAATTGGGATACAATATTAATTACTGTTTTATCAATAATAATTTTCTTTTTTGTGTTTAAAGCAAAAGAACGAAAGAGAAGAAATTAGTTTTCCTTAAAAATAAATAGGATTTGGATAAATGAATTCATAATTAAATTCATCTTGTATTTTTTGACTTGAAATTATTTTTCCTTCTCGATTTGTAGCGGAAATAATTTTCTTGTTTAATTGATATTCTAACACTTCTTCTTTGGTAGGATGTTCTGGTGTAACGACATTATAAATGGATGAATTTTTATTTGAATTAATCAATTTTTCAATCACTTGGCAAATATCTAGATAATGTATATGATTCACCATTTGAGATAGATTTTGACTATTTAAATCTATATATTTAGAAAGAAATCTATCGTCTCCCATTAATCCGCCTAAGCGTAAAATAATCAATTGATTAAATTTTTCTTTTAATTGATTTTCAATTGAATAAAAAGGATTATTTAAATAAATAGTTTCAATTGAATTTTCAGAAATAATTTCATTATTTTCAAGATAAATAGCTGTTGAACTTAACAAAATAAGTTGATTGTTATAATCTCCTAAAAAGTCAATCAAGTGCTGAAACCGTTGTTGTAAATCTTCTAAATTATTTCTTCTTCCAAATGGAATTGTCACAATAACAAAGTCATAATTCGTTGATATTTTCTCAGATTTATAATTATCAAAATCGATTGAAAAACAATTTTCTGCATCCGAAATTCGTTTCGTGGTTTCGATCAAAAATTGCTTTCCTAAATACTTTTCTAATCTTGATCCCAACCAACCTTTTCCAATAATCAATCCTTTTTTCATTCAATTTTATTAAGCAATAAATATAAGACTGTTCTATTTTCTAACCGAAAATAACTTTCTATTTTTGCCAAATGTTAGAAATTCTTTATCAAGACGAATATATTATTGCTATTAACAAACCGAGCGGATTGTTGGTTCACAAATCTTTTTATGCGCGTGATGCATCTGTTTTTGCGGTTCAAGAATTACGCAATCAAATCGGTGGGCAACATGTTTATCCTATTCATCGTTTGGATCGCAAAACTTCAGGAGTTTTACTTTTTGCTTTAGATAAAGAAAGTTTAAAAATTATGAATGATCGTTTTGCAACACGCGAAGTTGAGAAAAAATACTTGGCTATTTTGCGTGGTTGGGCGCCTGAAGAAATGACGATAGACTATGATTTGACGAATGACGATGGTGTAAAGCAAAATGCAATTACCTATTTTCATCGTTTGCAAACCGCAGAAATTGATTTAGAATATAACAATCATCCGACTTCGCGTTATTGTTTGGTAGAAGCAATTCCCGAAACTGGTCGTATGCATCAATTACGTAAGCATTTTCGTCATATTTTTCACCCAATTTTGGGAAGTCGTCCGCATGGATGTAACAAACAAAATAAATTGTGGTTAGAAAATTTTGGATTGAAAGGAATGATGCTTCATGCTCATCAATTGGTATTTAATCATCCAATAACAAATGAACAACTAATTTTGAATGCTAAGATAAATGAAGAATTTTCTAAAGTTGGAGATATTCTTGGTTTGGATTTAGAAAAATATAAATAATCTTAATTAATGTTTTTCAATTTATCATTTATATAAAATTTAAAATTCAGACGTTAAATAATTGAAATTGAGAATAATATTTCGTAAAATTGTAAGACCAAAAACTCTTGCTTATGAAACATTATTTTTACTCATTTTTTACTTTATTTCTTTTATTTAATTGTTCAGAAAATAAACCTGAAATCAAAAAGCTTACTCAACAAGAATTAACAGAAACAACAGAATTTAAAGAAGCTTCACCCGAAAAAAAACAATTATTTTCTGAACTTAAAGCTTTTCAGAAAGATTTACAAAGTAAACAAGCACAAAAAATTCCAGATTATTTGGATTGTCCAAAACGTATCGAAGAATTAGATTTGAATACCAAAAATACTGCGATTAGGACAGATGTTGAAGCAAATTCGTTTCGATTATCGACAAATTTAGTCACAGATAATTTTGATTTGATTTACAATGAATTAGATTTGAATATTATAAATGAAGTAATAAAATCTATCCCAGAAACGGATTTATTGGCAAATGATAATGTTTCAACTAATGTAAAACTTGGCGAATGCGATTATCATACTTCAATTTCGATGAAAAACAAAGAAGTTGAATTTGATATAAAATCTGCAACACCAAATTCTGAATGTAAGAAAGATCAAAAATGGAAATTTGTTTCGAATGGAGAAATTTTAGTTTTAGATCATCGAAAAATGTTATAATAAACAAAAAAGAAGTTCAAAATTGAACTTCTTTTTTATTCATATGTTAAATCATTATTTTCTAAAAAATTATATCCTAAATCATAATATTGGATAGGAGAGTCTTTAAATTTTATTTGAAATTGTTGACCATCTGTTTCAATTGTTTGTAATGATTTAGGAGAAAATTCTTCATACTTAGAATCCCAAAATTTAGATATAAATTTATTTATTTTGAACGTTTTTTGTTTAAACTGAAATGGTTTTGAAGGATGTTTCATTAATTCTGTCCATAAATAAAATGATTGGTAATCACTAAATTCTTCTAAATTAACTTCTTTAGCATTTGTAAATGGATTTATAATAGAAAAATAATCTTTATAATGATATGGTTTTTTATCCTCAATATAATAATGCATAGCACGCAAAATGTCTAATAATTGTTTTACTTTTGGAGGACCATCATTTATATAAAATGAAATTCTTTTAGTGATTTTATTATTTTTTATAAAAACAATTTCTTCAAAATATCCATCAGTTGTATTATTAGTATATTGATCATCTGTTTGATAAAGGTCTATCTGATTTAACTTGTTTTTAAAATAATTGAAATATTCTTTATTAATTTGTCCAGCATAAACTCCGTTTATTTGCGTAAATTTTTCTCCAGCATAAATTATATCACCATTAGATTCTAACCTATAATTATATATTGGACAAGAACCATAACAGCCACTACTTGTAACAATAATAGCATCAAAAGCATTGTTGAATTGCTGCTTTACTTTGTCGCGAACTAACATAAAATGCGCAAAGTAAATGGTATCTTTTGATAATTTTTCAACTTTACCAAATTCAATATTTTTTTTACTCGCAGTATTATACCAAGAAACTACAGAATTTTTAATTTTAAAGTTAGTCTTGTAACCCAAATATTCAAAATCATTTGTTTTTTCATTATAAATTGAAAAATGATTCGAGTCATAAATAGTATCTGATGAGAATTTATATATGTTATTTATATTGAAAAAGATTGATGGTAATTTGTTTGGGTCATTATTTGTTTTGTCATAAAATTCTTTTGACCAATCGCCTTGTAAATGTTCCTTTATTTCTTTATCAAACGAATTTTTACAACTAATAATACTTATTAGAAAAATGAAGAATATAATTAATCGCATATTTTGATGTTAATTATCTAAATATAAACGATTAAAATGAAAAAAAGCAACTTTAATAAGTTGCTTTTATATTTTTAATGTGAATGCACATGCATAGAAACGGTGAGATAAGCGAGAATAAACCCTACTAAGATAGAACCGAATTTTTTCAGATTAAATTTGTGCCCTTCATTACTTTCGAACAAAATTACGGTTGAAATATGTAAAAATATTCCCGAAACAATTGCGCTCATTTCCAAAGAATAATTAGAAATAATCGTATGTTTTCCTAAGAAATATCCCATTGGAGCAGCTAGAGCAAACAAAGTCATAAACAGAAAACGTTTTGCGTTAGATTCTGTATGTTGACATAATGCGCTAAATAAAATCATCGAAACCGGAATATTATGAACAAAAATTGCCCACATAAAATTGTGAGATTCTGCGTTCGCAACAGGAATTCCTTCGATAATTGAATGCAAAAATAATCCTCCAAAAATTCCGAAAGGAAATTGCTCTTTTTTGTGCAAATGAATATGTCCGTGCTCAACGCCTTTACTGATCGTTTCTAAAATATATTGCACAACAACACCTAATAAAACAAACAATCCAATCGAATGATCGCTATGATTTTCAGATGGATGTCCATAGACTTGAGGTAAGATTTCTAAAACAGTCATCGCCAAGAAATACGCACCACTAAAGGTTAGCAGCAGTTTTGAGTTGTGTTTATTTTTGAGTAATATTCGAGAAAATAAAACTCCAATTAACACACTTGAAATTAAGATTAAACTTTCTTTCATTTGTTTAAAACTAAAATTAATCGGTCAGAAGTTTGTTCATCAAAAGCATCAAGATTATAATTTCCAAATACTTTATCTAAAATAAAACCTTCTGTTTCGTATATTTTTTTGAAATCGTTGAAATAAATTAAACGAACAAATTCTTCAAAATGAAATATTTCACCTTTATCTCTGAAATCTATTTCTTTTTTGATAAAACCATTTTCGACAGATTTTGTGATTTTGAATAAAATACCATCAATCAGTTTTTCTTCATAAGGAATCATTGTCGAAACTACTTTTTCTGCATTCAGATAATCCAAAACAAAGATTCCGTGCGATTTGATTTGTTGTTTTACAGCTTCAAAAACTTTAAAATTATCTTCATAATTCTCAAAATAACCAAAACTTGTAAAAAGATTGAAAACTGCATCAAATTCGTTTGGATGATACACCTCGCGCATATCATGTTTTTCAAATTTTAAATATTCATTTTCAAATTGTTTGGCGTACTTGATACTTTCTTCAGATAAATCGATACCTAAAACATCAAAACCTAATTTATTCAACGTAATAGCGTGTCGCCCCTTTCCACATGCTAAATCTAATACTTTTGCTTTTTGTGGAAGTTGTAAATAATTCGTGATTTTTTGAATAAAATCTTCAGCTTCTGTAAGACTTCTGTTCTTGTATAAAATATGATAATATGGCGAGTTAAACCATTTTACAAACCATTGTAAATCCATTGTTGTTATTTTTGGCAATTTGGGCAAGTTCCTGTGATGACGCAATTGCAATCTTGCATCGAAAATCCTTCGGGTAAATTAATTTTTATTTCTTCTTTTAAGCAAATAAGTTGATTACAAGTCGTGCAACGAAAATGAAAATGATCGTGGTGATGCTGTGTATGCTCACAACACGTCTTGCACATCGCAAAATAATTTACGCCATCATCTCCCACAACTTTATGCATCATTCCGTCTTCGCAAAAATTATTCAGAATACGATAAATCGTTGCTCTGTCCATTTTTCCTTGCAATTGCGTTTCAATTTGTTCCTGATTTAATGCAGTCGTACACGAATTGAACAAATCAATAACCGCTTGTTTGGTTGGTGTATTTCGTCTTTTCATTTCTTAATGCAAATATGTTGCAATAATACAAATTTTATGTGAAATAAAAAATCCTATTCGAAAGTGAATAGGATTTTTTTTGTAAGGCAGAATTTATTTTTAGCTTCTATATTTTTATTTCTAATTTTGAAACAAGTTCAGAATGAATTTTTGTTGAATAAAATTGATTTATTTAGAAATCGCTTCACATTTTTCTTTCAACCAAGCCGTTTCTTTTTCGTCTAAGAATGGAGAAATTTTCTCGAAAACAAATTGATGATAGTTATTTAACCAAGAAATTTCTTCGTTTGTCATTAAATTAACATCAATCAAATTTTTCTCAATTGGGGAAACTGTAATAATTTCAAACTTCAAGAAATCACCAAATTGAGTAGACATCGCTGGTTGAACAATCATTAGATTCTCGATTCTAATTCCGTATTCTCCATCGCGATACAAACCAGGCTCGTTAGAAAGCACCATTCCAGCTTTAAGTGGCGTTAAATTCTCCTCTAAACGAATACTTTGGGGACCTTCGTGCACACATAAGAAATGACCAACTCCGTGACCAGTTCCGTGACCATAATTGAAACCATTATCCCAAAGTGCTTTACGCGACAAAACATCTAATAAAGAACCACGAGAATTAACAGGAAAAATAGCTTCCGATAAACCAATATTTCCTTTTAGAACTAAAGTATAATCTGTTTTTTGTTGCGCCGTTGGTTCTCCTAACATCAATGTACGCGTAATATCTGTTGTTCCTTCCAAAAACTGAGCTCCAGAATCGATTAACAACATTTCTTTACATCCTAATGTATAAGCAGTTTCAGGTGAAGCAGAGTAGTGGTTCATTGCGCCGTGGTCTGCGTAACCACAGATTGTTCCGAAACTTGCACCTTTACAATTTTCCTGTTGCAAACGGAAAAATTTCAATTGCTCGTCGACTGTAACTTCGTTAATATTATTTTCGATATTTTCTTCTAACCACATGAAAAATTTAGTTAAAGCAACACCATCTTTTACCATAGCATTTCTGAAACCTTCTTGCTCGATTTCATTTTTAACAGATTTTAAGTTTGTTACTGGAGAAGCAACTAAATTAATTGTTGACGAAGCTGAAATTGCTTCGTATAATGACTGATTGATTCGATTTCCATCTACCAATACATGTGATTTTTCGTTCTGATTTTTTAAATAATCATATATCGCTAAATAAGGTTGAATTGTAATTCCTTCATTTACTAAAGCAGTTTTTGTTTCTGGAGTTACTTTTGCTTCATCTATAAATAAATACGCATTTTCTGTATCTACAACAGCATACGAAATGGTCAATGGATTATAGTTGACATCATTTCCACGAATGTTAAATAACCATGCAATTTCATCCAACGAATTCATGATATACACATTTGTATTCGCTTTTTTCATCTCATTGCGTACTTCCGAAATTTTTTCTGAAGCAGATTTTCCAGCAAATTTAACATCATAAATATAGAATGGATTCTCTGGTAAAGCAGGACGATCTTGCCAAGCTAAATCAATTAAATCAATATTTTTTACTGAAAGTTGATTGAATGAAAACTCATTAAAATTTTCTGCAAAAGCATTGTGTGCAAACATTTGAGGATTAAGTCCTACAACTTCTCCCTCTTTTAATTGAGAAATAATCCATTCATTAATTGAAGGAGTTTCTGGCATTCTCATTTTCATCAACTCAAAAGTTGTGTCTTTTAATTGATCTTCTGCCTGAATAAAATATCTCGAATCTGTCCAAACAGCCGCTTTTTCTAATGTAACAACTGCAGTTCCAGCCGATCCATTGAAACCTGAAATCCATGTACGCTCTTTCCAACGATTTGGTAAATATTCGCTTCCATGAGGATCTGTTCCAGGAATAATTGTTGCGCTAACTCCATTTTGTTTCATAACCTCTCTCAAAGCTGAAAGACGATCTGTGATTTTTTCCATTTTATATCGAATTCTAAAAAATTAAACTTTAATAGCCGAAAGGTACGAAGAATAGAGGTTTTATATTAAACAAAAGCATTATAAATATGATATTTATAATGTTTTTAATTATTTTGTGGTTTTAACCATTTCATTAAATTGATTTTTTAATATTTGGTTATCAGAATTCGCTACTTCTTGTTTTAGTTTATTCATTTTCTCATTATTTTTTGTTGAGAAGTAGAATTCGTATAGCTGAAAGAGTAGATCAAGATTATTAGGATATTTTTTTCTACCTTCTTCTAAAATCTTAATTGCAAATTGTCCATTTCCTAATTTATTTTCTACCCAAGATTTTAACAAATATCGATCAGATGAATTTGGAAAATATTTATCAAATTGTTCTGAAATTTGTTTTACATAAAATTCATTTTCTTTATTCTTAAAAGGTAACATATGTTTGATATATGGATAATAAACTCTTAACAATATATTTTCATCTGTTTTATTTGAATCATTAAGATTATACCAAATATTGTTATTTTTTTTAGTTTGTTTTAATAATCTATCAGAAGTATTTATAAAATTTTCATAGCTATTAATATAAAAATAAATAAAGGTAATCGTTGTAAAATAATCTATTCTATTAGGGTTAGATTCAATTAGTTTTTCCGAATAGTCTAAAGCTTTTTTTATTTCATTAAAATTTAAAGAAGTCAGCTGCTCATTTGAAATAGGAGTATAATTCTTAAAAAAGGTAGAAGTATCTTCAATCTTGAAATTCTTATTTAGTATTTCTTTTGTTTGATTTACATAATAATTTACACTATCCTGAGATAATTTTGTCTGAGCTTTAACAAGCATTACATTTCCTAAAAATAATAGTGTAAAGATTAATTTCATATTTGTGAATATTAAAAATCAAATATAGTTTATTCTAACTTCTCAATTTCCTTTATTTCCCGTACTTTTGTAAAAATTTTATTTCCTTGGAAAATTTCAGAATGATTGCGAAAACCTTTTTTGGTTTCGAAGAAATATTAGCGCAAGAATTAAAAGCGTTGGGTGCGGCAGATGTTAAAATTCAGAACCGAATGGTTGAATTTAATGGCGATTTAGGTTTCATGTACAAAGCAAATTACAGCTTGCGTACTGCACTTCGTATACAGAAGCCAATTCTTTCGTTTTCTGCGAAAAATGATCATCAATTGTACGAGAAATTCAAGAAATTCCATTGGGAAAATTATCTGAATGTTGATCAAACTTTTATGATTGATCCAACTGTACATTCAGATTATTTTACGCATTCGCATTACGCAGCGCTTAAAGTAAAAGATGCTATTGTAGATCGATTCAAAGAAAAAAATGGTCGTCGTCCAAGTATCGATAAAGATTTTCCAGATGTACGTTTCAACTTACATATTTCGCACGATAAAATTACGTTGTCGTTAGATTCTTCGGGAGAATCGTTGCACAAACGCGGTTATCGTGAAGAAACTGGTCCAGCTCCAATTAACGAGGTTTTAGCAGCAGGTTTGTTGTTGCAAGCGGGTTATGATGGAAAAGGAAATTACCTTGATCCGATGTGTGGTTCGGGAACAATGTTGATTGAAGCGGCGATGATTGCGAATAATATTCCGCCGCAAATTCATCGTAAGCATTTTGCTTTTCAGAATTGGCCAGATTATGACGAAACATTGTTTACACAAATTCGTAATACGCGTCTAAATCGAATCAAAGAATCTGAATATAAAATTGTTGGATACGAAATTTCTCCAATGATGGTAAAAATCGCGCAGATGAATATAAAATCTGCTGATTTAGAAGATTTCATTGAAGTGAGAAATCAAGATTTCTTTACATCTAAAAAGGAATTATTCCCAGTATTATTGGTGTTCAATCCGCCTTATGATGAGCGTATCGAAAACAATAACCAAGAATTTTACAAACAAATTGGTGACACGTTAAAATCGAGTTATCCAAATACATTGGCGTGGTTTATCACATCAGATTTACAAGCCAAAAAATATGTCGGTTTGCGTCCTTCGAAAAAGGTAAAAGTGTTTAACGGTAAGTTAGAATGCGACTTTTTACAATACGAAATGTACGAAGGAAGTAAAAAAACTAAAAATCAAAATTAAGAGAAGTGAGTCAATTTATAAAAGAAATTTGTCAAGATCAAAAAGTATATCTTTTAACTTCTGAAGAAGGTTTTGCTATTTCGTATTCGGAAGAATTTGAGTACGAAGATGGCTCTAATTTAGAGGTAATTTGCTTTTGGTCGAATACAGATTTAGCTGAAAAATCGAAACAAAATCAATGGGCAAATCATACTATTGATTCGATTGATTTGAATACTTTTTTAGAAGAATGGTTGTTCGGAATGATTGAAGAAGTTTCTTTGGTCGGAATTAATTTTGACGAAACTTCGAAAGGAGAGGAGCAAAGTCCATTGGATACTATTTTGGCAATTGTTCACGAATTGAAACAATCAAAATCGACTTTCAAATTGAATCATTTTAAGAGTTTAGATGAAATTCAGAAAGTGACATTAGAGTTGAAAGAATCATTCAATCAATAATATATTTTGGAAAAAGAAGATTTGCAACTTTCGATAATTATTGCCGTTTACGAACGTCAAGATGAATTGACAGAATTATTGTCAAGTTTAGCGAAACAAACGGATAAGTTATTCGAAATTATTATTGTAGACGATGGTTCTCAAAATAAATTGGATATAGTTTGTGCTAAATTTGAAACTCAATTAGATCTTCATTATTATTACAAAACAAATTCAGGTCCAGGAAAATCTAGAAATTTTGGAATGGAAAAAGCGAATGGAAATTATTTCATTTTCTTAGATTCTGATACGATTATTCCTTCGACTTATATTGAATCGGTTAAAAAAGAATTGACAAGCAATTTTGTTGATGCTTTTGGTGGTCCAGATGATGCAGATGATTCGTTTACAGATTTGCAAAAAGCAATTACTTTTTCGATGACTTCTTTTTTGACAACAGGAGGAATCAGAGGTGGAAAAAAGCAAATTGGTAAATTTCAGCCGCGCAGTTTCAACATGGGAATTTCTCGAAAAGCGTACGAAAAAACGGATGGTTTTGCGGATTTACGCGTTGGAGAAGATCCAGATTTATCGATGCGTTTATGGGAAAATGGTTTTGAAACACGATTATTTCAAGATTCGAAAGTGATTCATAAACGTAGAACTTCGTTAAAGAAATTTGCAAAACAAGTCTATCAATTTGGAGTTGCGCGCCCAATTCTTAATCAACGTCATCCTAATTATATCAAACCTACTTTTTGGTTTCCAAGTTTATTTTTTGTCGGAACTTTAGTTGCGTTTCTATTTCTATTGTTGAGTTTTATTCTTCCAAAACATCAATTTATTCTACAAATTCCATTTGTTTTGTGGTTAATTTATATGTTTTTGATTTTTATTTTCTCTACAATTCGTTTCAATTCTGCGGTAGTTGGTTTATTATCAATTCAAACAACTTTAATTCAATTTTTCAATTATGGTTACGGATTTTTAGAAAGTCAATTCAAGTTGAATATTCTTAAACAAAATCCTAAAAAGGCTTTTCCGAGTCATTATCATATCGATTAAATATAAAAAATAAAGGTCAAGATTTCTCTTGACCTTCTTAATTTCAAAGCATTGCTTTGACATCTAACTTAAAATACTAATAAGCTCAAATTTAACATTTATTGTTGAAATTAAACTATAAATAATTTGTTATATTTTGTTAATCAATTAGTTAAAATTAATTTTAATAATTATTATTAATGATAATAAAGTAATAGTTGATTAATTTTCTAAAATAGTTAGTTGTGTAGAAATCTATTCTATTTAAAGTTATTTAGGTTTAAAATTTTTTATTTTAACTATTTATACTTGTTCCATTCAATCTTTTCGGTCAGTTCTCTCAAATATTTCGTAATTTTGCAAACTTAAATTAGAGTAATGCGTACAAAATCGACTGGAAAAAAGAAAATTAATGTAATTACGTTAGGATGTTCTAAAAATGTATACGATTCTGAGGTGTTAATGGGACAGCTGAAAGCCAATGGGAAAGAGGTTGTACATGAACAATCTGGAGAAATTGTGGTGATTAATACTTGTGGTTTCATTGATAATGCAAAGGAGGAAAGTGTTGATACAATTTTAGATTACGTGCAACGTAAGGAAGATGGTTTGGTGGAAAAAGTTTTCGTGACAGGATGTTTGTCAGAGCGATACAAACCAGATTTAATTGAGCAAATTCCAAATGTTGACCAATATTTTGGTACGCGCGAGTTACCGTTATTGTTAAAAGCTTTAGGAGCAGATTATAAGCACGAATTGGTTGGAGAACGTTTAACAACAACTCCTCGTCATTATGCTTATCTTAAAATTGCAGAAGGTTGTGATCGCCCTTGCTCTTTCTGTGCAATTCCTTTGATGCGTGGAGGAAATGTTTCTCGTCCAATCGAAGATTTAGTTACAGAAGCTACTAAATTGGCAAAAAATGGAACGAAAGAATTGATTTTGATTGCGCAAGATTTAACGTATTATGGATTAGATATTTATAAAAAACGTGAATTAGCAACTTTATTAAAAGAGTTAGTGAAAATTGAAGGAATCGAATGGATTCGTTTGCATTACGCATTTCCAGCTGGTTTCCCAGAAGATGTTTTGGATGTAATTCGTGAAGAACCAAAAGTTTGTAATTATATCGATATTCCGTTACAACATATTTCAACAAAATTATTAAAATCAATGCGTCGTGGAACAACACACGAAAAAACGAATGCTTTGTTAGCTGCAATGCGTACAAAAGTTCCAGATATGGCGATTCGTACAACGTTAATTTGCGGTTATCCAGGTGAAACGGAAGAGGATTTCCAAGAAATGAAAGCGTGGGTACAAGAACAAAAATTTGATCGTTTGGGATGTTTTACATATTCTCATGAAGAAAATACACATGCTTATAATTTGGAAGATGATGTTCCTGAAGAAGTGAAACAACAACGTGTTGAAGAAATTATGGAAATTCAATCTCAGATTTCATACGATTTGAATCAAGAAAAAATTGGAAAACAATTTAGAGTAATGATTGATCGCAAAGAAGGAGAGAATTTTATTGGACGTACAGAATATGATTCACCAGACGTTGATAACGAAGTTTTGATTTCTGCAATTGATACCTATTTACCAGTTGGTGATTTTGTAAATGTAGAAATTATCGAAGCTTACGAATTCGATTTAATTGGAAAAGTAATTGATTAATCAAATTTAAATATAACAAAAAACCACTTCTAATGAAGTGGTTTTTTTTATGCTTAATTTTTTGCGTTATTGCGACGTTTTTTCTTTAAACGATTCGTTTGAACTAATTGTTTATGTCTTGGATCTTTTAATTTATCCACTAAAACTTGTAAATGATTTTCTTCTTTTTTTGCCTTTTTAGCCATTTTTCTTGGTTTTAAATTTGATTTAAATTAATCATTATTCCTTAAGTAGTCAAACATATTTGCTTAATTATAAAATATTTAACGTTTATTTTTTAGGTTTATCGCCCATGTAGAACGTTATTTTTCCACCGCTTACAATGTCAAAATGATTCAAATTAAAAGATGAATAAGTTTTTCCATTTAACTCAATTTTTTGGATGTAAACATTCTTCTTCGATTGATTTTTCACGTCAATTTCAAATTGTTTTCCATTTTCCAAATTCAATATAGCGTGATCAACTAACGGACTTCCAATTGCGTAATCTGTCGATCCTTGTTGAACGGGATAAAAACCTAAAGCACTAAAAATATACCACGCACTCATTTGTCCTGTATCATCATTTCCGCCCAAACCATCAGGCGTTGGCTTGTATTGCATATCCAAAATCATTCTGATTTTTTCTTGAGTCTTCCACGCTTGTCCCGCCCAATTATATAAATATGCAACATGGTGTGCCGGCTCATTTCCATGAACATAACCTCCGATTATACCTTCACGCGTAATATCTTCTGTATCTGCAAAATATTCGTCAGGTAAATGCATCGTAAATAATTCGTCCAATTTTGCTCCAAACTTCTTTTTTCCACCCATTGCTTCAATTAATCCATTTGGATTTTGAGGAACAAAAAAGCTAAAATTCCACGAATTTCCTTCAATAAAACCTTGTCCATGTGTATTTAATGGATCAAATTCTTTCTTGAAACTTCCATCCGCTAAACGAGGACGCATAAATCCAACCGAAGAATCGTAATTGTTTTTCCAATTTTCAGAACGCTTCATAAATGTTTCGTATACATCCATTCGATTCAATTTTTTAGCCGCTTGCGCAATCGACCAATCATCGAAAGCATATTCTAACGTATTCGAAATTGATGTTCCATTTTTCTCTGCTGGAATATAGCCTTTGTCGATATAATCGCCAATTCCTTCATAATCACGTTTATTTGCTGTGACAATGCACGCATCCAAAGCTGCATTTGTATCTCCGTTGTAAACGCCTTTTACAATCGCATCTGAAATTACCGTAACCGAATGGTAGCCACTCATACACCAGTTTTCGTTGGCATAATGCGACCAAATTGGCAACATTTTGATTGGATTTTGCTCATAATGTTTCATCATCGATTTTACCATATCATTGTTGCGTTTTGGCTGAATGATATTGAACAACGGATGCAATGCACGATAGGTATCCCAAAGCGAAAAAGTGGTGTAATTTGTAAAATCTTTGGCTTGATGAATTTCTTGATCCAAACCTTTGTATTGCCCATTCACATCCATATAAGTTGTCGGATTGATGAAGGTATGATACATCGCTGTGTAGAAATTTATTTTATCATTTTCTGAAGCTTTAATCTGAATTCGATTTAATTCTTTGTTCCAATTTTCTTTTGCTTCATTACGCACTTGTTCAAAATTCCAATGTGGAATTTCTGTTGTCAAATTTTCTAACGCATTGGTTTGACTGACTGGAGAAATCGCAAATTTAATCTTTACTTTTTCATCTTTTTCTGTATCAAAATCAAAATACATTTTGATCTTTTTTCCTTCAATTAAAGGAAAATTCTGCGTTTCGTTCCATTTACGCCAAAAGCCTTTATAATCAACTTGTCCGTCTTCATTTTTTTGTCCATAATTTTTGAATGGTTTTGAAAAAGTCATCGCAAAATAAACTGTTCTATTTCTTGCCCAACCACGTGTTTGTCTATAACCTGTAATCAATGTATCATTCACCACGCGAACATATGTCCATGTATTTTTGTCATCGTAATTATAAATTCCAGCATTCAAATCCAAAATAATATGTGAATCAACCGATTTTGGAAATGTATATTGATGAAAACCAACTCGAGTAGAAGCGGTCATTTCTGCCCAAATATTGTAATCATTCAATTTCACTTTGTAATATCCCGCTTCGGCAGTTTCATTTTGATGTGAAAATCTAGAACGATAACCACTCTCAGGATTTTGAGCAGTTCCGGGATTCAGTTTTAATTTTCCAACGGTAGGCATAATCAAAAAATCACCCAAATCAGAATGTCCTGTTCCATTAAAATGTGTATGACTAAATCCAGTTATTGTTTTATCTTCAAAACGGTAACCCGCACAATAATCATAAACTTTTGGATTGTATTTGTGATTGACAGCATAAGGAATAGAATCCGTTTCGGGGCTTAATTGTACAGCGCCAAAAGGAACAGTTGCGCCAGGGAAAGTGTGTCCCATTTTTTCTGTTCCAATCATAGGATTGACGTATTTCACTAAATTCGGTTGCTGTGCAAAAGCAAGAGAATTGAATGAAAGTAGAGCGATTACTAATTTTGTTTGCATCGATTTTTAAGTATTAATTTGAATAAAGTTAAACAAATCGAGCATAAAAAAAGGAAAGCTTTTCAACTTTCCTTTCTAATCTTTATTTTTTATAAAATCATTTCTGGAATTTCTCCTTCAATAATTAATTTTCCTTCGGTTGCATTTTTGATGTCTTCCACAGAAATTCCAGGTGCTCGTTCCAATAATTTGAAACCACCTTCTGGTAAGACTTCTAAAACAGCTAATTCAGTCACGATTTTTTTGACACATTTTATTCCAGTCAAAGGAAGTGTACATTCTTTCAGAAGTTTAGATTCTCCAGCTTTGTTCACATGTTGCATCGCTACAATAATATTATCAGCCGAAGCAACCAAATCCATTGCGCCTCCCATTCCTTTCACCATTTTTCCAGGAATTTTCCAGTTGGCAATATCACCATTTTCCGAAACTTCCATTGCACCAAGAATTGTTAAATTGATTTTTCGTGCGCGAATCATTCCAAAACTCATTGCCGAATCAAAGAAAACTGAACCTGGTAAAGTTGTAATCGTTTGTTTACCCGCATTGATAAAATCAGGATCCTCTTCACCTTCGACAGGAAAAGGTCCCATTCCTAATAATCCATTCTCTGATTGTAATACAACGTTTACATTTTCGGGAATATAATTGGCAACCAACGTCGGAATTCCAATCCCTAAATTCACATAAAATCCGTCTTGTACTTCTTTTGCAATACGTTTTGCAATTCCATTTTTATCTAACATTTTTTCTTATGATTTAGGTTGAACAGTTCTATTTTCGATACGTTTTTCGTATTTCGCACCTTGAATAATTCGATTGACATAAACGCCAGGCGTATGAATTTGATTTGGATCTAATTCTCCAATTTCTACCAATTCTTCCACTTCGGCAATTGTAATTTTTCCGCACATAGCAGCCGGATGATTGAAATTTGCAGTTGCACCACGGAAAACTAAATTCCCTGCAGTATCACCTTTCCACGCTTTTACAATTGCAAAATCAGGCTCGAAAGCATATTCTAACAAATATTCTTTTTCGATTCCGTGAAAGGTAAATTTTCTGATTTCTTTTCCTTCAGCGACTTCAGTTCCAACTCCAGCAGGCGTATAAATTGCAGGCATCCCATAACCAGCAGCCATCAAACGAGTAGCTAAAGTTCCTTGCGGAATCAATTCAACTTCTAATTCACCCGAAAGCATTTGACGTTCAAATTCTGCATTTTCTCCAACATAAGAAGAAATCATTTTTTTGATTTGTCGTCCTTGTAATAATAATCCTAAACCAAAATCATCTACACCAGCATTATTACTGATACACGTAAGATTATTGATTTTTTTGTCCACTAAACCTTGAATAAGATTTTCGGGAATTCCAGAAAGTCCAAAGCCTCCAACAGCCAGCGTCATTCCGCTTTCGACACCTTGTAGTGCTTCTTCGATGCTGTTTACTTTTTTGTTTATCATTTTTGTTGTGTTTGATCGTATAAATTCTATTGCTAAAGATAAATAAAATCGAATCATAATTCAATTAACCTACAAAAATCTTGGGTTAACCTCTAAAATTTAGTTGAATTAACATGATAAATTACATTTGTTTCAAGATAATATGAAGTATGATAAAGTTGTGTAAAGCCGAGAATCGAAATTTATTTGAGAATAAATATATCAGAATTAATGCATTAAATGATGATAATTCTATTTCTGATTTTGCTTTTATTGATGATGTTGCTGTGAATGGTCAAGGTACTTATCAAAAAGTGATCAAGGAAAGCGGTTATTTGATTTTGTTACCTTTGATGAATAATATTCGCTTGAATATGAATGGTTTTAATTGGAAAATTGAAGTCAATCAATCGTTTATTTATTATTTAGAAAAAGGAACCATTATCGATATCGAAGGCGAATACAGTAACGATTATTCGTATTTCTATTCGTTGTTTTTAGTGAAAGAAAAACAGCAAATTGCTAAAATGATTGTTCCAATTGATTTTGAACGAGAAAATAGATTAGAGAAAATTATTCGCCATGATTTGTTTAATGTCTTTTTAGGAAAATTTGATTTGAGAAGAGAATCAGAAATACCAATGAAAAAAGTTGAAAGAAATTGGTTAGTTATTTCGTTAACAGGGATTTTTGAGATTCATAATCGTTTAATCGAATCGAGAGATTTATTGGAAATTAAGTCAGATGAACACGTCGAATTTGAATCGTTGAGCGAAAATTCTTTGTTAATGGTAATTGATTACTAATGCTATAAATATATAACAAAATGAAAAGAAAAGATTTTATCAAAAATAGTTTGGGTTTATTGGGCGCAAGTTTAATTGTTCCGAAAGTTATATCGTCTTGTTCGAGCGATGATGCAATAAATGATGTTTCGACTTCAACAACAGAAGGTGGAACCAATCAGTCTTGTACCGTTTGGCCAACCGAAACAGAAGGACCTTTTCCGACAAAAACTCCGTCGAGTTATATGAGAAGTGATGTAAAAGGCGACCGAACGGGTGTTGATGCGACGATAGAAATTGTGGTGCAAAATGCGAGCAATAATTGTTCTGCTGTAGAAGGAATTATCGTTGATATTTGGCATTGCGACAAAGATGGAAATTATTCTCAATATGGAGGAACGCAAATGCAACAAACCAATTATCAATCCTATAATTTCTTGAGAGGTAGACAAATCACCGATTCTGAAGGAAAAGTGAAATTTACAAGTATTTTTCCGGGATGGTATTCAGGTCGTGCAACGCATATTCATGTGCATATTTACAACGCAAATGGCGTTTCGATAAAAGTGACACAAATCGCTTTTCCAGAAGGTACAAGTAGTGCAGTTGCAACGGTGAATTCGGCTTCGTCTTATGGTTATACAAAAGGCTTGACGGGTTATACATATAATGCAAAGGATAATGTTTTTAGTGATGATAAAGAAGGGTTACAAATAGCAACTGTTTCAGGAAGTTTGAGTGCTGGATACACCATTTCATCCAATATTAAAGTTGCAATTTAAAAGAAAATGGAAAGAAAAGATTTTATAAAAAATAGTTTAGGATTATTAGGAGCAAGTTTAATTGTTCCAAAAGTGTTGATGAGTTGCAAAGACTCTAATGTTGTAAATGATTGTGAAGTATGGGCCTCTGAAACAGAAGGTCCATTTCCTACAAAAAAGCCAGAAGATTTTTTATCAAAAAATATAAAAGGCGATCGAACAGGAGTAGAGGCGACAATCAAAATTAATGTAACCAATGTTGATGAAAGTTGCCAACAATTAATAGGCGCGATTGTTGATATTTGGCATTGTGATAAAGATGGAAATTATTCGCAATATGGCGGAATGCGAATGCAACCAACCGATTATAAATCGTATAAATTTTTGAGAGGTAGGCAAGTAACCGATGAAAATGGAAATGTTGAATTCAATTCTATTTTCCCAGGTTGGTACGAAAGTCGTGCAACGCATATCCATGTTCATATTTACGATCAGAAAGGAAAATCATTAAAAGTAACGCAAATTGCTTTTCCTGAAGGTGAAAATTCTGCTGTAAAAATTGTAAATTCAGCTAAAGAATATGGTTATACAAAAGGTTTGACAGGTTATACGTACAATGAGAATGATAATGTTTTTTCGGATGATACAGACGGAAATCAATTGGCAAAAGTGAGCGGAAGTTTAGAAAAAGGATATACAATTGAAGCAAATATTGTAATTTCTACAGAAAATATAGAGGAAGCAAAAGAGCCAATGGGCGGAGGACCAGGAATGCCACCACCTCCAGATGGAATGCCTCCTTTTGATAGAAAACCAAAAGATGAAAACAATTAAAAAAGTTCAGTTTGCTTATCGTTTAGTGATTGATGCTTCGACAACGTCAATTTGGGAGAAATATGTTTTTGATGCGACGTACAAAGAGTATTATTTGCAAGAGCAACTTTATCAGCAAGAAACGAATAAAGTAGAAACTTTTCGAGAATTGATGCGCCAAAATAAAAAAGCTGGGCAATTGCATTATTTGGTGGGAATGGCGGCGATTCCGTATATCGAACAATTGGAAGGAAATTTGTATCAAATCACAGATAATTTGAACAAAACCCACCTTAATTTTGTAGATTTCGAGTTGGATATTCTAAATTCATCTAATCAAAATCACGCAAATCACAAGGTTGCGCTTACGTTTTATACCAAACAATATTTTTATTTTGGAGAAGTGAACAATCATTATTTAATTTCTTCGGATGAAGAATTAAAAACTAATATCAAAACATTGATGATTCCAAATAGACAACATTTTTCTATTGTTTCAATTGAATTAGAAAATGAATAAAGTAAAAATTACAAAGAGAGAAATCGTTATTTTCAGCATAGTTTCAATCATATTTCTATTGATTCCATTTATTGCTGCGCCAAATTTTTCGAGCGATCAATCTATTTTCAAAACTGGTTTTTTCAAGCGAATGCTTTTCGAAAATATCTTGTTGTTAGTGTTCTTTTTGGTGAATTATTTTGTGTTAATTCCAAAATTATATTTTCAGAAACGTTATTTTTTCTACATCATTATTCTCATCATTTTCTTTTTTGTGGTGTACAAATTTCCAGAATGGGCATTTCATTTTAATAAAATGCCTCCGAAAAAGCCACCTTTTGATCGTTTTGAGCCTCGAAAACCGCCTCGTGATTTTATGATGTGGAGCCCGAAAATTATTATGTTCTCGATGATGGCGATTGTTTCGCTTTTTATTCGACAAAATAAACGTTTTCAGGAAATGAAAAATGAGAAACAATTGTCGGAAATTGCTTATTTGAGAGCGCAAATTAATCCACATTTTTTGTTCAATACGTTGAATAATATTTATGCTTTAACGCTTCAAAAGTCAGATTCTGCTTCAGATGCGGTAATGAAATTATCTAAAATGATGCGATTTGTGGTTTCAGATTCTTCCAAAGATTTTGTGCCATTGCAACAAGATTTAGATTATATCAAGAATTATATTGAGTTGCAAAAATTGAGATTAACGCACAAAGAATCTGTTATTTTTGAGGTTGAAGGAAATCCTGCGGATTTAAGAATTTCGCCATTAATTTTAATTAATTTTATCGAAAATGCGTTCAAATATGGTGTGATTGATGAAGCCTCGGATCCTGTTATTATTTCGATAAAAGTTGAGCAACAAACATTATTTTTGAACGTAGAAAATACCATTTCGAAAGAGGTAAATCCTGAAACTGAAAAAAGTGAAATTGGTTTGAAAAACACGAAAAAGAGATTAGAATATTTTTATACAAATCATTATAAATTAGCTCTTTACAATGATTTATCTAAATTTAGTGTTGAACTAAAAATTTTCTTGAATGATTAAAGTAATTGCAATAGATGATGAGCCGTTGGCATTGATGGTCATCGAAAATTATTGTTCGAGAAATGAACATGTTGAGTTAGTGAAAACTTTCTCCAATTTGAAAGATGCACAGAAATATATCAATCAATTTCCGATCGATTTGATGTTTTTGGATATTCAAATTTCGCGTACAAATGGAATGGAATTTTACAAAAATATGGAGAAGAAAATTCCCGTTATTTTTACCACAGCTTTTGCCGAATATGCGGTTGATGGTTTCAATGTTGCGGCGATTGATTATTTGTTGAAGCCAATAGATTACGATAGATTTGAGGAATCAGTAAACAAAGCGGTGTTGATTTTAGTGGATAAAAAACTGAATGAAGACAAAGAGTTTTTGACGATTCGAGCTGATTATAAACTGAATAAAATCGCCTACGATGAAATTGATTTTATCGAAGGTTTGGACGATTATGTAAAAATTCATCTCGAAAACGGCAAACGAATTACAGCTCGAATATCGATGAAATCTATCTTAGAAAAACTGCCCGATCAACTTTTTGTGCGTGTTCATCGATCTTATATTGTTTCGATAAAAAAAGTGATATCAATTCAAAATAAAGTCTTATATTTGAAAGACGAAGAAATTCCGATTGGCGAAACGTATAAAAATGTCATTCTAGAGTTTTTCAAAGTTTAAGTTGTTAGGAAAATGGAAAAAAAAGTGATTAGTCGATTTATCGTAAACATTTTTTTTTCCAATTTTTTTTTAATTCTACTTTCTATTGCGCTCAATATCGAGACGAATATCAAAATTGGTTTACCTTTTAATTCGATTGCGTATTATGCTTTTATTAGCACCATTACTGTATTGTTTTATTTGTACGCCTACAGAATTCCAAAATCTTTAAAATCATCTAGTAATCCCAGAACTCAGTTTTACATTACGCATCGTAAATCTGTTCGTATTTATACCTTTATTTTAGCTGTAATCGCTTTAATTTCTGGAATTATTTTAGCGATAAATTGTTTACCGAATTACGAAATATTAACTTGGAAATGGTTGACTGTCTTATTTTTTACGACAGTTTTATCTTTTGGCTATTATGATTTCAAATTAGGTATTTCGTTGCGTAAAACGATGTTGTTAAAGCCATTTTTAATTGGCTGGACTTGGGCAATTACAACCGTTTTTTTACCTGTTTTATTTTTGATGTTGAAGAATGAAACGCATTATGTGATTGATGCAAAATTCTATTTTCTATTTTCTCAAACCTTTATGTATTGCGTTGTGAATGCGATTTTGTTTGATTTGAAAGATTATGAAGATGATAGTAACCGAAACTTAAAAACCTTTGTTGTAAAATATGGTTATCATTTTACGTTGAACCGCATTATTTTACCTTTAATATTTCTAGGATTTTTGAGTTTTGTAATCTTCGGAATATGGTATGGATTGCCGCTTCACCGCATTTTGTTTATGTTAATTCCGATTGTTTGTTTAGCTATTTTTGCCTTTAAACTCAATCGTCCAAAAGCCATTTTATATTATTTAATTGCAATCGATGGAATGATTTTATTGAAAGCAATTTGTGGAATTTTAAGCGTAATTTTATTCGAATAATGAACTACAATTTTATCGCGCCATATTATCATTCGTTGAGCCAGTTGATTTTTTTGAATCGTCAACATCAGGCTCATTTTGTGATTTTGAAACATTTGAAAGAGAATGATAAAATCTTGTGGGTTGGAGGAGGAGCAGGAAAATTTATCGCTGAAATAGAAAAATTAAATCTAAAATTGGACATAGATTATGTTGATTTTTCTTCGAAAATGATTGATTTAGCCCAAAAAGAAAAGACGTCGAATTTAAACATCAATTTTATTGTTGCAGATATTTTTGATTTCGAAACGGATAAAAAATATGATGTGGTGATGACAACTTTTTTGTTTGATCATTTTAATCAACCTAAAGCAGAAGAATTATTTAACCAATTAAATTCGTATTTGAAAATAGGAGGATTGTGGTTTTATGTTGATTTTGTACAAAATCAGAAAGGTTGGCAAAAAAGTGTAACGAATGTGATGTTGAGCTTCTTTAGAATTGTTATTGGTTTGGATATTTCTCAGTTACCTAAAATGAAACAAAGTTTTATGTTGTATTTGAAAATCGTCGAACATAAATTCTTTTTCAAGAAATATATAGAAAGTATTGTTTATCAAAAGAAATAAAAAAAGCGATTCAATAATTTGAATCGCTTTCATTTTACATATAATCGGTGTCTAATTTACCTTTTTTGAACTGAATAATATTCAGTTTATTCATTGCCCAAATGCATGGATACATTGGATCGAATTCCCATTTCTTAACCGCGAAATTAGGACGTCCACCAAATTTATGGTGATTGTTATGTAAACATTCTCCCCACATTAACCAGTCAATCGGCATTAAGTTTGTCGAAGTATCTCCAACATCGTAATTGCGATAACCTAATTTGTGTGAAAACCAGTTGATGATTACACCATGTAGAGGGCTCATTAAAACTTGCATCGGGATGAATACAAAATACGTCCATAGTGGTGCATCAACAGCAACATAAATTAATATGTAAATGATTACCCAAGCTAAACGTACAGCATTATTTCCTGCAAATCTATCCCAAGAACGCCAAGAAGGAACGCCTTTTTTGAATTTTTCTAAAACTTGTGTTTTATCGTGATCGATTTCATTGTAAACAATACGAGTTCTCCACATCATCGCAAAGAAATTTGGATCATATTGTGGCGAATGTGGATCTTTTTCTGTGTCGGCATACGCGTGGTGATGTCTGTGCATAACCCCGTATGTGTAGGGACTTAGATAAGATGAACCTTGAAAAATCCACGCTAAAACGTGAAAGATTTTTTCCCAAGCTCTTGACATCGTAAACATTGCATGTGATGCATATCGGTGATGAAAAAAAGTTTGGAAAAATAAAGAAGCATACCAATGTATAACAAAGATAATGATTACTGCTGTCATTACTAATTTTAAATTTTTACAAATATAATCGTTAGGATTGTGAATTCCACTAATTAAAATCATAGAACTCATAAAATTATTGATTATTTATAATGAAAAAAGTTAATTTTAATCTGCTCTAATCAAATAAATTATCCATTTAATATTAGATTTTTATATGTAATTATTTAATACTAAATACGTTGATTAAATAAATGTTAAAGTTATAAACCTAAATAAACAATTATTTCTCTTGCAACAGCTGCGCCGGCTCTATTTGCACCAATTGTAGAGGCAGATGGACCGTATCCCGTTAAATGAATTCTTGGATCTTTAGCAACTTGTGTAGCTAATTTTCCACTCATTTCGATTCCGCCTTTCTCATTTTGTAAATGAAGAGGATCAAGATGATCCAAACTATGTCGAAAACCAGTATTCCAGAAGATTACATCAGCATTTAATACCGTTCCGTCGTTCCATTTAACGCCTGTTTCTATAATTTCATCAAACATTGGTTTGCGATCTAAAACATCTGTATGTAACAAACTTTCGATTGCAGGCGTGATAGGTAAACCGGTAACAGACACCACCGATTGAGTAGGTAATCCTTCTCTCACGCGTTTATCTACCATTGCTACGGCTTCTCGTCCTAATTCTTCGGTGAATTTGTTATCTCTAAAATCGGGCGGTCTTCTTGTTACCCAAGTTGTTTCGGTAACTTTTGAGATTTCGCCTAATAATTGAACGGCAGAAATTCCACCTCCCACAATAATCACATGTTGCCCAATAAATTCTTTGGCATTTTTATATTGATTGGTATGCAATTGTCTTCCTTCAAACTTTTCGATTCCAGGATAATGAGGAATATTAGGAGTTTTCCAGGTTCCTGTTGCATTTACAATTCCTCTCGCACTAAATTGAACACCATTTGTTCGGATAAGAAATCGACCATTATTTTCTTCTACTTTATCAACGCGCAATGGTCTAATGATGGGAAAATCATATTCTTTTTCATACTTTTCGTAATAAGCAGGAACAGCTTTATTTGCTTGCAATTCCTTGTCTTGTATATGCACAGCTTCGGCAAAAGTCAAGCCTGGTAAATCATTAATTCCGTTCACCGTACTCAATGTCAACGAATCCCATCTATGTTGCCAAGCGCCGCCAGCATGTGGTTCGTCATCTAAAATCACAAAACCTTTTCCAGGTTTTATTCCTCTTTTTTTGAGATGATAAGCTGCAGACAAACCAGCTTGTCCAGCTCCAATCACAACGATATCAACTTTGTAAAATATTTCTGAATGATTCATTTTATAAAGCTAATTAAAACTATTTGTAAATTTATGTGAAGAAATCGTTTTATTTGGGTTTCTTCCGAATGCGATATATAAATTGCGAAACTTTACATCCCCAAAGTTTTAGGGTTTGAATTGCTTGTAAATGATTATCTTTTTCTTTTACAATTAATTGATCGGTAAACGAAGAAATAAATTGAGCCCAATAATTGTGTTTAGCATCATTCAATAAAAAATAGAAACCAGCATCGCCAAATTGTTTTCCGCTCGAATCTAAAATCAATTCATTTTCAAGACCAACAGTTGGTTTCATAATAACTGTTGCATTGCCTTTTGGTAGAGGAAAAACAGCTTTGATACAGGTTTTACCAGAAGGAAGTGTACACGTTCCGTAAATACCAGAATAAATCACTTTGCCTGAATTTTTGAATTTTCTCAACCAAATGGTATAAATAACTTTGTTGCTTTGCGGATGATTTAGCGTAATGATTTCATTTATTAAATCTTCGGATTGTGCAATATTTTTTGTTGGAATATTTAATTGATTAATCCGTTGACTAAATAAACGATTGACCAAATAACCAAAAAAAGAAAAATAAGGATTCCATTTTACATTGAATTCTAAATTATAATCTGAGGTAGCTTCATAAAAATCAATCACCTTTTTTGATAGATTTTCGAGCTGATCATCAGTTAAATTCAATTCATGAATAGAAGTTAATAAGCCTTTTGAAGTTGAATTTCGAGTAATAATAAAATTCTCTTTTTTCGCTAATTGATATATAAAATCTTCACCAATTCCGTTCAATTCACCGAAAGGAGCAATCAACCACGAATAATCGTTTTGATTAATTTTTCTTCCCCAAAGAATTACCCATTGTTGTGTAAACCAATCCTGAAATTTTTGCATTGTAAAAGCTAAATTCATCTAAATATTTTCATTATTAGGAAGAAAAGAATTGCAATTATTCCATTGTCCATGTTCAGAAATTGGTTTAAAACGAAGTGTTGTAAATTCAAAATGAAAATCCTTTCGATTACGCTCTTTCATTGCGTTAGCATGTCTTTTTGGGTCAGGCATTTTGCTATGTCCATTCACCATATACGTCATTTCTGATTGAGATTTCCAAATCGAAAATGTCGAAATAATATTGGGATATCGAATAGAAGCCAACGAAAGTGTAGTGCCTTTGTGATCTCGAACTAATTTCTCGACAGGTCTTCCCCAGCGTAGAAAACGAGGAATCTCTGTGTATTTCATTCGTGCAATTGTTACCGCAACAACAGGCTCATTTTTTCTGTTTTCCTCCATTTCTTCTGTCGGAATTTGAAAACCAGAAATATTTCCCCATTGTCTCAAAAAATCTAATCGAACATGCCATCCTTTCGCTAAAAGTTTTCCGTGAGAATTATTTTTTAAAAAGTTTTCTAAAGATTTTTCATCTTCCCATTGCGCAAATACAACAATAGTTTGATTAAAAATCCTCGTTTTTGAAAAAATAGGAGAACCTAATTTCATTGCAGACATCGTTTCAGCATATATTAATCCAATAATCTTATTTGTTTTCAAAGGAAAAAGCATCAATTTAAAGGCTTGAAAATAGCTAAGCTTTGCGATATGATAAGAGAAAACATTCATCTATGCAAAATACTATTTTAAAAATGAAAAGGATAAACTAAAACAAACTATTTTTTAGAATTGTACTATGTAAAATATAAAAAGTATTTGGTTTGAGGGGAAGTTTACAGATTAATGATTTTAGATGTGAAAAGAAAGGTAAGTCTAAGTCTGAGATTAAGCGATGTCTAAATCAAAAGAAAATTGAAATTCTCTGTTACGCTGAAAAATGAAGTTTTATACTATTTTCTATTTTAGATGAACATTCAACTATAATTATAGAAAATAAGTCAAATAAAACGTTTACATTTATTTCTATTAACCCTTTTGATCAATTAATAAGATGAACAAAGAACTTTTTAAAAATATATTGACAACTCAAATTCCGATTGCATGGATTGCGGGTGTTCGTTTGGAGTCGTGGGAAGAAAATAAAGTTTCGACACGCGTAAAATATGGATTCCTTAATCAAAATCCATTCAAAAGTATGTTTTGGGCAGTGCAAGGAATGGCGGCAGAATTTTCTTCTGGTTTGATGGCAAATGCTAAGATTTCGAAATCGGGAGAAGATGTTTCGATGTTGGTTTTGGGAATGCAATCGAAGTATTTGAAGAAAGCTGTTGGTAAAATTGTATTTACTTGCGAAGATGGAGAAAAAATAGATGAGGCTATAAAAGAAGCGATCGAAACGAAAAAAGGTGTATCGCTAAATGTGACAAGTAGAGGCGTAGATGAGGAAGGAGATGTTGTTTCAGAATTTGAATTTACGTGGACATTCAAGTTGAGAGATAAAAAATAAAATATAAAAGCTGAAATTTATTCAGCTTTTTTTGTGATTTCTTGTTTCAAAATTGAAACCACTTCATCTATTTCTTCAAAATTTAGATGTGCAAATCCAAGGCGAATTCCAGTTTGATGTTGGGTTTGATATAAAATTGTTTGCGGAATAAACAATTCATTTTTTGCGCAATTTCGTTTTAATTCCATCAAATTTATAGGTTGATTAAAATTAATCCAAACCGCTAAACCTCCATTTGGATTCGTAAAACTGATCAAATCATTTAATTCAGTTTTTAATTTTTGACAATAATAATCGCGTCGCTCTCGATAAGTTTTACGATGTTTTTTTAGAATTCGATTAATTTCGCCTTCGCTAATCATTTCACCTAAAACTTGCTCGATAAATGGATCAACTTGCTGATCAAGGATAGACAAGTGTTTCTTCGCTTCGAGAATTAGATTTTTGGGTGCGACAATAAATCCAATTCGGTAACCTGGTGCAAGATAATGACCAAATTTTCCGGTGTAAATAACCATTCCATTTTGATCCGAACTTGCCAACGGTAAAATAGGATGATTGCTATAATGGAAATCAAAATCGTAATCATCTTCCACAATTGCAAACCCAAATTCCTGCGAAAGTTGTAGTAATTCAACCCTTCTTTGCGAACTTAGCGTAACCGTTGTCGGATAGTGGTGATGTGGCGTAACATATACAATTCGTATCGGAAATTGCTCGCACAATCTTCTTAAATCATCCGTGTCAATTCCAAATTCATCCGTTTTTATTTGTTTGATTTTAGCAAATTGGGTCTGAAAAATCATGTTACTTTTATAATAACTTAAATTTGCAACCGCCACAACATCATTTTGTTTTAGTAGAATTTCAGCAATCAGAAAAAGTGAAATTTCTGAACTTCTCGTTACCAAAATATTCTCTTTCGAAATATGTAATCCTCTCGTTAAATTGAGATAATTGGCTAAATTCTTCAAAAAGTACTCATTTTTAGACTGATTTACTTTCGAAATTGACGTTTTTCGTTTTAAAATAGCTGAATATAATTTAGCTGGAAGTTTCAGTTCTGTTAACCGATGATCGATTGTTCCATCCGTTAAATATAAGCGTTGATTGAAACTTTCGTACGGATTATCCAAAAGTATCGATTGTTCGAATTGAAAACCCGTTTTATCAGGATACAAATTGATTGAAAATTGCTTTGGAACAATGGTTTTCTGAAACTTTTGAGAAGATTGACTCAGTACATAACTTCCTTTATTTGGAACGATTTCTATCCAACCTTGAGCTTCAAGTTCTTGAAAACTATTGACTATTGTATTGCGATGAAGATTCAGAATTTCGCTTAATTGCCTTGTACCAAGCAATTTTGTTCCACTCGGAATATAACCTAATTGTATTGCTTTAGCCAGTTGATTCGCTAATTGAAGATAAATCGGTGTATCGGAATTACGTTCGATTTCGATAAAACTTTTGTATGGTATTTCAGCCGGACTATTCATTATTTATAAACTGGTATATTCTGATAGGTCGGAAAGGTACTACTTTCGCATCAGATTTAACTCAATTAATTAAATAATTAGTCAAAAATGAAGAAGATTACTATGGTATTGTGTTTAGCTGCACAAAGTATTTTTGCACAAAATGCGAATGATACCATTGCGATAGGAGAAGTTTCTATTTTAGATAACCGTCTGAATACGCCACTTTCTAAAGAAAATAGAAACATTTATGTGTTAAGTAAATCAGAAATAAACAAATTACCTGCACGCTCTTTGCAAGATGTGTTGCAGTATGCATCTGGAATAGATTTGCGTCAACGAGGACCGTTTGGAACGCAAGCTGATATTTCGATGGATGGCGGAAGTTTTGAGCAAACGTTGATTTTGTTGAATGGTGTAAAAATAATGGATCATCAAACGGCTCATAATGCGCTAAATCTTCCCATTCCATTAGAAGCGATCGACAGAATTGAGGTGGTGCGTGGTCCGGCTGCTCGTGTTTA
Source organism: Empedobacter sp. GD03797 (assembly GCF_029842105.1). NCBI lineage: Bacteria > Pseudomonadati > Bacteroidota > Flavobacteriia > Flavobacteriales > Weeksellaceae > Empedobacter > Empedobacter sp. GD03797. The sequence continues at coordinate 291,027 of NZ_JAOCFS010000001.1, forward strand.
TGGAAATAATAGTTTGACAGGTGTTATTAATATTGTAACGCGTCAACCAAAGAAAACGGGCGTTTATGCGAATACCTATTTTGGAACAAATTTTAAGAAAGATACCGAAGATACTGGCGATACCTACACTAGTAGAGGTGTGCAGCTTGGTGCGAATTTGGCAAAAGAAACGCATCAACATCAACTGTATGTGAGCCATGATTGGGGAAATGGATACCGATACAATACGGCTTACGAGAACAATAAATTGTATTATCAAGGGAACTTTCAGTTTGATGATGCCAATAGTTTAGTTGCTTCGTATGGTTATGTGAAAAATGGATTTGGAGCAAATGGTTTTTATGCATCTCCGGGTGATAAAAATTCGAAAGAATTGGTTGAAACAACTTTAGTTAACATTCAATCAAAGCATCAATTATCGGATCGAATTACCTTAGCGCCACGAGTGAGTTATCGTTACAATTTTGATGATTATCGCTATTATAAAAACGATTTGAATAAAGCTCGTTCTCTGCATTATTCAAATTCTATTTCGGGAGAAGTAAACTCGACGTACCAATTGAATAAAGGGCAAATTGGAGTAGGAGTTGAATACCGAAATGAGCAAATATCATCGACAAGTATCAAAAATCATACACGCGATAATGTTGGATTTTATGCGGAATATAAAACGGACGTTACTCCAAAACTGAATGTAAATGTCGGAACGTATGTTAACTATAATTCGCAATATGGTTGGCAAGCATTTCCAGGAATTGATGCGAGTTATGCAGTAAATTCGAACTTGAAATTGATGGTAAATGCAGGTACAAGTCAGCGAATTCCTTCGTTTACAGATTTGTATTTGGATCAACGACCAGGAAATATAGGAAATGCAAATGTAGAATCTGAGAAGGCTTTTCAAACAGAAATTGGATTCAAATATAACAAGAGAAATTGGACGTTTAATGCCTATTATTTTTATCGTTCGATCACAGATTTTATCGATTGGGTACGTTTAACATCTAATGAACCTTGGGAAGCGCAAAACTTTGGAGATTTAAAAACGAATGGATTTAATACGAAGGTTTCGTACTTAGCAAATCTTTCTGCGAACCAAAGTTTGAAGTTTTCTTTGAGCTATTCTTATCTTGATCCTGAGTTTAAAAATGTCGATGATCAATACAATTCTAAATATAAAATAGAAAGTTTAAAACATCAGTTAATCAATACAATAGATTATACAATCGGAAGAACTACTTTAAGTATTGCGAATCGTTACAATACACGTCAATCGTATAAATCTTATTGGATTACTGATGCAAGAATTAATCATTCATTCAAAAATAATTTGAGTATTTATTTTGATGCACAAAACATTTTTAACACAACATATAACGAAGCTGGAGCAATTCCGTTACCAACAACTTGGATGAGTTTAGGAATTAAGTTTACTGGAATTTAAATGATGACAAACATTTAACATTCTCTTTAATAGTTTATATTATAAATGCGGTGAGACAACTTTTTTAGGAAAGTTGTCTCTTTTTGATTCCATAAATTTCTTCCTAACTTTGCAAAAATAATTTGTATGATTATCATCGATTCGCCATCTCACGATGCGTATTTCAATATAGCTTTAGAAGAATATTTATTGTACCATTATCCAACGGAAGATATTTTTTTGTTGTATATCAATGCTCCGTCAATTATTGTTGGGAAATTTCAGAATACATTGGCCGAAATTAACTGGGATTATGTAACTGAAAATAACATCAAAGTTGTTCGTCGTATGTCGGGTGGTGGAGCTGTTTATCACGATTTAGGGAATCTAAATTTTTCTTTCCATACTTTATTGGGAGAGAATGATTTTATGGATTTTTCGACTTTTACAGAACCTGTTGTCAAATTGTTAAACGATTTGAATGTTCCTGCAAAATTGGAAGGAAGAAATGATTTGTTGGTTGATGGTAAAAAGTTTAGTGGAAATGCAAAATTGGCTCGTAATGGAAAAATGATTCAACATGGAACGATCCTTTTTAATTCGGATATGTCTGTTTTAGGCGATGCGTTAAAAATTAATCCCTTAAAATATGTGGATAAAGCTATCAAATCTAATCGTGCGCGCGTGATTAATTTGATTGAGTATTTTCCAAATGAAATGACGACGGATGAGTTGAAAGCTTTGTTGATTGATGAAATGTTAGCAACAAATGAAGGAGCAACAATTTATCATTTAACAACCGAAGATTTGAATGGTGTAGCGAAATTGATTGAAGAAAAATACCAAACATGGGATTGGAATTTTGGTTTTTCACCGAAATATAATTTCAAAAATGCGAAGAAAATTCCAGCAGGTTTTATCGAAGTTCATTTGGATGTTGAGCGAGGCGGAACAATAGAAAAAGCTAAAATATTTGGCGATTTCTTTGCTTCAGAACCGATAGAAGTATTAGAAAATAAGCTAATTGGTGTAAAACATAACGAAGAAGAGATTGCAAAAGTTCTGAATTCTATTGATGTAACAGATTATTTTGGAAAGGTTACAGTAGACGAAATTTTAGAATTATTTAGATAAAATGATAAGCCAAATTTCTAAGGAAGTTTGGCTTATTTTTATAAAACTTCAATTAATAATCGGGTTCTGTCGTACGAAGATTCCCAAAATCTTTTAATTTTCGTTTCTAGATTATTTTTCTTCGTCAAAGCTTCATCAAAAGTGTCTTCTGTAAAGAAATTCACATCTTCAGATTGAACCGAAATTGAGATGTTTTCAATTTGTTGATTAAAATAACCTTCATTTTTTAAGTCTTTTAGAATATCTAAAAGGAGTAAATCCATCGCTTTGGAAGGTGTTTGATTCAAATTAATTGGTTGTTGATATTTGGCTGAATTAATACTCCATAAATGATCATAATCGATGTTTTCGGTATCAATAACGCTTTTGAAATCGTTAAAACTTCCTCCATAAACCACATAATCATTATTTGGAACAGCTGAAATAATAATCGAAAATAAGCTATCGTCATTTTGTTCAGCTTCATTAATTAGTGCATTCAAACTATCTATTAATGCAGTTGTAATTTCAGTTTTATGTTCTAACAAGACTTTAAACGCAGTTTCAATGTTTTGTAGCGCATCAAAATCTGGTAAATCGAACGTTGAAATGGCTTCATGTAACATCTGTTCAAAAGTGGTTTTAAGATCAATCAAAAGGTCATCTTCTAACAAATAAAGTTGTTGAGTTTCGATATTTGCAACAATTAAATTCTCAGCATATTCATCACCAATTGCAATGAAATTAGTATGACCAAGTTCTTGAATGAGTTCATTTTGCTCCACAAATTCATCTTCCTCATTAAAAATTGCCCAAAAAACATTTTCATTAAATCCGAAATTTTTGAGATATTCTTTGAAAAAATCGGGAATTTTAGAATTCAACTGATTTTCTAATTCATTGATTTCTGATTTTTCGAGTCCTAAATCATCTTCAAAATAGCCTTGTTTTTTAATTTTATTGATTATTTTTTTCATCGTTTATAGTGTTGCTTCTGCTTTTTTTTGAATACTTTTTTCATTAGTCTTTTTTAAAGAATGTTGAATAAATATCCGAAATAATCCAATAATATTTATCCCTGATAATAGCTAATTTTTAGATGCATGAAATAATTATTAATGCCAAATTGACATCTTATTACATTGATTTGTAGAGGATTTGCCTTTAACTTGTTTTGTTTTGTAAGAACTGTCATATCAATGGGTTAATTGGTGATTTGGTTCGTATTTTGAATATGTATTTGTACATTAAATCAATACATATGAAAGTTAAAAATATAAATAAAGTTGTAGGCCCAATGCCAATTCGTGATCCATTTATATTAGGTGCATATCATTACGATTTGTATCCAAAAGGAAATGGAAAAATGGGGGTTGATGCCGAATTATTAAAAGGTAAAAACATTGGTCAAGATTTTGACAGAAATGCAGATTGGCGAATGTATCATGGTGAAACAATTCCAGGTTTTCCACATCATCCGCATAGAGGTTTAGAAATTGCAACCATTGTAGAAGAAGGTTTTGCGGATCACTTTGACTCGAAAGGTTCAAAAGGTCGTTATGGAAATGGCGATGTGCAATTGATGAGTGCTGGTTCTGGCGTTTTGCATGGCGAAATGTTTCCGTTGTTGAATGATGAAACGGATAATCCATTCCGATTATTTCAGATATGGTTGAATATGCATTCGTCAGATAAATTAACAGAACCAACATATAAAATGCTTTGGAGTGAAACGATTCCACAAAAAGATGTGAAAGACGAGGAGGGAAGAAACATGAATGTTCGAGTGGTTTTGGGTGATTATGCAGGTGTAAAATCGCAGGATCCTTTGGCACATTCGTGGGCGAGAAATCCAAAACATCATGTCGGAATTGCTTTATTGAATATGGATCCAAACTCTTCGTTTACATTGCCTGCAGTTTCTGAAACGATGAACAGATTTGTGTTTTTTTATGATGGAGTAGATGTTATCTCGATTGATAATTACAAAATTCAGCAAAGACATTTAGCAGACTTGAATGGAAATGAAGAAATTATCATTCAAAATGGAAATTCGCAAGCTAAAGTTTTGATTTTAGAAGGTGAACCAATTAATGAGCCTGTAGCGGCTTATGGTCCTTTTGTAATGAATACGGAGCAAGAAATTCGTGATGCTTTTGCAGAATATCAAAAAACACAATTTGGAGGTTGGCCTTGGGGTGACAAAGAAACCGATATCGTAAATCCGAAAGAAGCGGGACGTTTTGCAAGTTATAATTTTGGAAAAGAGTTGGATGAACCAGATTTGAAATAAGTTTTTAAAAAAATGATGAGGTCAGAAGAAATTCTGACCTTTTTTGTTGCTCGAAGTAGAGAATTTTATAGTTTCTAATCAAAATAAAATATAAATTAGTAGTAAATAAATTACACTTTATGAAACTATTAAAACGACTACTTTGGATTGTTGTGGGACTACTTGTTGTATTGACTATTACGATGTTTGCGATTGGAAAAAAATATCATTTTGAAACATCAAGAGTATTGAATGTGCCTATCGAAAAGGTGTATGAACAAGCAAGTTCTTCAAAGAAATTTAACGAATGGAATCCTTGGATGGATTTAGACCCTAATTTGAAATTAACTTATTCTGGTACGCAAGGACAGCCTGGAGATGAGTATTGCTGGGAAGGAAATGACGATGTTGGACAAGGTTGTCATGTGATTACAGATTTGGTTCCGAATCAAAAAATTGCAACTAAAATGATGTTCAAAAAGCCTTTCGAAAGTGATGCTACTTCTGATATCGTGTTAACAAAAGAAGGAAATAGAACAAAAATTACGTGGAGTATGGATTGTGAATTGGATTACCCAATGAATTTGATGAAACTGATGATGGATTCGCAAATGGAAAAATCTTATGGAAAAGGTCTTGATAAATTGAAAAAATTAGTTGAAGATTAATAATAAAAAAGCGAATTTAACTTTGTTAAATTCGCTTTTTTATATTGTTTTATTCAAATATTAGTTTGTTGGAATAGCGTATAAATAATTCTCGTAATTACGTGTTTCAAAGATATAATTTCCAGTAGTTCCATTTTTTAAACTATAGATATTTTCTATTAGTAAATAAATTGGTTCTTCTTTTGTTACTTCTATAATTGTTGAACCTGTGATAAAATTATAATAATGTGTATCTTGACTTTTTATCATATTACCACCAAAATTATTATCTACAACAGGACTTGTATATGTGAAGTAGGTGTGTGTAAGAGCAGTTTGCGAACTCGAAAGAAATAATTTTAACCAATAAGGTTTTGTATTTGCAGCTGCGTCATCATTTCTTAGTCGAATTGTTAATCCAACACTAATTAACCATTTACCAGGTTTTAGGGTAATAGATCCCTGCGAATATTTATAACCACCAGATTGATCAGAATTAATTGTTTGATTTGCTACAAATGTACCATTTTTCATGTATTGGAAAACTGGCAAATCTCTCCATGTACCAACACCATCTTTGTCACTAACTAACACTTTCTTATTTCCTTGTGTTCCATCTATAATTTGTATAGCACCAGCTGTAGTAGAGTTAATTTCTAATTTAGCTGAGGGTGATATAGTTCCTATTCCAACATTACCTACAGAATTAATATTTACATCATCAGTATAACCAGTAGGAGAACTACTACCTAAGTTGGTGTCTTTTTTAGGGTCGATATGTAATATTTCTTTAGGAGTACTTGTTCCTATACCCACTTGTCCATATGAAGAAATACTTGTAAAAAGTATACTATATAATAAAAAATTCTTTTTCATTTGTTTAAGATTAAGTTGATTATTTAAGATCTAACGGAACTGCATAAAAATAATTCTCCCAATTATCAGCTTTGAAATTCCAATAATTATTTGGTTTATTTTCAGCAACAACCCAAATTACAACTGTTTTTGAACCATCTTTAGGTTCTAAAACTTCAATAATAGATGATCCACTTATAAGATTGGCATTTCCGACACCAGCTGTTTTGTTAGGAATCATTAAACCAGCATAACCAGTATTATTACCTCCATGTCCAAGAAAATTAAATTTTGTCATAGTTCTGCCTGTATTCGTGTCAGACAAATAAATGTGTAGCCAATAAGGAGTGTTGAAATTCATTTTGAAAGTTGCTCCAAAATTTACCATCCAAACTCCTGGTGTTAATTCTATTTTTAAGTTTAAACTCTTTACATTTGCATTGGAACCATTGTAATCAGATGATAATAAGCCATCAGATTTAGACCACGTTCCTAATTCTATGGGTTTAATACTTCCTTGTATAAACCACTGCCCGATTCCATTTTCATCACTTTGTAGAAAGGCATTTGCTCTCTGAGTACCATCTACAATTTTTATTGCATTAGGATTTATAGTATTATCAGTAGTCGTAATAATTTCTAATTTTTTACTTGGAGTTACAGTTCCAATTCCCATTTGTCCTGTAGAAGTTACAACAACGTCATCTAATATAGTTTTATTATCGTTAGTAGAAGTATTTTTTGCGGCATCCACATGAAATACCTGTTTAGGATCTGAAGTTCCTATACCAACTCTACCATCTTGTGCAAATGCCATAGTAGAAATAATTATGGAATTTAAAAAGAGTAAGATCTTTTTCATAATGTATATTTTTAATTAGGTTGATTAATTAATTGGAATTGCATAAAAATAATTTTCTGGAGATTGTGTTTCAAAATCCCATTGCGCAATATTTTCTAAAAATAAAAAAATGTTAATTGGATTGGTTGAAGTTACTTCTATAATAGAAGTACCCGATAAGAATCCCCTTCCGTCCACACTACCATCTCCAAATACAACACCCGCATAACCTGTTGCATTACCTGCTGGGCCTAAGTTTGTAAATCCATTAGATGTAACACCAGTATTAGAACTAGATAATTTTGCATGAATCCAAAAAGCATTTGCTAATTCAACTTGAGTTTTTAGTCGAATTCCCATACTTACAATCCATTTACCTTTTGTTAAACCTGTTAGTGTAAGGTTGCTATAACTTGATCCTTTAGGTTCATAGTAACCAATATTATTACCAGTTGTTGATAATGGTATGTTATTAGAAACTTTAATATTAGTACCATCATATTTCCAAGCAATAGCAGATTTAAAAGAGTTAGGTATTTTCCATGTAGCCAAACCATTAGCATCGCTCATGAGATATTTTCCTTCACCTTGATTTCCATCTTTTATTAAAATAGCTTGGTTAGAAGTACCATCATTTACAACCAATTTAGTTTGTGGTTGATTTGTACCAATTCCTACATTTCCTGTAGTTGATTGTACAATAAAGTCATTTGCCTGCTGTGCAGGAGATACAACTGTAGTACCATCTTTGGGATTATCTTTATTCCCATCAACATGAAAAGTTCCTTTTGGATAAGCAGTTTGTATTCCCACTTGGGCATAAGATATGCTGCTAAAAATCAAAAAGGTTAGGCTGAAAATAGAATTTTTTTTCATAGGTTTTTAATTTGATTTAATGACAAAAATACACAAAAAAAAATTATAATAAAATAATATAGTCATTTTTAGAGTGATTTAACTAATTTAAAATGTTTAAGTTATAGTAATATAGTTTTTTATGTTATTTGAAACTTATGTTTTTTATAAAATTTAAACCCCTAAAATGAGAGAAATTAAGTTATTTTATTAATTTAAGACGTTTTATTTAAGAATGAGTTTTAATTCAAAAAATTTAATTATTTTTTTATGTAATCAATTGTTTATTAACTTATAAGAGGATAACATCAACCTATACAGTAATTTAATTTTTAAAATAGAAAATATAAAAGCAATAAATAAGATTATTTACCTAACGAATGTGATTCTTTTTTATCTTTAAAATTATATATAAAACAAAACAAAGAGCAAAATTTCTTCTGCTCTTTGTTAAATAACCTAACCAACCTTATACTATGAAAAATCTGTATAATCTTTAAACTCTTTTGTTACGAATCACAAATAAGAATTGTAAATTTATGAATACAATTGATGTTTTAAATTGATGTAGATCAAGAAATAACAATCAAAGAGATAATTTTTAATAAACTAATTATGTATAAACTAATAAAATGTTTCGTTTTAACTTTTTCAATTCTAATGTTGAACTCTTGCGAGAAAAAAGAACTCAAAACTAATCTTAAAACTTCTTCAAAAAATGAAATTGTTGTTGATAAGCTTTCGGTTGCCGAATCAGATTATGGAGTAGGTTGTGTGACCGAATATTATAAAAAAGGAAGTAAAATGAAAGACGAAATCTATTTACAAACAAGTTCTAAAGACGAGTTAACTTGGGTTAATTATATTTCGATTAATGGAAAAAGAGAAGTTTTTTCTTCTAAAAATGATGATACCAAATCCACTGAAAATGACAATGGATATACGTTGCGTTTAGAAAATGATGATTATATAATCGAAATTAATGCAAAAATTGGAGAACAAAATATTGAATCTGATTCAGCTTTAGCTAATGGATCAATGACAATCACTCGAAAATCTGATCAACAAACAAAAACAGTTGACTTTGAAGGAGGAACTGCATGTTAATTTTTAAATAAAAAGACAAAGCAATTTGCTTTGTCTTTTATGGTTATTTTTTGAGGATAAAATTAGAAATGACTTCGACTAATTCTGTATTTATTGGAAGTTCAGGGTTATTGTAAGAGGATAAATCATCTTTTGAAGTAACGTTTTTTAAAACATGATTCATCCCTTTGATAATAACAGAAGATTTTGGAGATAGGTTTTTAGCATTCTCCGTCTCAACTTGTATGTCCATATCACTTTGAATCACTAAAAAAGGAATAGTTAATTTATTGATTTCATTTACAGGATTATATTTAATCCAAGAAATTAAATAAGGTTGTACACTTTTACGAAATAATGCTGATAAACTAGGATTAATATTATTTACAGTATTTCCATTCTTTAAAGAATCTATAATAGCATACGATTCAGTTTTTAATTTTTCAGGAAGTTGAGTTAATTGTTTCTTAAGTATTTGGTCGATAGGTTCTCCAGCGCCAGAAACTGAGATGAATTTGTCGACATTTTTTGTTGAAGCAAGCATTCCAATTAATGAACCTTCGCTATGTCCAGCTATTGAAATAGAACTAAATCTTTTATCTTTTTTTATGAAAGTTACCCAATTACTTGCGTCTTCAACGTAATCATCAAATGTAAGTTTAGATTCGTCCAAATTAGCAATAGAACTTTCTCCAATTCCTCTTTTGTCATAGCGAATAGATGCAATTCCTTTTTCAGCTAAACTATGAGCTAAATATTTCAATGAATTATTAATCATCATATTATTGTTTCCATTTCTATCCGTTGGTCCAGAGCCAGAAATTAATAAAACAATTGGTATTTTAGATTTTGCGTTTTGAGGTAAACATAATGTTCCAAATAATTTAACTTGGTTTTCATTAAGTTGAATATCTGATTCTGTGAAATTATTTGTTGATTGACCAAAAGCTGTAGAACAGATAAGTATAAAGACAAATAAAACTTTTTTCATATATTTTGTGGGATTAATAATGATAATATTGAGGTTGAAACAATGATGAATAACAAGACAGCAATAAAAGCAAGAACTTGTTTGATGCTTTTCATATTAGTAACCGTTTTGAAACCAATGTACAGGTAGTAAAACATTACGCACAAGAAAAATATTGCGATAAAAGCTACAATTACAATGACAATCATTGTAGAAGCTTCGTGCAAAACTTCGAGATTATTTGTTGTAACTCCTTTTAGAACTTTGTCCATACTTTTGTTGACAATTGGAATAAAATCGGTAATAAATACAATGTAATAAGCGATTCTTGAGATTAAAACGACGTTTACAATGTCTATAATTCGCGTTCTGTTATTGATGATTTTTCCTAAAATGTAAAATAGGAGGATGGCAATCGCTAAATTTCTTGTGTTCTGATACAACAAATCGAGATAAGAATAAGAAATTCCATTTTTCTTGATGCTTAAAAAATCAGGGAAAAAAGATTCCGTTATTTTAGCGATGTATGTGAAAAAGAAATGCGAAAATAGCCCAATAATGAACAGTATTTTTTCATCGAAATATGCAAATGGATTAAGGAGTTTCTTTATCATTTTTTAGTGTATTTATTGTGTTAACAAATTCATCAGGTTTGTCGCAGCTTACCAAATATTTTACATTTTCTAATTCAATAGCAACAAGTTTTGTGCGATTTTTTATATTGCATCTGTAATTGTCCATAGATCTTCCTATCAATCCCATAAATCCTCTGCATCCAACAATTATCAAATTATTTTGAGATTTTCTTGTAATAATTTTTACTTCATTTATCGGAATAATATTCGTTTTAATTTTTGAAATAAAATAAATATTATTCAAATCAACTTTAATTTTATTTAATGAGATTAAATAATAATACGCAAACAATGGATAAATAATGATTGCATAAATCACCGCAACATATACTTCTGTTTCTTTAAACAATATTCCTCCAATTAAGATTATTAATATGATTAAAATTGTAGTTGTAACCTTGAAAAAAAGCGACATCGATGCTGAAAATTCTTTATTCATCAGACATTGTTTTTATTTTATTAATCAAATCATCTACTTTATTTCGCATGGTTGGATAGCTGACTTCAAATTCTTTTGCCATGTCTTTTAAACTTCCTGAGTTGACAAAGAATTGCATAATAAATGCTTGTTCTTCATTTGTAAGTTTCAGAAATAAAGGAAGTTCATAGTTTCCTACAACTTGTGTTTCGCAATGGTTGCAAATTAATTTTTCGACCGCTAATTCTTCGGCACAGCTGGGGCATATAACAGGAAGTTTTTTCATTGAATTAAATAATATTAAAATTAGTTTTAATAAAATTAAATAAAACTTTAATTAATTCAAAACATAAAATCATATTTTTTCAACTTTAATATTATTGATACATTTGCAACCTAAGTTTTAGTAAAATGAATTTTAAGAAATTAGCCCTTGCAGCATTGGCGTTAGGGACAACAGCATATATCGTTAATCACAATAAGAAAAATGTAAAATACAAACCTGCTCAAAATTTTGATTTAGGTGGATTTTTAGGACGTTGGTACGAAATTGCACGTTTGGAAAATAAAGCGCAAAAAGGACAAACAAATGTGACACATCGTTTTAATTTGAACGAAGAAAATGGACAATTGGAAGTAATTGTACGCGGATATAATGCGAAGAAAAAAGGGTGGGAGAAAATTGAAGGAATTGCAACGCAAGACATAGAAAATGTTGGGTTGTTCTCGACTACGTTTTTACCAATTTTTGCAAAGAAATTATATGTTATCGATTTTGATAAAGATTACAATAATGTATTAGTTGCAAGTGAAGATTATAAAAAGTTATGGATTCTATCACGTAAGAAAGAGATTTCGGATAAGGTAAAAGACAGATTTTCTGATTCGGCAAAGAAAGTAGGGTTTGATCCAAGTAAATTAATTTGGCCTTCTCAAGTTCCGATTGCGAAATAAGATTATTTATTTTTAGACATAAAAAAACCTCGAGAAATTCTCGAGGTTTTTTGTTCTATTATTTTTGGTTTTTCTTTTCCCAATCGATCGGGAAATTACAACTTTGGTATTCTTTTCCAATTTTAATGTAAGCATCACCAACTTGACGTTTTACCCAATCCATCAACAATGTACGTTCTTTATCTTGAACTGCAAATTTTTGAATTCTATAGTAATCATCTTGGTAATTGATTTTATGCTCTGGATAAAATTTATTGATTTTTAAGATTCTTAAAGCTTTTCTGTTATCAAAATCATCTTCGAAAACTTGAGAAATATCTCCTTCATTCAATGTTGCAATCGCTGTAAACATTGGTAGAGGTAAAGCCATTTTCTCGAAACGATCGTCACCAGAATTTTGGTTCATGATATTTCCTGAGTTAAATTTTGTGTATTTATCATCAGAAAATCTTAATGCAGCATCTTTAAATGTCATTTTTCCGTCGTTAATTAAAACTCGAATCGAATCTAATTTATTATAAGCCTTTTTTATTTCTTCTTCCGTTGGTTTCAACGTAATCAAGATATGACGCAAATCTAATTCTTGTCCACGACGTTTTTCTAACTTAATAATATGATATCCAAAATCAGTTTTGAATGGATCAGAAATTTCACCTTCTTGTAAGTTAAACGCAACCGCATCAAACTCTTTTACCATTTTACCACGAGAAACTTTTTTGTATTCACCTCCGTTACTTGCGGAACCTGGATCTTCTGAATATAAAATTGCTTTCGTTGCAAAAGAAGCACCTTCTTCAATTTCTTTTTTGATTTCTTTTAATTGATCAATAATCTTTTGTTGATTTTCTTGCGAAACTTCAGGATAAGTTACAATATGGCTAATCGAAACTTCGTCTTTTACGTCTGGTAACTCACCTTGGTGTTTTTCGAAAAACAAACGAACTTCTTCTGGCGTAGCATCAGCACCTTTTACAACCATTTCTCTTTTGTTACGTGCATAAATATTATCTTCTACGATATATTTAGTTTCGTTTTTCATTTCCGCCATTGTACGGAATCCGAAATAGTCTAAAATTTGTTTTTCTCCTCCAGCTTGAGCAATCAAACCTTCGATTTGGTTGTTTAATTGACGAGTTACCTCGTCTTGTGTCACTTTGATTAAAGTATCTTGTTTTGCACGATCAACCAACATTTTGTCTAACATAATGTCATTTAGGAAATCACATTTATCTTCGACTTGCATCCCTTGTTGTTTTGACATTAAATAATCTCGATCTACATCAGACTCTAAAACAATCTGATCTCCGACAACAGCAGCTATACCATCTACTTTAGCAAGACGTTTTGGTGTTGGTTTTGCTGTTTGTGCAAAAGTATTTACCGTAAATAATGCTGCAATTAGCAACATCATACTCGATTTAAATTTCATATACTTTAATTTCATTTTAATATTCTAAGCTCGATAAAAAAACTTACCGATGAGCAAATTTAACTTTTTTTGTTAAAGTCCAACATATTTTAATTTCCTTTAACAAAAGAATTGATTTTTTAGTTTATTGTTAAGATTAAACTAAGCCAAATGTACGCAAAGAAACATTCCAAGCAGATTCGAAATCAAAAAGATTCAAACCATGTTTTTCTTTGTGCTCATTTGCGAAACTAATTAACTTTTCGGTTGGCATATTTCCGACCATATCACTTTTTGACATTGGACAACCGCCCAAACCTTTTATAGCACCATCAAAACGACGACAACCATTATCATAAGCGGCTTGTACTTTAGAATGCCATTCGGTATAAACGGTATGAAAATGTGCACCAAATTCAATTTCTGGATAATGAGGAATCAAATTTTGAAACAAATCAACAATTGTTTTTTCGTCTGCAACGCCAATTGTATCTGATAAATTGATTGAAGAAATTCCGATATCAGCCATTTTTTTCGACCATTCTTTTACGATTTCTTCATTCCAAGTTTCTCCATAAGGATTTCCAAACGCCATCGATAAATAAATTAACATATGTTTACCATTATCATTTGCAATTTGGTTGATTTCTTTCACCATTTCAAATGCTTCTTCACGACTTTTATTCGTGTTGAATTGCTGAAAATTCTCTGAAATAGAAAAAGGAAATCCAATAATATCAACTTTTTCGTGTTCAGCAGCTTTTATTGCGCCACTTTTATTGGCAACAACAACAGACAATTTCGATTTTGAATTGGTTTTATCAATATTATCTAAAACTTCTTTCGTATCCGCCATCTGTGGAATCGCTTTTGGCGAAACAAAACTTCCACAATCTATCGCTTCAAAACCAACAGTCAATAAACGATTTAAGTAATCAATTTTCTTGTCAGTTGGTATAAAATCTTTGCGTCCTTGCATCGCATCACGTGGACATTCAATAATTTTAAAAGTTAGCTCACTCATTTTTTTGGTTTATTTGCGCCTTAAAGGTAGATAATTTAGTAATTTTGACAAAAATTAAAACGCAATGCAAACAGAATGGAGAGAAAAGTTGGTAACACGCTTTTTGAAATATGTTAAAACTTACACTGAAAGTGAGGCTTTTTTAGATAAATTTCCAAGTACAGATCGTCAATGGGATTTAGCAAATTATTTGGTTGAGGAGTTAAAACAAATCGGTTTAGAAGACGTTTCTATTGATGAAAATGGTTATGTTTTCGGATATGTTCCTTCTACAGTTGATCATGAAGTGCCTACAATTGGGTTTGTTTCTCATATGGATACATCGCCAGATTTTTCTGGAGAAAATGTACAACCTCAAATTTGGGAAAATTATGATGGTGAAGATATCAAATTGAACGAATCAATGATTTTATCACCAAACGAATTCCCTGAATTAGCTCAATATAAAGGTCAAACTATCATTACAACTGATGGTACAACATTATTAGGTGCTGATGATAAAGCTGGTGTTGCAGAAATTGTAACAGCTGCTGAGTATTTGATTGCTCATCCAGAAATTAAACACGGACGTATCGCTATTGGATTTACACCTGACGAAGAAGTTGGTCGTGGAGCAGATTTCTTTAATGTAGAGAAATTTGGTGCAGAATGGGGTTACACAATGGATGGTTCTGAAATTGGAGAATTAGAGTACGAAAACTTTAATGCTGCATCTGGAATTGTTACAATCAAAGGTAAATCTGTTCACCCAGGTTATGCAAAAGATAAGATGATTAATGCATCTAATATTGCGATGGAGTTTGCTGCACAATTACCAAACGACGAAGTTCCTGAATTAACTGATGGTCGTGAAGGATTCTTCCATTTAGCTAAAATCACAGGAAATGTATCTGAAGCAAAAATGGTGTACATTATCCGTGATCACGATATGGAGCAATATGAAGCGCGTAAAGCTTTATTCTTACAAATTGCTGCTGATATTCAAGAGCGCTTTGATCATGAAGTAATTACAGCAGAAGTTTCTGATCAATATTTTAATATGATTGAAAAAGTAAAAGAGAAATTTCAATCAGTTGAAATCGCAGAACAAGCTTTGAAAGACTGTGGAGTTACACCAAATATCAAACCAATTCGTGGTGGTACAGACGGTGCTCGTTTATCTTTTATGGGATTACCTTGTCCTAATATCTTTGCTGGAGGTCACAATTTCCACGGACCTTACGAATATGTACCAGTAGAATCTATGGAAAAAGCAACAGAAATTATTGTACGTATTGCAGAATTAACAGCTGAAGGAGCGAAATAATTCTTACAATATATCTTAAAAATAACTTAAGTTTTCTTTTTTGGTTTAAATTTTGTGTAATTTCAAATCAAATTAGAAAACTTTTTTATGAAAAATATCGTATTGTCAGCAGCCGCTATATTTTGTTCAACTTTTGCATTTGCGCAAGAAGAGATAAATGTTGGAGATTTTAATATCTTAAAAGTTTATGATAAAATTCCGGTTGAATTAATTTCTTCAAATGAAAACTTAGTAAAAATAGATGGAGTTAATGCAAGTGATGTTCAAGTTGAGAATAATAAAGGTGAACTGAAATTGAAAATGACAGGAACCAAATTGATGCAAGGAGGAGAAGCAACGGTTAAGGTTTATTACAAATCGTTATACGAAATTCAGGCAAGTCAAGGTTCTCGCATTTATTCTGATGATGTCGTAAAATCGCAAGCATTGTATTTGACGTCTAACGAAGGTTCATCTATCAAATTACCAATCGAAACATCAAAATTAGAAGTCAAAATAAATTCTGGTGCAGAAGTAATTTTAACTGGTGATACAGAATTTCAGACTGTAATTGCAAATTCTGGAGGAAAATATTATTCGAAAACATTAAATTCTGATACAGCAAGTTTAACAACAAATGCTGGTGGTGTAATAGAAGCGAGAGCAGAGAAATCTGTAGAAGCAAAAACTAGAGCAGGTGGAGTGATTGATATTTATGGTAATCCAACGCAGCGTAATCAGAAAAAATTAGCTGGCGGAAAAATTAATTTTAAATAATTAAAACTTTAACAATAATAGAAAAGCAACGATTAATTCGTTGCTTTTTTTGTTTGATACAACAAGTAAATCAATTCGACATATTTGCTATAACTTATCGTTCCTTCTTGATTATTTGCCTTCAAAAACTGATTATTTAATTCAGAAAAAGTATCGCTCGTAGCGCCTTCATATTTCAAATAATGTTTTAATTCGGCTTTTCTGTCTTGCTTTATTTTAGAATGCATATTATCCAATTCCATTTTCACAAAATACGGATCAGATTTGTAAATAGCGCCTAACAGTGTGTAAATACTTTTGTAATAAACAGAATAATTAATTTCAGGATTTTTAGATTTTGTGCCTAAATAATAAGCCAAAAAATTAGCTTCACTTTCTGATGCAAATCCCATTTGATGCCCATATTCGTGAAAAAGCGTAGCAGGTTGTTTCAAATTTGTATTGTATCGGTTCAGATTTGCTTCTACCGTAAAAGGATTATAGTATCCCAAAATTCCCATATAATTTTGCATTTCCGAAATCCAAGATAATTTGTAATGTGTATCATTTAATAATCGATAATTTTTCAACCATTTTACTTTTTTTACTTGAGATTGTAAAGCAAAAAACTCTTGGTTATACTCTTCTAAATCTGATTTGAATTTTATCGTGGTTGTCGAATCATTGTGTTCGATTAAATTTCTTGTTGATATTGCTTTATCAAGTTCGTAGCAATAGATTTCTTTCAGAATTTTAGGTTGAATAACGATTTCTTCTTTGTCAATTGTTAACGTTTCTTTTTTGTACATCACGCCCCAAGCAAATGTGTAAATAAAGTAAATACAGTTTGCAAAAATCATAATGCAATAAATTGAATGCGAGATTTTTTCTTTTGATTTAAAAAAACTTCGAATCAATTTAAAAATCAATACAAAACCGATTATTCCAATGATTAAATAAAATAATTCTCCAACAGGAAAATGAACTGAATTCGTGATTTTTGCAATAAATCCTGAAATTGGAAATGTAAGATGATTCACGATAAAATCATCAACGCTTTCTATTGAAAATAGTATCGAAAATAAAATAATTTGAAATAGAAAAATAAGAATACTTCGATAAGTTTTATTCAACTTCTTTAGCATATTGATTGGCGATATAACTGATATAAATTAACTGAAAAGTGTGGTAAAGCATAATCGGAATCAAATAAATACCGATATCTCCCGTAAAAATAACTGCTGCAATTACCGAGCCATGAACCAATGATTTTTTAGTCGAACAAAATTGAATGGTGATGTCATCTTCTCGATTAAAATTCATTTTCTTCGCAACCCATTTTGAAAGATTAAAAAAGAAAAAGAATAACGCAACTACAATTATGAAAACTGCCAACAACGGAAGAACGCCTAATTTTGAGAATAATCCATCCAAAAAAGTATGACTAAAACTGTTGTAAACAATAAGTACAATGGTTAGTTTATCCAAATTCCCGAATTGTTTTTTATATTTATTGTAAAAAAACCCTAAATAAGGTTGTAAAAGTGCGCCGACAAAAACAGGTAAAATAATTTTAAGAACCAAATCCAAAAAAGTGGCTAATAAATCAAATTCACCATTACTTTTTGATAAAAACAAACTCATCCAAAGCGGTGTAACAACAATACCTATTAGTCCAGAAATACTTGCATTAAAAATAGCGCTTGGTATGTTTCCTTTCGCAATCGAAACCATTACAACTGACGAAGAAACGGTACTTGGTAATGCGGCTAAATAAAATATTGCGACATAAAGTGTAAAATAAATTGGGTAACTTTTTACTAACGGATAAAAACACAATACTAATAATGGGAAAAATATAAATGTAATAGATTGAATCAAGACATGCATTTTCCAGTTTGCTAAATCCTTGAATACTTCTTTCCAATTAAGTTTTAATCCATAAAAAAAGAAAACTAAAATAACGCCAATATCTATTATTGTATTCAGATTGAAATCCTTGTAAGACCACAAACTAATATCAGGAAAAAAATAGGCGACAACAATGGCTACGAATAAAAATAGGATAAATGGGTCGGGTAATTTGTTTAAAATTTTCAAAATCAATAAAATTTAAACAAAAATAATAAATATGATGATAAACATTTACTAAATATTTAAGAGTTTGATTTAAAGACAAAACTACATAAGGTTAAGTATTTGTAAATTGAATAACTTTTTTTTTATATTTGTACTTACAAACCTAAAATCTATCTTATGAATACATGCCTCCAATGTAACCAAACACTATTTGGTCGAAAAGACAAAAAGTTCTGTAACGATTTTTGTCGAAATTCTTATAATAATAATCTTAATCGCGATAAAGTTGAAATTGTTCGTAATATTAATAACAGATTAAGAAAGAATAATCGTATATTGAAAACCTTATTAGATGAAGGCGCTCGTTCGGTAAATAAAAACGAATTGAGTTTGAGAAACTTTGATTTTAAATACATTACAAATGTAGATGAATCAAAAAACGGCACGATTTTTTATGTGTACGATGTTGGATATCAAGAGTTAAACGAAGAAAATTATTTATTATTTCAGGAATAAATTTTTATTTTTTTATTGAAAAAAGCGCGTCAACATGTTGATGCGCTTTTATATTTACACCTAATCTATTATCTTTTATACCTTATAATTTTATGACGAATTTTTGTGGTAATTAAGTTTAACTTTCTAAAATAACTTAACTTTACGCCACGATGAAAAAAGATATCAATCAACTTGATCCGAAAGAATTTATTCTGATTAAAGGTGCAAAATTGCACAACTTAAAAAACATTGATTTAGCGATTCCAAAAAATAAATTGGTCGTGATTACTGGGATGTCTGGTTCTGGGAAATCTACTTTGGCTTTTGATACGTTGTATGCGGAAGGTCAGCGTCGTTATGTCGAAAGTTTGTCGTCTTATGCACGTCAGTTTTTAGGGAAATTAGATAAACCTCAAGTTGATTATATCAAAGGAATTGCTCCTGCAATCGCGATTCAGCAAAAAGTAAATTCAACAAATCCACGTTCTACAGTTGGGACAACAACAGAAGTTTATGATTATCTAAAGTTGTTGTACGCACGAATTGGAAAAACATATTCGCCGATTACAGGAGAATTAGTTCAAAAAGATTCGGTAACGGATGCAATTGATTATTTACAAACTTTTGCGGCTGAAACTAAATTTATTCTTCAAATAAAATTGGTTGTGCCAGAGGAACGTTCGTTTGCAGAGCATTTGAATATTCTTCAACAACAAGGGTTTACACGTTTGAGTGTGGATGGAAATCAAGTAAAAATTGAAGACTTAATTTCATTTAATTTTGAGCCTCAACCCGAAAATGACGTTCATCTTGTCATTGATCGTATCGCTTTGCCAACAGAGGATGAAGAATCTTTTTATCATCGTTTGGCAGATTCTATCGAGACGGCTTTTTTCGAAGGAAAAGGAGAAATAGCGATTGTAAATGTAGAAGATAATTCGGTAAAATATTTTTCTAATAAATTCGAATCAGATGGTCTGATTTTCAATGAACCAACGATTCATTTCTTTAGTTTCAATAATCCTTATGGAGCTTGTCCAACTTGCGAAGGTTATGGGAAAGTAATTGGAGTTGAGGAAAACCTTGTCGTTCCAAATAAATCGTTGTCAATCTATGAAGATGCAGTTGTAGCTTGGAAAGGTGAGAAAATGGGCGAGTGGAAAAATCATTTTATCAAACTTTCTCAAAAAGTAGATTTTCCAATTCATAAACCATATTTTGAATTATCAGAAGAGCAAAAAGACTATTTGTGGCACGGAGATAATGATTGGGAAGGATTGGATGGTTTCTTCAAAATGGTTGAGGAGAATACATACAAAATTCAATATCGTGTAATGTTGTCTCGTTATAGAGGAAAAACAACTTGTCCGACTTGTAAAGGAAAGCGTTTGCGTAAGGAAACTAATTACGTGAAAATTGCGGATAAATCGATTAATGATTTGGTTGATTTACCTTTGAATGAGTTGAATGATTTCTTCACAAGTATTACATTTAACGAATATGATCAGCAAATTGCGGGTCGAATTATATACGAAATTAAGTCGCGTTTAACGTTTTTGTTAGATGTTGGTTTAGAATATTTAACGCTAAATCGAGCTTCGAATACCTTATCTGGAGGAGAATCACAACGTATCAATTTAGCAACTTCTTTGGGAAGTAGTTTGGTTGGTTCGATGTATGTGTTAGACGAGCCTTCGATTGGTTTACATTCGCGAGATACAGCCAAATTTATTACGATTTTACATCGTTTACGCGATTTAGGAAATACAGTGATTGTAGTAGAACATGATGAAGACATTATGAAAGCTGCCGATTATATCATCGATATTGGTCCAGAAGCGGGAACAAATGGAGGTGAAGTAGTTTTTGAAGGAACCTATGATGAATTATTAAAAGGTGATACATTAACATCTAAATATTTGAACGGAAAATTAGAAATTGAAGTTCCTAAAAAACGTCTAAAATCTCCTAATTATCTGAAAATTATTGGAGCAAGAGAAAATAATCTAAAAAATATTGATGTTAAATTTCCTCTGAACGAATTAACTGTGATTACAGGTGTTTCAGGTTCAGGAAAATCGACGTTAATGAAAGATATTTTAGCACCAGCTGTTCAACGTCATTTCGAGATTTTTGGAAATAAAATTGGTGATTTTGATGAGTTAGTTGGAGATCTAAAACAATTGGAAGGTATTGAGTTAATCGATCAAAATCCGATTGGAAAATCTTCGCGTTCTAATCCTGTAACTTACGTAAAAGCTTACGACGATATTCGAAATTTATTTGCTAATCAAAAAGCGAGTAAAGTGATGGGATTTCAACCAAAACATTTTTCGTTTAACGTAGATGGCGGTCGTTGTGATACGTGCAAAGGAGAA
Organism: Empedobacter sp. GD03797; assembly: GCF_029842105.1. Taxonomy (NCBI): domain Bacteria; kingdom Pseudomonadati; phylum Bacteroidota; class Flavobacteriia; order Flavobacteriales; family Weeksellaceae; genus Empedobacter; species Empedobacter sp. GD03797. Next base: position 312,524 of record NZ_JAOCFS010000001.1, read on the forward strand.
GGAACGATTACCATCGAAATGCAGTTTATGGCTGATGTAGAGCTGATTTGTGAAGATTGTCACGGAGAACGTTTCAAGAAAGAAATCTTAGAAGTTAAGTTTGAAGGAAAATCGATTTCAGATGTTTTAAATCTAACAATTGATGAAGCAATTGACTTTTTTGCAACGCATCAACAAAATAAAATTGTCGAAAAACTAAAACCATTGCAAGATGTTGGTTTGGGGTATGTAAAACTTGGGCAATCGTCAAATACACTTTCTGGTGGAGAGGCGCAGCGTGTGAAGTTGGCTTTTTTCTTGACGAAAGGAGAAACAACAAACAAAACCTTGTTTATTTTCGATGAGCCTTCTACTGGTCTACATTTCCAAGATATTCAGAAATTGATTAAAGCGTTACGTGCTTTGATTGATTTGGGACATTCGGTTTTTGTAATCGAGCATAATATGGATATTATCAAAGTAGCCGATTGGGTAATTGATCTTGGTCCAGAAGGAGGAAAAAAAGGTGGTTATTTAGTTGCTGAAGGAACACCAGAAGATTTTGTCAAAGCAAAAGAATCCTATACTGCACAATTCTTGAAAGATAAATTGAAATAATAATAAAATTAAAAAAATGATATAGCATTTATCTTAAAATATATAAATGAATTGTTTAAGTTTATATTAATGTAATTTTATACATTATTTTTAAGAATTAAATCTTGCAGTTTCTATCTCTATAATTTTAAATTGTATATAAGTGCGCACTTTTCATTTTAACTATAGGATTATATCTCCAAGTTTTTTGTGTAGTTAATTTAGTTTTAATGATACAATCTAAAACCTAATTTCAGGCATATATTTGCATGTTTATCAAACAACGCATGTACAAGCTCTTCTTCGTCATCAATTTCTTTCGCTAAACAAAAATAATATTGATCCAAAATCGTACTCAAAATTGGAGAAGGATTTACATATCCAGACAAAGCTTTTGCGCCCGTCACATCAATAAAATATTGAAAACTTTCGTCTTCCAAATCCAAATTCATTGTATTCGAAAAATGAACAATTTTATCAGTTAATTTTCCTTGAAAAATCTCAGCAACTTCTTCCAAACTATAGTAATAATCATCAATTTGAATTTGATTTCCTTGTCCTTCAAAAACTAAATAAATGATTTTATAATCTCTAAAATATTTATCATGATAAAGAAGATTGGTCAAACTTTCCTCGAAACCTTCAAAGCTATCAGTCGTTTTATAAACATTCGTAATCTGAAATTCTCGCGCCAAATGTTCCAAAAATTCCAATAATTGCGAATCATTTTGCTCTTCAATATCTGCTACAGATTCCAAACAAAACAGTTTGAAATCATCTTCGTCTTCAGTTCGTATAATATCCCTCATCTATTTTACTATTTTTCAAAGGTAAGATGTAATTTTTAAATGATTAAAATCACGCGTATAATGATTAATATTTATTAATTTAGAATTATTCTATATAAATAAATTAAATGAAAAATAATATTGATTTACAAAGCCTTGCGAAACAATTGAGTTGTCCAAATGGAGACGAAGGAATTGAAATTGGTGAGCAAATGAGTGAAAGTAATTTTGGAATGACGAAAATGACAATAGATCATTTACAATTACAAAATCAAGAACAAATTTTGGAGTTAGGTCATGGAAATTGTAAGCATTTATCTTATGTATTGAATCAAGCAAATGGTTTAGAATATATTGGTTTAGAACTTTCACAGGTCATGAAAAATAGTGCTATTATGAACAATTCTGATTATTTGAATGCAAATATTAGATTTGAAATAATTACGGATGAAAGAATTCATTTTTATGAAAAACGCTTTGATAAAATTTTCACGGTAAATACAATTTATTTTTGGAAAAATCCTGAATTTTTCTTGAGTGAAATTTATAGAGTCTTGAAATTCAACGGGAAATTTGCGCTTACTTTTGCTAAAAAGGAATTTATGGAAACATTGCCTTTTACTCAATTTGGCTTCAATTTGTACACAGAAGATGAAGTGATAAAACTATTGAAATCTGCTAAATTTTCGATTGAAGATACAAAAACATTTTCGGAAAGTGTGATTAGTAAAGCTGGCGAAAAAGTTGAAAGAGAGTATAGTATAATTATTGCAAAAAAGTAAAATGATTTTTATTGATAATAAACTTAATTTTTTTGAGAAAAGAATGAGCAAATAATTTCTAAAGTAGAAAGAATTAGCAGAAATTTGTATCCTTATTTCAAGAATATGAAACAACCGCAAAGAGTATTCGATTTACCTCGATTTCAAGAAAAAAATACACCTAACATTTCGATTTTTAATTACAAAGAAAAAGGAGAATGGAAGGGAATTTCGACAACAGATTTTATCAATCGAGTAAATAATATTTCGAAAGGTTTGATTGCAAATGGCGTTCAACCAAATGATAAAGTTGCGTTGATTTGCGAAAATCGTTTGGAATGGAATTTAGTAGATTTTGCAATTCAACAAATTGGAGCTGTCGTTGTGGCAATTTATCCCAATATTTCGGACAATGATTACGAATTTATTCTAAATGATGCCGAAATCAAACTTTGTTTTGTGAGCAATGACGCGTTGTATCAACGATTATTAGGAATTAAAGATCGTATTCCAAATCTTGAACAAGTTTATACATTTAATACTTATCCGCATACACCAAATTGGATTGAATTAATTTCGAAAGGAATTTCTATTGCTGATGAGGTTTTACAAACGAAGATGGACAATGTAAAACCAACTGATTTAGCAACTCTTATTTATACTTCTGGAACAACTGGAAATCCGAAAGGTGTGATGCTTTCTCACGAAAATTTATTGGCTGATGTCAATAGTTCCGAATATTCTTTTCCTGTAAAAGCGTATGATAAAGCGTTGTCTTTTTTACCTGCTTGTCATGCGTATGAACGCGTCTTTCAATATGTGTACATCAAAATGGGCTTACCAATTTATTTTGCGCAATCAATGGATACGATTGGGCAAGATATGAAAGAAGTTCAACCGCATATTTTTTCGGCTGTTCCACGTGTTTTAGAGAAAGTTTACGATAAAATTATGGCGACTGGAGAACAATTGACAGGAATTAAAAGAGCATTATTCTTTTGGGCAATTTCGTTAGGAGAACAGTATGATTTAGATGAATCAAAGCTTTCTGCTTGGTATAAATTTCAATTAAATATTGCTCGAAAATTAATTTTTTCGAAATGGAAAGCAGCGCTTGGCGGAAATGTTAAAGGAATTGCTTCGGGAAGTGCAACTTTACAAACTCGTTTATTGAAATTGTATTTAGCTGCCGGAATTCCAATTTACGAAGGTTATGGTTTAACAGAAGCTGGACCATGTTTGTCTGTAAATTGCATCAAACGTGGAATGAAAATCGGAACTGTCGGAATTCCTTTGATTGATATTGAAATTAAATTAGCTGAAGACGGAGAAATCTTAGCAAAAGGAAAAAATATCATGCAAGGATATTATAAAAATCCTGTAGCGACTGCTGAAGTTTTGAAAGATGGTTGGTTATATACGGGCGATATTGGCGAATGGGTTGATAATAAATTCTTAAAAATTATCGATCGTAAAAAAGAAATGTTCAAAACTTCTGGAGGAAAATATGTTGTTCCGCAACAAATTGAGAAAATTCTTTCAGAATCTAATTATATCGAACAAATTATGGTGGTTGGAGAAGGACGAAAATTCCCTGCTGCTTTGGTTATTCCTTCGTATGAAAACTGCATTGATTGGGCAAAAACAAATGAATCTTCATTGATTAATTTACCTCTTGAAGAATTTTTAACGCATCCAAAAATTTATGAATTGATAGGAAATGAAATCAACAAATTAAATGTCAATTTTGGAAATTGGGAAAAGATTAAAAAATTTCATTTATTACCTTATGAATTCACAATTGAAGCGGGAGAATTAACGCCAACTTTGAAAATGAAACGTAAAGTTATTCTAAAAAAATACCAGAAAGAATTCGAAGAAATTTATAAATAAAAAAATCCCTCAACTCATCATGAATTGAGGGATTTTTTATGGATTCATTCTTCCATTAGAATATCCTCGAATCACAGTATAATTTACTTTTCTTATACTATCCATAAAAGAAGCGTTATCGGTATATATAATAAAATCTACTTTTTCTTTGATATTTCCATGAGTTTCAAATTCATTATAAAGTGAATTAACTTGAAGTTTTCCTTTATTCTCCTTTAAGAATAATTCAAAAAATGAATCATTTCCACCTTTTGGAATAAAATAATTAGTTGGTAAATATTTACAATCACAATTATCAGTGCTCAAATAATAGTGTCCAGAACATTGTAATTCATATAATTTAATATCTCCAATTTTATAAGACTTTTTAAAATCAGAGCTACAAGAGTAAAATAATAGTAGAAATAGAATTAGATATTTCATAATTGTAATATTTATGACGAAAATAATTCTTTTTAAGTTGAAGATAAAATTTTTGAAAAACTCATCATTTTATGCTATTTTCGACGAATTCTTTTCAAAATTACAAAACTATAAGTGCACTATGGAAGCAACCAGAATTTTTGATTTACCAAAACGTCAGCTGGAGAAGTTTCCTGATTTATCCATGTTTGTATCCAAACAAAATGGAGAATGGAAACCGATGAAAACCACAACTTTTTTAGAACATGTTAATGCAATCTCAAAAGGATTGATCGCTTGTGGAGTTCAACCAGGTGAAAAAGTGGGATTAATCTCAGAAAATCGTGTCGAATGGAATATGATAGATTATGCGATACAACAAATCGGAGCTGTTGTGGTAGCGATTTATCCGAATATTTCTGACAACGATTACGAATATATTTTTAGCGATTCGGCTATAAAATTGTGTTTTACAAGTAATCTCGATTTGTACACGCGAATCAATCAACTAAAAACAAAATTGCCTTCATTAGAGCAATTGTACTCGATTGATGAGTTTGAAAATACAGAAAGTTGGAATGTTTTAATCGAAAAAGGAAAAACAATTCAACAAGAAGAAATAGACAAACGTGCCGCAAATGTAAAGCACGAAGATTTAGCTTTTTTAATCTATACGTCAGGAACAACAGGAAATCCAAAAGGCGTGATGTTGTCGCACAAAAACATTATTGCAGATGTGATTGCGTGTGAATATTCAACACCACTTGATCCTTATGATCGTGCTTTGACCTTTCTTCCAGCTTGTCATGCGTATGAGAGAACAATTCAATATTTGTATGTGTACATGGGAATTTCGATATATTTTGCAGAATCGATGGAGAAGATTGGCGATAATTTAAAAGAAATCAAACCGCATATGATTACGGCTGTTCCTCGTGTGATTGAAAAAGTGTACGAGAAAATCATGCAAACGGGAGCGCAATTATCAGGTTTTAAGAAATCTATTTTTGATTGGGCTGTAAAAGTTGGCGATGAGTTTGTGTTAGAAGACGATCAGCGTTCGGCAATTTATAATTTGAAATTAGCAATTGCTCGAAAATTGGTTTTACATAAATGGTACGAAGGACTTGGGGGTGAACTAAAAGCCATTGTAACGGGAAGTGCAGCGATTCAACAACGAATTGTTCGTGTATTTTTAGCTGCAGAAATTCCAATTTATGAAGGTTATGGATTAACAGAAGCTTCACCAGTAATTGCGGTGAATTGTTTTCGTCGAGGGAAAAAGATTGGAACTGTTGGACCTCCGCTGAAAGGTGTTGAAGTAAAATTGGCCGATGATGGCGAAATTTTAGTAAAAGGTGATATTGTGATGATGGGTTATCATAATTTGCCAGAAAAAACTGCCGAAGAAATCAGAGATGGTTGGTTATATACGGGGGATATTGGCGAATGGGTTGACAATAAATTCTTGAAAATTGTTGACCGTAAAAAAGAAATGTACAAAACTTCGGGAGGAAAATATATTGTTCCACAACAAATCGAAATGAAAATGGTAGAATCGCCATTCATCGAGCAATTGATGGTTGTTGGAGAAGGCGAGAAGTTTCCTGGTGCTTTTGTGGTTCCGAGTTATACAAATCTCAAAAAATGGTCGCAGTCAAATGCTTCGGAAATTGTAAATCTTCCTCATGATGAATTTCAGAAAAGCAATGTTGTCAAAAAGAAATTAGAAGAAGAAATCAATCAACTGAATAATCATTTTGGACATTGGGAGCAAATCAAAAAGATTGCAATTATTCCAAATGAAATGACTGTAGAAGGAGGAGAGTTGACGCCTACACTAAAGTTTAAACGAAAAATTATTTTAGAAAAATATAAGAAACAATACCAAGAAATTTTTGGATAATTTAGAAAGAGTCTCAGTTTTTGAGGCTCTTTTTTTATAACCTTTAATTAAGATTAAAATCTATATTTTTGTAAAAACAAAATCAGTTGAATTCAGTTAAAGTTTACGCAAAACAGACAAGCAATTGGGGATTATTATTCGGTAGTCTTTTATTTATTGCTTGTTCAATTTATTTATTTTTAAACGCCAATCAAGTTAATTCTCCGCAAACTGCAAAAGTTTTAAGCGGAATTTTATTTATTCCAAGTCTTTTATTCATCATAATTTCAATCAAAAAATTGATGAAAAAACAATTGATTTTATTGATCGATAAAAAAGGAATTGTTTACAAACCTACGGATCAATTGAATTATATTGAATGGGAAAAGATTCTAGAAATTGAAGAGCTGAAATTACCTCGTCAACGTGTTATTAATATAAAAGTTGTTGATGCTGATAAGTTTATCAATAATGAATCTCAAAAATTCCTACAAGTGCGCATGAGATTTTGGAATAAAATGTATGGTGCTGTTGTTTCGTTTGACGCAAATACATTAGATAAAAATCACTTCGAAATCATGAATCTTTTTGATGAATTTATGGAAGATTATAAGATTTCTACAGTGTCAAAAAATGATTAATTCGAAAGAATAGACTATTTTTGCAGCATGCAAATCGATTTACTTTATAAAAATTTGGGCATCAAAGATATGAATGCAATGCAACGTTCAGCATTCAAAATGTCCGAAAATCAACGAGATTTAATTCTATTATCACCAACAGGTTCTGGTAAAACATTGGCGTTTTTATTTCCGACTTTAAGAGATTTAAATCCAGATGTAAAAGGTGTTCAAACCTTAATTTTAGTTCCTGCGCGTGAGTTAGCTTTACAAATCGAAACAGTTTTCAAATCGATGAAATCTGATTATAAAGTAACGTGTTGTTATGGTGGACACAATACAAAAGTTGAGCAAAATACTTTGTTAGAAGCTCCGGCTGTATTAATCGGAACTCCAGGACGTATTGCGTATCATTTGCGTAACGAAAATTTTGATCCTTCAACTGTTCAGACTTTAATTTTAGACGAGTTTGATAAAGCGTTAGAATTAGGTTTTCAAGAAGATATGAGCTTTATTGTTGAGCAACTTTCTGGATTGAAACAACGTATTTTAACCTCTGCTACAGAAATGGAAAATATTCCAGAATTTGTTGGATTGAATGACGAAAAAATCGTGAGTTATCTAAAACAAATCGAGGTAAAACCAGATTTACACATGAAAGTGGTGAATACCATTTCAGAAGAAAAATTGGATACATTATTCAATTTGATTTGTAAAATTGGAAGCAAACGTATGTTGATTTTCTGTAATCACCGCGATGCAGTTGATCGTATTAGCAATTTGTTGCATGAAAAAGGAATTGCGCGCGAAAGTTTTCATGGAGGAATGGAACAAGATGAGCGTGAACGTGCATTACTGAAATTCAGAAATGATTCGGTTAGAGTTTTAATTACAACAGATTTGGCTGCGCGTGGTTTGGATATTCCAGAAGTAGATTCGATTATTCATTATCAATTACCTGCAAAAGAAGCTGCTTTTATCCACAGAAATGGACGTACAGCTCGTATGAATGCGAAAGGTTTTGTATATTTAATTATCAGTAATGAAGAGCATTTTCCGTTTGTAAATGAAAATTTACCTGTCGAAAATTTAGGAGGAACATATAAAATTCCAGAACGTACACCTTACCAAACGATTTATATTTCTGCAGGGAAAAAAGACAAAGTAAACAAAGTTGATATTGTAGGATTCTTGTTCAAAAAAGGAGGTTTGGAGAAAAACGATGTTGGAATTATAGAAGTAAAAGATACCACTTCGTATGTTGCGATTAACCGTAAAAAAGTTCCAGATTTATTGAAAAAATTGAACGGTCAAAAAGTAAAAAATAAGAAAGTAAAAATGCAAATTGCATACTAAAATATAAATTTATGTTAGCACACCACGTATTATTTTGGTTAAAAGATGACGCTACAGAAGCTGAAGTGAATACATTTCATCAAGCTTTGAAAGATTTAGAACCAATTGCTCCTTCAGCATTTTTTCATGTTGGAACGCCTGCAAATATCGAAAGAGATGTTATCGATGCTTCGTATTCGTTTTCTTTGTTTGCAGCTTTCGAAACGATGGAACAATTTGAGACGTATCAAAAACATCCACAACATATTGAGTTTTTGAATGGTCCAAATAAACTAGCAAAACGAGTATTAATCTATGATGCAGATTAATAATTATAAAAAATATAAACTTAAATCCGTCAATTTGACGGATTTTTTTATTTTCTAAAAATTTGTAAATCAAGTTGATTTATAATTAATTGTACATATATTTGTACAAAATATTGTACATATGTTGATAACAAGTATTTCTGAATTTAGAAAAGATATGAAAGAATATTTTGATCGTGTGACGAATAATTTTGAAACATTGATTATCAATCGTGGAAAAAATTCTGGTGTTGTTATTATGTCTTTAGAAGAGTATAACTCACTAATGGCTACAAATTATGAGCTTTCTTCTCGCAAAAATGAAGAGCGTTTGGATGCTGCAATTGAGAAATTAAAAACTCAGAAAACGTTTACAAAAGAGTTAATCGAAGAATAAATGAAAATCGTTTTTGTTGATGAATCTTGGGAAGATTATTTGTATTGGCAAAAAACAGATAAATCTAAATTGAAAAAGATCAATGAATTGATTAAAGATATTGCTCGAAATCCTTTTGATGGTCTGGGGAAACCAGAAGCTTTGAAACACAAATATGTAGGTTTTTGGTCAAGAAGAATAGATCATGAACATCGGTTAATATATCGTGTTGTAGAAGATGAAATTCAAATCGCGAAATGTCGTTTTCATTATGATTAATATACTTCTTTATCAATCAACAATATAATCTATTATACAATAATCACGAATTTCTATCAAAATAAGCGAATAATCGTTGCAAATACACGTAAATTTGCAAATGATTTCTGAAAAGGAAATCAATAGAATTTAAGCAATGATTATAGAGACAGAAGAAGAGTTAATCGGAATGAAAAAAGTCAGCGAAGCTGTAGCTGTTACTCTTAAAGAGATGAAAGATTATGTAAAACCTGGAATGTCAACAAAAGAATTGGACGATTTTGGTGCGAAGATTATGCACAAATTTGGTTGTAAATCAGCTCCTTTCGAGACATATCAATTTCCTGGTTATACTTGCTTAAGCGTGAATGAAGAAATTTGTCACGGAATTCCAAGAGCTGATAAAATTTTGAAAGATGGAGATGTTATTAATATTGATGTTTCTGGAGAATTAGGTGGTTTTTGGGCTGATAATGGAGGTTCTATTGTTGTTGGAGAAGATGTAAATGGTTATCAAAAAATTGTTGATGCATCGATTTCTGCACTTCAAAAAGCAATTGCGGCTGTAAAATCTGGCGTTAAAATCGCTGATATTGGTGGAATTATTGAGAAAGAAGCAAAAAAACATCATTATCATGTGATTGAGAATTTAACTGGTCATGGAGTAGGGCGTTCGTTGCACGAAGAACCGTTAGATTTGATGAATTTCAGAGATCCAGATGATAAACGTCGATTCCGTAAAAACTCTGTGATTGCGTTAGAAACTTTTATTTCTGAAAATTCTTACGAAGCAATTGAACAAGCGGATGGTTGGACGATGATAGGAAATGCTCCTGGCGTTTTTGCGCAACACGAACATACTGTTTTGGTAACTTCTGAAGGTCCTATGATTTTGACGCACATGAATGGTAATTGGTAAAATTATATGAAGAGAAACGAATATATTAAAGTAGACCGCGAAGTGGTCAAAAAAATGAGCGAAGATATTCAGGCTTATTTAACAGAAAATAAGTTGGAACGTGTAAAAACGAAGGACATGATGCCTTTCTTAATAGAAAAAGGATATTTTCCTCACGATCGTAAAAAAGGATATCCTTTACGTCAGATTCTAACTGATTTGAAAAAATCGGAAGAATTACATTTATTACCACAAGCATTTCCAGAATATTTGGAAGTCGAGAATAAAAAAACATCTACCTACTGGTATTTTAGTCCAGTAAAATAATATTAAACACTTCTATTGAAGTGTTTTTTTATTGTTAACGAATTCAAAATCTTTACTTTTTGGAATATTAATTGATACAATCTGATTGTTTTTTAGTTGAAAAAATCAAGTTTTTTAATTTCTTATCTTATGTCAATGAAATCTCATTGAGGTCTGAGCTAAATTTGTCCTATCAAAATAATTAATTAAAAACAATCAAATAATCATTCGTTATGAAAAAATTATTATTCACGTTAATGTTATCAGCAGCTTCAATGTCTGCATTCGCTCAAAATTATACAAATGATAAAGCACACTCAAAATTAGGTTTTTCTGTTTCGCACATGACAATTTCTGATGTTGAAGGACAATTCCAAAATTTTGATGTTCATTTAAACTTTACAAAAGAAGATTTAAGCGATGCAAAATTTCATGTAGTTGCAGATATCAACTCTATCAATACAGGAGTTGAAGCACGTGATAATCATTTGAAATCAGCAGATTTTTTCAATGCAGCAAAAAATTCAAAATTAGAATTCTCTTCAAAAGGAATCACACGTGTTAAAGGAAATCAATTTAAAATGATTGGTGATTTAACATTAAACGGAGTAACTAAACCAGTTGCGTTAAAATTAGTTTACAACGGAAGTATCAATAATAACGGAGTTAAAACGTACGGATTTACAGTAAAAGGAAATGTAAAAAGAAGTGATTTTAACATCGGTGGTAATTTCCCAGAAGCTGTTGTAGGTGATGTTGTTACCTTAACATCTAACTTAGAATTTGCAGCTCCAAAAGCAAAATAATAATAAATAAAATATGTCATAAAATCGTGGATTTCAATACGTTAAAATCAATTACTTCAAGTTTTTCTACAACTGATAAAATGCCAGTTTTATTTTTAGGACATGGCTCTCCGATGAATGCAATCGAAGAAAATATTTTTGTAGAAGGTTGGAAGAATATTGGAAAAACAATCCCAAAACCAAATGCGATTATTTGTATTTCGGCACATTGGGAAACGAAAGGGACTAAAGTTACGGCTTTAGAACAACCGAAAACGATTCACGATTTTTATGGTTTTCCGCAAGCTTTATTCGATGTTGAATAACCAGCACCAGGAAGTCCAGAATTGGCTACAGAGGTCAAAAATTTAATTAAAACAACAGATGTCGATTTAGACAAAATGTGGGGATTTGACCACGGTTCTTGGAGTGTGATTAAATTTTTGTATCCAGAAGCAGATGTTCCGATGATAGAACTGAGTTTGGATGTTTATAAAATGCCAAAAGAGCATTACGAATTAGCAAAGGAATTAGACGCTTTGCGTAGTAAGGGTGTATTAATAGTAGGAAGTGGGAATGTTGTACACAATTTGAGAGCGTTAAATTGGAACGAGCCAAATGCTGGTTACGATTGGGCTTATGAGGTGAATGATACATTCAAGAATATTGTTCAAACAGGTAATCACGACGAATTGTTCAATTTTGTACAAAAAGGTAGCGCATTTAATCTCGCCGTACCATCTATGGAACATTATTTGCCATCTATTTACGCATTAGCATTACAAGGAAAAGAAGAGGAAGTAACACTTTTTAATGACAAATTAATTTACGGATCATTAGGAATGTTATCATTCAAAATAGGATAAATAAATCAATTTAAATAACAAATAAAAACAAAACATTATGGCAACAAAATGGAATTTAGACCCTTCTCATTCAGAAGTTCAATTTAAAGTAAAACACATGGTAATTTCTACAGTAACAGGAAATTTTGATCATTTCAATGCTGGTGTAGAAAGTAATAGTAACGATTTTTCTGATGCAAAATTTGAATTTGATGCAAAAGTAGATTCAATCAATACAAAAAATTCAGATCGTGATGGACATTTAAAATCAGCTGATTTTTTCGCTGCTGAACAATTTCCAGAAATGAAATTTGAAAGTACTTCAGGTATTCAAAACGGAAAAATTGAGGGAACTTTAGAAATCCGTGGAGAGAAAAAACCAATCACTTTAAATGCAGATTTTGGTGGAGTTATTACTGATCCTTGGGGATTAGAAAGAGCTGGTTTCGAATTCTCAGGCGAAATCAATCGTAAAGATTACGGATTAGGATGGAGCCAAGTAACAGAAGCAGGAGGATTAGTTGTTTCGGATAAAGTAAAATTATTGGTGAATTTAGAGTTTACTCAAGCCCAATAATCATAATTTTTAATAGCAAAAAAGCCACTTCCAACGAAGTGGCTTTTTTGTATTATTTATTTTTGTTCTCCCAAAAAGTAGCATTTTTAATTCCGATTTCTAACGGATTGAAATCAGGATTTTTAATTCCTTTTTTACGTTTGTCTTTATAATCTTTCCAGACTTTAAGCCCAACTCCGCTCAATAATAAAATAGCGATAACATTTACCCATGCCATTAAACCTACACCAATATCACCAATTGCCCAAGCAGTTTCAGCAGTTTTGATTGTTCCGTAATACGTAGCGCCCAAGAAACAAAAACGTAAAATCCATACATAAACTTTTGTATTTTTTCCTTTGAAAATGTATGTAATATTCGTTTCCGCATAATAGTAATAAGCCATAATTGTTGTAAAAGCAAAGAAAAACAAAGCAATTGCAACAAAACTATTTCCGAATGAAGGGAAATGACTAGAAACGGCTGCTTGCGTAAAACCTGTATAATCTACGCCGGGAAGATTTTGAGTAATGAAACTTCCCGCTTTTTCTGGGTGATTTACATTGTATTTTCCTGTAAATAAAATCATAAAAGCAGTTGCTGTACACACGAATAATGTATCGATGTAAACAGAAAAAGCTTGTACTAAACCTTGTTGTGCAGGATGGTTAACTTCGGCAGCAGCAGCAGCATGTGGAGCAGTTCCTTGACCAGCTTCGTTAGAATAAATTCCACGTTTTATTCCCCAAGCAATTGCCGATCCAAAAACTCCACTATAAAGCGATTCTTGATTGAAAGCTGATGAAAAAATTAATCGTAAAACTGATGGAACTTGATGAATATTCATTCCAATAATGATGATTGCCATTAAGATGTAAGCACCTGCCATAAAGGGAACGATAAATTCAGAAGCTTGTCCTAAACGTTTTACACCTCCAAAAATAATCAGGGCTAATAATCCAATAATGACGAATCCTACTATGTTGATTGGAATCCCAACAAAATTATAAATAGGAATATCAAACGCGTTATTCAAAGCAGATGAAATACTATTGGACTGAACGCCTGGTAATAATAATCCGCAGCTCATAATTGTAATGATTGCGAATAAAACTGCGTACCATTTGATTCCTAAACCTTTTTCGATGTAATATGATGGTCCTCCACGATATTCTCCATTGATTTCTTGTTTGTAGACTTGTCCCAATGCAGATTCGATGAAAGCAGATGCACTTCCTAAAAATGCGATAAACCACATCCAGAAAATTGCTCCAGGTCCTCCCATTGCGATTGCGGTAGCTACACCAACAATGTTTCCTGTCCCTACACGACCAGATATGGCTAAAGAAAAGGCTTGAAAAGGTGTAATCCCCTTGTCTGATTTTTCGCCACTAAATAGCAAGCGAACCATGTCTTTTATGTAAACGATTTGTAAAAATCCGGTGCGAATAGAGAAGTAAATTCCTGTTAAAGCGCAAAGTCCAATTAAAGCATATGACCAGACGTAGCTGCTTACGAGATTGATGATATCATCCATTTGAGTATAAAATTTTTGTTCTTGTGTTTATTTGTGGTGCTAAAATGCTAAAAAAATCTTAATATATGATATTTATTATTTCTTTTTTTCAACAAAAGATTTGAACAATTTATACTCAATAAGTTAAAGGAGTTATTTATTAGTGATTAAAGTTTAGGTTTATATTTTAGTATTTAAACAATTGAAAATAAATAGAAAAAGGTTACAAATTATTGTAACCTTTTCTGTTTTATATTATGATCGAATAATTTTTAGTTTAGCAAAATTTAAGAGTAATTTTTTCTCTCCAGCATTATCAAAATGAATAATTGCTTTCATATCTGATGGTTCTCCTTGAAAATCTTTCACAATTCCACGTCCAAAACGATCGTGAACGACAACTTGACCAACTTGCAGACCTTGAGCATTCGCTGTTGATGAAGTACTACTTTTTGTTTGATTAACTGGTTTGAAATTTGATCTTGGTTGAGCTGATTCTACACGTGCTCTCGGGTTAGGTCGTGCAACCGATTTTTCTCGTTGTTGATACTGTTGCGGCGTTGGTTCATCTCCAAATAAATCAGCTGATAATCCACTATTATTAGAAGCTCTTGCAGAAATATTAAGATTTTTCCAATCCAAGAAACTATCATCAATTTCTTCTAAGAAGCGAGAAGGTTCGCAATCGATAATTTTGCCCCAACGAAAACGTGAAACAGAATAGGTCATATAAGCCACTTTCTCAGCACGCGTCAAGGCAACATAAAATAAACGACGCTCTTCTTCTAACTCAGCGCGCGTGTTAACGCTCATCATAGAAGGGAAAAGATTTTCTTCTAAACCTGCAATAAATACAACAGGGAATTCTAAACCTTTTGCTAAGTGAACAGTCATCAAATTTACCTTGTTATCGTCATCTTCTTCGTTGTCCGCATCAGTTGCTAAAGCAATATTTTCTAAGAAACCTCCTAAAGAAGCGTCTCCTTCGTCTAATTGTTGTTGTTCTTCAACATAACCTTGAATTGAATTCAACAACTCTTGAACGTTTTCTAAACGAGAAACACCTTCTGGAGTAGAATCTTCTTTCAACGCATTCAACAATTGTGTCGTTTTTGCCATTTCCATCGTTACTTCGTATACATCATGCGATTTTAACATGACTTGGAAGCGCTTAATCATCAACACAAAATCATTCAGTTTGTTTGCTGTTCCTGCATTTATACCAATTGTTGGCGCATACATCGCAATATTTTCAATTAAAGAAAATAAACTAATTTGATGTTGATCTGCTGCGACCAAAAGTTTAGAAATTGTTGTTTGACCAATTCCACGTGCTGGATAATTGATTGTTCGCAATAAAGATTCTTCATCATTTTGATTTATCAATAATCGCATATAGCCTACCATATCCTTAATCTCTTTGCGCTGATAGAAAGAGGTTCCGCCATAAACACGGTACTGAATTCCTCTTTTTCTCAAGGCTTCTTCTAATGCACGAGATTGAGCATTGGTACGATAAAGAATAGCAAAATCTTTTGGTTGAAGATGTTCATTGATCTGTCTTTCCCAAATCTGAGTTGCAATATAACGCGCTTCATCAGCATCAGAAAGTCCACGATAAACGGCTATTTTTTCACCAGTTTCATTTGCTGTCCAAACATTTTTTTCTAATTGATCTTGATTTTGTTTGATAATCTGATTCGCTGCTTCCACAATCATTTGTGTCGAACGATAATTTTGTTCTAATGGATACAATTTCGCGTCAGGATAATCAGATTTGAATGATAAAATATTTCGAATATTTGCACCACGGAAAGCATAGATAGATTGCGCATCATCACCAACTACACAAAGATTTTCGTAACGAGAAGCCAATGCTTTTACAATCAAATATTGCGAATGATTGGTATCTTGGTACTCATCTACCATAATGTATTTGAAACGTTCTTGATATTTTGCTAAAACTTCAGGAAAACGCGTCAAAATTTCGTTGGTACGCAACAATAAATCATCAAAATCCATTGCACCAGATTTGAAACAACGATCTACATAAGCTCTATAAATATCGCCCATTCGAGGTCGCATTGCTTCATTATCTGCTTCAATTAAAGCTTGATTGTTATGATAAGCTCTAACTGTAATCAAGTTATTTTTGTATTGAGAAATTCTTCCCAAAACTTGTTTTGCTTTGTAAATATCTTTATCCAAATGCATTTCGTTAATAATCTTTGTCATTACCGAAACTGCATCTTGTTGATCGTAGATTGTAAAATCTGATGGATAACCTAAAAGCGGTGCTTCAACACGTAGAATGCGCGCAAAAACAGAGTGGAAGGTACCCATCCAAAGAGCTTTTGCATTCGCTTCACCAACCACATGTCCGATACGTTCTTTCATTTCTCGGGCAGCTTTATTGGTAAATGTTAAAGACAATATATTGAAAGCATCAACTCCTTTATTTAGTAAATGAGCAATGCGATAAGTTAACACTCTCGTCTTTCCAGAACCCGCACCTGCAATCACCATTACTGGACCTTCGGTAGCTTCTACAGCCAAACGCTGTGGTTCGTTCAGTTTTTCTAAATAATTTTCTTCCATCGTGTGCAAAGTTAACCTTTGTGGTGTAAAGGATAAAATAATTTTGAAAGATTATATATTTTCTTATATAGATGTATTGTTAATTATATGCTGCTATAAAGATTTATTATCAAGAGATAGAAAAAAACGTACGAATTGAAAGCTGTTTCGTTACATTGATAAGGAAATATTCTGTATATTTACACAAATTTTTTATATGACAGACGAATCAGTAAAATCAAGTAATTACGAAATAGTAAAGCAAGTGTTTACGAATTTCTTGGAAGACAATGGACATCGTAAGACACCTGAACGTTATGCTATTTTAGAGGAAATTTATTTTACAGATGATCATTTTGATATTGATATGTTGTATATCAAAATGAAAAATAAGAAATACCGCGTTAGTCGTGCTACTTTATACAATACTATCGAGCTTTTGATGGAAGCTAAATTGGTGCGTAAACATCAGTTTGGAGATCAACAAGCGCATTACGAAAAATCATATTTCGACAAAAATCATGACCATATTATTTTGTCTGATACAGGAGAAGTATTGGAGTTTTGTGATCCAAGAATTCAATCTATTAAACAAACGATAGAAGATATTTTTGATATCAAAATTGATAATCATTCATTGTATTTTTACGGAACTCGTAAAAATAAATAACCTTGATTTTATAAAATCAAAAGACCTTTTACGATTTCGTAAAAGGTCTTTTTTGTTATTTTAATTAGAAAATTGGTCTAACAAATCAAAAGAAGGAACAAAAAATAGAGTTCCAGTTTTGGCTTTACTAAAATCTAATATTCGATCATAGTTTCCGGCAGGTTCACCAACAAACATGCGTTCTAACATTTCTTCTACAATGCTAAATTTTCTGGCATAAGCAATAAAATAGGTTCCCATTTCATTTGTCGACATATTTCCAAAAGGCATATTATCACGAACAATTTTTTTGTCATCTCCAACATTTGCTAATGCAGAATGCGAATTCGAAGGTTTTTCATCATCATTCATTTCGATATCATCAACTTTAGATCTACCAATTACTTTTTCTTGTTCAGAGATTGGTAAATTTTTCCAAGCTTGCATATCATGAATGTATTTTTGCACAAATAAGTAACTTCCATTTGTATAAGCAGAATCTTCATTGCCAATCAAACCAAAATTTGTTCTCTCGTCACCTTGAGGATTTTCAGTTCCATCGACAAAACCTAAAATACTACGTCCATCCCAATATCTAAATCCATGAATTTCTTCTTGACAAGTCGCAACATCATTTAATAAATCAGTTAGATTAGAAACAATATCAATGCAATAACTTTGTTGCGTAGAACGGATATGAAAATGAATATCAGCTTTTGTAGAAACGGCTTCATGCTTTTCTCCCTTAATGGCAACAAATGGTTTTAATTCTTTCGGTAAAGGTTTTGGTAAATTTAATTTTATCCAAGCATCGTAGCTAATTCCTAAAATAACGCTCGATTGTGTTTTCGGAAAACGTGTATTTGCTGAATGGTTAAGATTGATAACCAAAGCACAAAGCTTTTTGAAAGCATTTTTGTAAACAGTATTTTCCTTGAAATTCCAAACCATAAAAATAGTATTGGTATTTGGACTATCTAATACATTTTGATATTGAGGCATTTAATAGATTTAAAAAATTGAATATGAAGTTAAGAATTTTAAAATTGAATTTTATGAATAATAGTTATTTTTTTAATCAAATTAAGACTTAAAAATCTATCATAGTGATTAAAACATTATGAAAATTTTAAGTATTCAAGCACGTTTTAACGTAATAATTAATTTTTAGGACTAAAAAAATAATACTAATTTTGGCTAACACTTTTTTGAAGTGAAATAGAGATTAAATAAAAACATTAAGTAATTGTTAATTAATTATATAAATAAAAATAAAACAGGTTTGAAAGTTGCTTTTTTACTTTCATGTTTTATGACGATAAGTGCTTTTGCGCAACAGAAACCTAAAAAAGAAAAAGTTGTGTTGAAGAATGCTGATTTAGTTGAGCGTTATCCAGATCGTTTTGAAGGGAATCAGATTTTAACAGGTAATGTTGTTATTGAATATAAAGGTGATGTAATTACAGCTGATAGTGCGGTTTTATATCGTGATAAAAACTTGGCTGTTGTTTGGTCGAATGCACGTTTGGTGAGTAAAGACAAAACAATTACGGCGCATAAAATGGAGTATGACGGAAACACAACAATTGCAAAAGCTTTCAAAGATGTGGTGTTGACTGATCCAAGTTCTCGTATTACGGCAGATTATATGGATTATAATCGTACAACTGAGATTGCGACTGGTATTGGGAAAGTAGAAGTGAAGACGCCTACGCAACAAATAAGTTCTGAGAAAATGATTTACGAGCGATTGACTGGAAATATTATTGTAAATGATACTTACAAAACAATCGGTTCTGATGGTACTTTAGTTGAAGGACGAAATGTTGTGTATAATGTAAAGTCTAAATCGGCAAATTTTGGTTCAGAAGTTTTTATTACGAATAAAGATTATACGATTTATTCAAGAAAAATGACGACCAATGATATTACGGGAATTACAACTTTCCGCGATTATTCTAAAATTACGCGTCGAAATGATCCATCGCAATATATTATTACTTCTGATGGAGATTTTAATAAAAAAACAGGTGAAGCTTGGTTAAGAGGAAATTCAAAAGTTTATTATCAAAACAAAACGTTGACGGCTAAAAAACTTTATTTCAACGATAAAACAGGTTTTGGTAAAGGTGAAGGTGATGTTTTTTTAGATGATCCTTTAGAAAAAAGATTTTTGAAGGGAGATTACGGAGAAGCTTTTAAATACTTAGATTCGGCTTTTGTAACGAAGAATGCGTATGCTGTGAAAGCGTTTGATAAAGATTCGCTTTACATTAGTGCGGATACTTTGTTGGCGGTAAAACGTCACGATGTTGATTCGACTTCATTGGTGAAAGCATTTCATAAAGCGCGTTTTTACAAATCGAATGCGAACGGAAAAGCAGATTCTTTGGTGTACAATCAAACTAAAGGATTGATGCAATTTTATAAAGATCCAATTTTGTTTTCTGGCGATAATCAAGTGACTGGAGATTATATCGAAGCGTATACAAATGCGAAAACAGAAAAATTAGACTCGATGAAAGTGTTCAATAATGCGTTTGTGATTGCTAAAGTGGATTCGCTTGTGGAAAATGAATATCATCAAATCAAAGGAAAATATTTAACTGTTCTTTTTCAAGATGATAAAATTGATTTTATTAATGTAGAAGAAAATGCTGTTGCATTGACGTACATGGATGACACGGATCAAAAAACGAAAGTGAAAGAACGTTATGGAGTTAATATTTCTTATTGTGGAATTATAGAAGTTGATGTTGTAGGAAAAGATGTGGAATTGGTTGCATGTCGCATAAAATCGGACGGAAAAATGTATCCATTGTCAAAATTTCCAGAAGAAATGCGTTATTTACCCGATTTTAAATGGCGAATTTCTGAACGATTAAACACTTGGCGAGATATTTTTATCGATTCGAAATAATCTTTTCATAAATTAATCGTTTAATTTCTAAAACTATAAATGAAAACTACATCTATCATATTATCTATTCTGTTATTATCAAGTTGTTATACATACAAAGCTTTTGATCCTGAGGAGTATGCATTGGAAATGGCGAAAACCAAAACTGAACCTTCTAATGTAAGAAGTAGAAATACGGCAGACGGAAGAATTGCTGACATGAAAAGAGAACGCAAAAGTCCTAATGAAAATGCAATTAGTTCATCTCTTTCAGAAAGTAAAGAAGAATTAGCTGCATTAAAAGCTAAAAAACAAGAGAATAAAGAAGAGAAAGTAGCGATAGATCCTTCTACAATTAAAATTTCGGATGTTATCAAACCCGATCAATTTTATAAAGTAGATGCGCAAGGAAAAGAATATACAATAGAGGCGAAGCAATGGAAAGCTGATACTTTATATGCTGTTGTAAAAGGAACAGAAAAAGAATTAAAGTTTCATAAAAACGATATTTCATCGTTCAAAATAAGAAAATTTTCGAAAGGTAAATCAGATGCTCTTACTGTTGCAGCATATGCAATGGGCGGTGCAGCTGTACTTTTTTTATTAAAATAAAATGGGAAGATTAAAGGAAGGATTTTTCAAATATCAGGCGCAAACAACAAATTTTGCATCTGGTTTTGAAGTCGATTACGCAAAGGGCTCTTATATCTATGGAAAGGATGGAAGAGCCTATCTTGATTTTGTAGCTGGCGTTTCGGTGAATACACTTGGACATAGCCATCCGCGCATCAATCAAGCGATTATAGATCAGGTAAACAAATATATGCATGTCGCTGTTTATGGTGAATATGCGCAAGAAAAACCAGTTGAATTATGTAAGCGACTGGTTGATTTAACACCAGAAGGATTGGATCAAGTTTATTTGGTGAATTCTGGGACAGAAGCGATCGAAGTTTCGCTTAAATTAGCGAAACGTTTTACAGGTCGTCGTCAATTAATTTCTTTTCGTAATGCCTATCATGGAAATACACATGGTTCGTTGAGTGTTTCGGGTGATGAACGTAAAAAGGCTGCTTTCCGACCATTGTTACCAGAAGTTTATTTCATCGATTTTAATAACGAAGAAGATTTACAAAAAATTACCAAAGAAACAGCTGGTGTTATTGTTGAATCTATTCGTGGTGCTTCTGGTTTTAGATTGCCAGAAAATGATTTCTTTATCAAGTTGAAAAAACGTTGTGAAGAAGTTGGTGCATTATTGATTATGGACGAAATTCAGCCAGGTTTTGGACGTACTGGAAAATTGTTTGGTTTCGAACATTTTGGAGTTGTGCCAGATATTGTGGCAATGGGAAAAGGCATGGCGAGCGGTTTGCCTGTTGGTGCGTTTATGACTTCTGATAAAATTATGAGTTCGTTGAAACAAAATCCTCAATTGGGACATATTACGACTTTTGGAGGAAATCCTGTGATTGCAGCAGCGGCTTTGGAGTTACTAAATGTTATAGAAGATGAAAAATTAATGGATGATATTGATCGAAAAGAGCAATTATTCAGAGAAAATCTTCAGCATCCAAAAATTAAGAAAATTCATGGTAAAGGTTTGATGTTAGCTCCTGAGTTATCATCGCCAGAATATACGTTGCGCGTTCAGCAAGAATGTATGAACAGAGGTTTGATTATTTTCTTTTTGATGTATAGCATCGAGAATTTACGAATTACACCACCGATTAATATTTCGGATGAAGATATTATAAAAGGTTGTAATATCTTAAAATCTGTATTAGACGATTTAGATTAAATTTTAATAAATAAAAAAGAGAATCAGTTATGATTCTCTTTTTTATTTAGCTCTTTCTCCCATACAACAACATTCTCTTAAAGGAATAAATTGCAGGAAAAGTCTTATAATATTTCTTCATTCTCGTTTTGAATTCTGTAGTAAATAATTCTTGTTGTTCAGTCGTTAAGTGCTCCATATAAGGAATCAAAGCAGAACCAGAAATGAAATTATAAAATTCTGTTTCGTCATTTCCGTAAATTGGATAAACTTTCATGCTGATGTTTAAATCCTTCAATCCATTATCAAACATGATTTTCGCATAATCATCTATCGCTAACAAAGGCGAGTCTCGATGAAAATTATTCAAATAATCTGCAAAAGGTTTTTCTCGTGCTAAATCACTCAAAATAACATTCAATACATTATCTTTTTGACAAGGCATTTGTACCGCAAATTGTCCATTAATATTCAGTTTTGAGATTAATTTAGGAAATAATTTTTCGTGATTATCTGACCATTGCAATGCGGCATTACTAAAAATTAAATCCCAATTTGAATCAGAATTTGAAAATTCTTCAATCGTTTGTTGTTTAAAGGAAAGGTTTGCTAAATCAAATTCTTTTGACTTTTCGAGCATTTCTTTTGAAGAATCAATTCCTAAAAAGTTAGCGTGTTCAAATTTATTGGCAAGAATAGCTGTTTGTTCACCAGTTCCACAACCAACATCGACGCAATTTTTCAAATTATCAGCAGAAATCAAAACCGCTAAATCATAAAAAGGTTGATAACGAATATTTTTGAATTGATTATAAATTTCGGGATTCCAAGGCATTTTTATTGAATTTTGAATGTGATTAAAGTTAATGAAATTTTATAATATTTATGATTAATATAGATTTTAACATGTAATTATTCTAAAATGTTGTTTATTTGAATTTTGTAAGAATAGAGATGAGCCAAGAATTAGAAACTATTGCAGATTATTATAATAAAATTAGTTTAGAGCAAGCCGAATTGATGAATTCTGCTAATTTTGAACACGATAAAGCGCATTTTAATATTTCTTTGCGCAAGTATTGTAGTTTTAAAAGTCCATATAGTCGACGAGATTATTACAAAATTAGTCTGTTGATTGGTGAAGGAATTTTTAAATATGGAAATAATGAACGGTATATTTCTAAACCGGTTTTATTTCTTCCATCTCCGCATATTTCTTACACTTGGGAATGTAAATCGAGTTTACAAGAAGGTTATTTTTGTTTGTTCAATCAACAATTTTTTTCTGAAAATAAAGAGTTTGATGTATTCAAAAAAACATCTTTGTTTAAAGATTGGAGTTCTCCTTTCATTGAGATTTCTGAAGAGCAATTGCCTTTGATTTTGTCTTATTTTCAGGAAATGTATCGTCTTAATCAATCCAATTACCAATTGAGATATTTTAGTATTCGTAATCATTTATCTGCTATTTTTCATTATGTTTTAGAACAAAAAGTTGATGAAATACATGCGGTTGAATTGCCTTCGAATGTGAGATTGTATAAGAAGTTTGATGAATTATTAAATAAACAATTTCCGTTAGATTCTCCTGCTCATCCACTTGTTTTGAAAACACCAGCTGATTTCGCAACGAAATTAAATATTCATGTAAATCATCTAAATTCATCGGTGAAATCTGTGACGAAACAAACAACGACGCAGATTATTAAACAGAAAATTGTTGAAGAAGCTAAAAATTTGCTGTTGTATACTGATTGGGATATTGCGCAAGTTGGTTATACATTAGGCTTTGAAGAACCTGCTCATTTTAATAATTTTTTTAAAAAACATACTTTAACTTCTCCATTAAAATTTAAACAAGAAAATTAATTTATTTGATTTTTGTAATTTTTTATTTGTCTTTTTTAATTCATCAATTTGACATTCATTTTACTTTTGCATGGTAAAAAATGATTTATGTTGAGAGAAGCATCAGAAAAAAGAAAAAAAATTGTAAGTATACTTGGTTTCTTTTCGATTCCAATTTCGGGATTTGTAACAGATATCTATTTGCCATCATTTCCGTCGATGGCAAAATCGTTGATGGTTCCAGAAAGTAGTATTCAATTAACTTTGACTTGTTTTTTATTGAGTTACGGTTTGTCTCAATTGTTTATTGGAAGTATTTTGGATGCAATTGGACGATATTATCCAAAAATTGTAGCATTATTTGTCGTATTAATCACAAGTTTGGTTATCGCGAGTACAGATAGTATTTTGTTGATTTGTTTGCTGCGTGTTATTCAAGGAATTTCAGTTGCGATTATTGTCATTGCAACTCGAGCACTTTTTATCGATATGCATACACCAGAAAAGGCGAAACATTATTTAGGTTATTTTACAATTGTTTGGTCATGCGGACCTATTTTAGCACCTTTTTTAGGTGGATATTTAGAAAAATTGTTCAATTGGCATGCAAATTTCTATTTTTTGGCTATTTATGCTGCTTTAATTTTAATTTTTGAATTGGTTTTTAGTGGAGAAAGTATTACTGAAAAAACTAAATTAAATTTTAAAAACGTCATCGATACGTATAGAATGATGCTTAAAAATCAATTATTTATAGTCGGAATTATGATACAAGCTGTTGCTTATTCTATTGTGATGATTTTCAATATTATTGGTCCGTTTTTAATTGAAAATACCTATCATTTTAATTCTGTTGTGATTGGTTATTCAACTTTAATTTTAGGTTTTTCGTGGATGATTGGCGGATTTGTCGGAAAGAAAAGAATGCATCTTGATTTTAAAGAAAGTATAGCTTTACCTATTATTGTTCAATTAATTTTGATTTCACTATTGATTATCACAGGTTTCTTTGTTCAAAATCTATTTGTTTTATTATTCTTTGCGTTTTTCATTCATATTTGTTCAGGAATTTTATTCACATCATTTTTTACTTCAAATATGATGGCTTTTCCTAAAAATGCTGGTGTTGCTGGCGGTTTGATGGGAGGAATGACGTATATTATTACTTCGCTTACAAGTTTTATAATCTCAAGCACTGGTAAAGTTGATACTCAAAATGGATTAGCAATCAGATACTTTATATTTTCATTTCTATTGTCTCTAATTATTTACCTTATGTATCGAAT
Organism: Empedobacter sp. GD03797; assembly: GCF_029842105.1. NCBI lineage: Bacteria > Pseudomonadati > Bacteroidota > Flavobacteriia > Flavobacteriales > Weeksellaceae > Empedobacter > Empedobacter sp. GD03797. Next base: position 337,671 of record NZ_JAOCFS010000001.1, read on the forward strand.
GAAAAAATCAACTCGAAAAAAGGCTATAATCGTATAATTAAATCCGAGCAAATGCTCGGATTTTTTGTGAAAAGAGTTTTTTTATATTGGTTTATTGTTTAATTTAGTGTAATTTGAAAAGGCTTTTGTTTAGTGGAATTGAAAAAGAATTTTAGTCAAAACTTTTTCGAATAATTGTAAGTAAATCCAAAATCATTTATAATGGAATTTGAGTATAATAAAAATAAAATACAGACTGATTTAATATTCGGTTTTATAATGCTTTTATTTTCAGGTTATATAACAGTGATGATTATTAGAAAAATGTATTTAAATTGGAATGATTTTCATTTTGGTAAAATAATTTTTGCATTAACTTCTATTATACTTTTTTCAATTTTAGCATATTTATTTTTAGGAATGTAAATTATTAGAAGCAAATATTTTAAACAAAATCAAATTGAAGACGTGAAAATTGATAAATTGACTAAAAAAATAATTATTACTAATAAAAAGAACAATAGTAAAACTGAAATAGACTTCTCTGAAGTAGAGTCTGTAGAATTATTTTACTCTTGGAACACGAATTTATTTTCTAAAGATTTAGGTTTTAGTAAAATAAATATAAAAAATCACAAAAAACCACTTATTATTACTCAAAACAATATTAATCAATACCATATATATAAATTATTTAAAAATAAGGTTATAAAAAATAAAACTAAGTTTATGAATAATTTAAAAAATTATAATGATAATTTCTGCTAAGTTATTGAAGTTTAATTCTATCTATTTCTTTGGCTCAACTATGAACAAAAATTTATTTTTTATATTATTTGCATTATCTAATTTGAATTTATTAGGGCAAATATATCCTGTAGCTTATATAAATAATGACATTAAGGATTCACTTGAAATAAATGACGTAATTATGAAATGGGATGATGAAATTCGAGGAATAAATTTAACATCAGATAAAGATTTTACTTTTTCTAAAAGACCTTCTATTAGTTGTTTTAGTTGGAAAGATTACAATGGAAATTGGGAAATAAAAAATGACACATTAATTTTTACCGAAAAACTTACTATAATAGAAAATGATGCTTATTATTCATTCTCTGAAGATAGTGATGAAGACTATAAAATAAAGTTTAAATCAGATAAATTTAATAAACTTAATGATAAGCAAATTGAAATTTCATTTATATATGATTATGATTCTAAATTGAAAGATTTTAAAACTGATAGATTATTAGATGAAAATTTTTTCTTGAAAATTCCTTATAATGAAATTCCAAATAGAAGTGAATTAGCGGCGATAAGATATAGTTATGTTTTAAAAACAGGAGATTTAAGGCGTGGTTATATTACAGAAAATAAGATTGTAAATAGAAAAGGTCAAATACTTAAAAATAAGATTGAAGTAACTTTTGTTGAAAGTCCAAGAAAAGAAGAAATTTTTAGAACAACCAAAGGAATTTTGAATAAGAATAGTCTCAAAATTATTTCTTCTAAAAAATCTAAATCTAATTTACCAGATTATACAGATAATTTATTTTTTAAAGATATTTATTTTAAAAATTGATTATCAAAAATCCGAGCATTCACTCGGATTTTTAATAACTTATATTTTCTATTTTAATAAACCGCTTCAGCGATTTTTTTTGTATTTATTGAATTACTCATTGTGTAAAAATGTAATCCTGGAACACCAAAATCGATCAATTCTTTACATTGTTGAATACACCATTCAATCCCGATTTCCTTAATTCGTTCTTTATCTTTCGACTTCAAAACTTCCATTGCCAAAGCTTCTGGCAGATCCAAATAGAAATTTTGCGGAATCGACGTTAGTTGATTGAAAGTTGTTAAAGGTTTTATACCTGGAATAATCGGAATATTAATATCCATTTCGCGACATTTCTTCACGAAATCAAAATATTTCTGATTATCGAAAAACATTTGCGTCACGATATAATCTGCACCCAATTCCACTTTCTTTTTCAAATAATACAAATCCATTGCAAGATTCGGCGATTCGAAATGCTTTTCAGGATAACCCGCCACACCAATACAAAAATCCATTGCATGCGATTCTTGTAGCTCGTCGTCCAAATAATTTCCAGTATTTAAAGCCGTAATTTGCTCAATCAATTCCGATGCATGCGCATGTCCACCAACTTCTGGAACAAAAGACTTTTCTGATTTTATAGGATCTCCACGCAAAACCAAAAGATTATCAATTCCCAAGAAATTCAAATCTATTAACGCATCTTCTGTATCCTCTTTTGTAAATCCACCACAAATCAAATGAGGAATTGCATCTATCTTATAATGATTCTGTATCGCAGCGCAAATCGCAACTGTACCAGGACGTTTTCGCACCTGATAACGCTTCAATAACCCGTTTTCTTTCTGTTTGTAAATATACTCTTGACGATGATAAGTTACATCGATAAAAGCTGGATTTAACTCAACTAATGGATCTAAAGTTTTGAACGTCGCATTGACATCTTGCCCTTTCAAAGGTGGTAAAATTTCCACAGAAAACAACGGTTTTCCGTTTGCGCGTTCTATATGTTCGGTAACTTTCATTCTTTATTTTATCGTTTAGCGAAGTTCGAATCTCGAATTTCGATTATATAATTTCTTTTATAAGGGCGTTCCCTTCGGGCGGGCTTTTCGTTGCAATCTTTTTTGTTGATTTCGACTTTGTTTAATCAACAAAAAAGGATTTTCACTGCAATCCCTAACGCTTTTTTTAATTTTGTTCTACGTTCGTTATCATTCT